>CAJPKC010000073.1 GCA_905370255.1 Streptococcus oralis
TCAAGTCTACAGTCTCAGCATCATGCTTGACATACTGGATAGTGATAGGGGCAGTGAACTGACCTTTCTGTTCCACTTTCCCAACCGAAGAAGTCACCCTTATATCCTCCAACTCGGGATTAGACTGAGGAGTGATTTCTTTATAAAAGGAATTTTGAAAAAGCAGCTCGCTGTTCCAGTTTAGTAAGCCAAAATAACCTTCTGACAGATAAGTATTCTGCCCCTTATCATCTCTCTGAAGCGTGTAATCTCCTGAGCTGGCCACTAGAATATCATTGACATAGTAGGATACCCAAGAGCCGATAGAAACGACCTTGAGCCGATATTTGTTATCCTCCGTAGGCTCGATATGCTTTTCATTGATAAACTGATAGTCACGTCCGCCTTGCCAACGCCAAAACTTCACATTGTTGCTGCCACCATCAATATTAACTGCATAGCTGCTCTTGTCATCCGGATTATTATTACTGCGGAAAATGAGAGCTGCCGCCCCTTCCTTACTGAGGAAAGTTACATCTGTTGAGTAAACAAAATCCTTTCCTTGACTTTGAGAGTAAAGGAAACTATCACCTTTGCCTCTGGCATCACTATAAAGACCTTGCTCCCGGACTTCCCAAACTCCATTTTTGTCTCCCTTGGCTTCTTCCAAGTTAGTATTGAAGCCTGACTGTTTATCTACAGTCTCTGCGGCAGGGAGTTTTTCCGAAGCAACTTCCTTCGCTGATGGCTGTTCGTCTTCTTCCTGTTTACTCTCTTTAGCATTTGCTGTGACTTGATTTTCCTTATCAGTCTTTTGATTGGCTGACTCTACTGCTGCATCCTGACTACCTGCTTCCGTCGCAGCAGTCTCCCCAGCTACAGGGTTATCTGTCTTATCGGCATTCCTTGTAGAAGCAGCTGTTTGCTCGCTCTCAGGCTCCGAGACAGCTGATGAATCAGCCTGCAAGGCCTGAGCAGGAGCTGGATTAGCCTTACCCTCATCCGCATAAACCACACCGCCGCCATCTAACAAGAAAGCTCCAAAAGCCAGCAGGGCACACCCAAAAACCCAACGCTTGCCGCTTTTCCTCATAAACCAATTTTTACACACTTTTTCCTGATGATTTTTCATGACACACCTCAATATTCTAAAAATAAAATCAGACTCCTCACAACCAAATCACTTCTACATAACGCACTCCTTTCACCTTTTCTTGTTCAAAATGAACACCTCATTTAGCACCTAACTCCTTTATAAAAAAGAAGCAATCTCAATAATCTAAATATAACAAATTTTTGTAAGCGCTTCACCTAACGTTTGTCACAAAAACAAAATGACAGATGTCATATTTTGGAAACGAAGAAAAAAACAAAAAGCCTCCAAAACGGAAAGCTTTTGTTTGTTTTAAATTTATTCTGGATAGGATGCTGCTAACTCGTTCTTTAGATATTCTGCCAAGTGTTGGTGAGCAAAAATTCCTGCTTTGTCTTCTGCTGTCGGATTATAGTTGGTATTGGTGTTCACATCATAGACATAGATCTGACCACTCTCAGACTCTACCCACTCAATAGCTGCCACATCAATATCAGCCTGAGCTAGAAAGGTCTCGTAAGCCTGTCTTTGACTAGCAGGCAGCGGCTCCGTAATTTGAAACTTACCTGAGGTCTCTAACTGAGCAGGCTTTTGCCCAATCTGGCACCCATCTGCCGGACAAAGCTGAAAGCCATCTGATGAATCAATGGACACTGTATAAAGAAACTTCTGGTTGATAAACTCCGAACGACGAATCCGACCATCCGCAGGCTTGATATAGGCCTGAAGCAGGGTAATCCCATCCACAGAAGGCTCAAAAGCAGGACTGTCTACATAGGCTTCCAACTCTTCCTCACTATTGAAGAGCTGCACTCCCAAACCTTTCCCAGCCCGATTATGCTTGGTAATCAGGGGATATATATTAAGTTTTCTAGCTGCCTCCAGAATATTCTCCTGTCCCAAAACGGCTACCGTCTCAGGATAAGCAATTCCAACCTCAGAAAGCTTCAAATACTGTTTAATTTTACTGATTTCCAGATTAATAGCCCCGCTGCCGTTGATGACCTTGCGACCGTGAGCTTCCAGCCAAGTTAGAACTTGCTCTGTAAATTCAGGTGCATAGCGGTGTCCACGCGTATGAGAAGAAGCAGACATCCGATTGTAGAAAATTCCTGTTGGGGGCGGACTCTGCAAATCTAGAATCCCACTTGACAAATCCCATAGTTCATAGGGCACATCTTTTTCCTCCAGCCACTTGACCAAGTGCTGCGTCCACTCCAAATTTTCATGAATAACGTATACTTTTGCTTGACTCATAAGTCTCCTCTCCATTATGAATACCGAACAGTCAGCTTGCTGCTTTTCGATTCTTCTACTACATTTCCTTCCGTCTTTTCAATAACACTGACGGCCAAGACCTGGCCTAGAACATTGAGGGCAGTTCGACCAGCATTGACAAAGAAATCAACTGCAAAAATCAGGGCAACGCCTTCCACCGGAAGGCCTAGCTGAGGCGCAGCTGCCAACAAGACAACAATCGCTCCTGAAGGCACAGTCGCAGCTGTTTTACCAATCAAAGTCAAAATCAAAACAGTAAGGAAAAGTCCTGAGACAGAAAAAGCAATCCCATAAGCATGAGCAATAAAAACAGTTGCTACAGAGAAATAAACAGCAGCCCCCTCAAGATTAAAAGTGTAACCCAAAGGCACAACCAAATCTATGACATGCTCATCATAGCCCTGCTGCTTTAAATCTTTTAATAGAGGTGGCAGGACAACCCTGGAACTACCAGAGACAAAAGCCAAAGTCAAAAGGCTCCAAATCCTTTGCAAGCTTGTCAGATAAGGAATTCTGAAAGCAAAAGCAATCAAAGGAAAAATCACTAAAGCCAGAACCGCATAAGCCAGATAAGTTCCTGCTACAAATTGCCCCAAACCGACCAACTTGTCAACTCCTGTCGTAGCCACATCCTTAGCAATAAAGCCAAAAATACCAATCGGGGACAGCTTCACAATCACACCGACAATTTTATAAATAGCCTCAATCCAAATCTGCAGCAGCTCAACAGCTTTCTGAGTCTTTTCTTCCTTGAGACTTCCAAGCCCAAATCCTAAAAATATAGCAAAAACAATAATAGGAAGCAGAGCTCCTTCCGAAAGCGACTTGATGATATTGGAGGGAATGAAGCTAAGCAAAAACTCATCCAGCTGAATACTTTTGGCAATACCGTCAATGCTTGCTCCCGCCTGACCGATATTGACTCCCTGACCAAAGCCCAGATAATAAGATGCAAAGACAAAAATAAAGGTAATCGCCGTCGTGACCCCAAAGAAATAGAGCAGACTCTTTGTCAAGAGCTTTCCAAAAGATTTCTTGCCGATCACACCAGCAACAGCTACGACCACAACCGGAAAGACCAGCGGAATAATCACCATATTAATCAAACTGATAAAAGCTTGACCCAAAAACTGGTAAAAAGCCGAAAACTGCGGCCAGATAAGAGCAACAAGAACACCCAAAATTAAAGCAATCAAGAGTTGTAAGCCCAGAGAAACCTTTGACCATAAAGAAACGATTTTCATTCCAAACTCCTTTAGTCTATTTTGATAGCTATTTTACTATGATTGCCCCTATCTGGCTAATATATATTTTCTATGAAAGCAATAGAAGAATTTTATAGGTGAGTTGAATAGCGTAAAAAAGCCATCCAAGAAATAACTCCTGAATGTCTATTAGTTTTATCCCTATAGAATGATTCCTCTAACGAAGCATATATTATTAAAACTTTTCAAATTCCAATTAGTCAATCGGTTCACCTCCGATACTTATGTAATTACCTATAATCATTTCTTCAAGATTTACACTTTCATCATCATCAATTGGTATATCCACTCCCCAACCCGATTCTTCAAGATTATTGATACGCCCAAAAACATTAATATAATACTCGGGATTTGTAAGACCGCCATCACTCCATTGCGTCTCTTCCCAATCAATCTGAACTGATTCAATTTTTGGACTTTGGGATTTCACAAAATCGATTATTTCCTGCTCATGATTTTTTAGATAAGCGAGCTGTTTTTGCTTGATAGCTTCTTTATCATCTTTGATAGCCTTTTTTGAAGAAGCAACTTTCTTATCTTGTTTATTACTTTCTTTTTGAGTCATGGCACATCCTCCCAGACTTACGAGCGCCACTATTGATGCAATTGTTGCAATTATGCTTTTCGTTCGTTTTTTCATAGCTCCTCCTTGATTTTTTTGATCCCCTACTTGCTTCTAATGCCACTGAGAGATTCACATTATTTTATAAGCAGCAACAGTTCAATATTACACATCTAGTTTACTATAACAATTTTTAAAAATCCATAAATTACTAAATCTTATCAAGCTATTTACTTAGACTTATTTTACAAATCATAGCCACCCATCTAGGGACCACATACGCAAGGCAGGTGGTTTATTTTTCTTGTACCTTGGAGAGCTGGAGAGACTGAAAGCCACATAACTGCTTTTCTATCTTCAATATCTTTGCCCCCTCTTCATTACAACTAATAGAACTCTGCTAACATTACTTCAATTTCTATCGAAGAACTTGTTCTAAAATCTTTAAAACAAAGAGATAACCAAAATCATTAAATTGACTCTTTTAATTTCTTATATGATATAATTATTTTAAAAATCATATTAGTGAGAAATATTATGTCAAAGACAAAAGGTAACAAAAAAAGAAATTCTTCTAAAGTAAAATATATCCTAGGAAGCGGAGCTTTAATTTTAGCCTCTACAGTTCTTCTGCCTAAAGTTTTGAAAAAAACTAGAAATTATGTATATAAAAAACAAGTAACACTAACCAATCATCTAAAAACTAGTTTTGATGGGAAGGACACGTTAGTTAAAAAATCTGACTATAACAAAGGTAGAAGATAATGCAAATTAATACAGATAATATTGCGCAGCAATGTCTCAACGCAATTAATGATAAAATTAATAATTTAAAAAGATTAAACATCATCGTAATTGGGAAATCAGGTGTCGGCAAAAGCACACTAATCAACAGTTTGTTTAGAGGGAATTTTGCTGACACTGGATTGGGTCGACCAGTAACTCAAGAAATTCGCAAAATTGAAAAAACCGGATATCCTTTGGCTATTTACGATACACCTGGCTTTGAATTGTCATATACCCAACAGGAGGGTGTCAAAGATGAAGTCATTAAACTAATTAACAACGGTTACTCTTCTAATGATATCAATGAGGTGATTCACTGCATTTGGTATTGTATTAATGTCGGTTCAAACCGTACTTTTGATAGTTCGGAAGTGGAATGGCTCAGAGAGTTTTCTGAGAAGAATAAACAGTCTAAGGTCCCAATCATCGTTGTCCTTACTCAATCTGTACCTAAGAAGAAAGCACTAGAAATGAAAGCTCATGTTGAGCAGGAAAACTTAGACGTCTGTAAAGTTGTGCCAATTTTAGCTCAAGATATGGATTTTGATGAGGAATATGTCGCTAAAGCTTTTGGATTAGATACTCTGATTGATGTTATGTCTGAAGTCTTGCCAACTGAACTACAGGATACACTGCAAAATATCCAAAAAGTATCTCTGGAATCTAAAAAAAAACATGCTAGGGCAGTCATTGCGACTGCAGTAGCAGCAAGTTTTGGCGAAGGTTTCGCTCCGGTTCCATTCGCAGATGCATTCATGCTTGTTCCAACCCAGATAAGCATGATTACTGGCATTACTGTAATATTTGGACTTGATATAAATAAAACTTTTCTAACCGCCTTTGTATCCTCAACCTTAGGGTCTGGGGGAGCAACATTCCTTGGAAAAACAATTGTCTCCAATATACTCAAATTTATTCCCGGAGTAGGAACAGCAGTTGGAGGAACGATTTCTGGAACCACTGCTGGATTAATTACAACTGCTTTGGGCGAGGCTTACCTGTTTTTAATGGAACAAATATTTAAAGGAGAAATAAGTAAAGAAGCACTAGGTACTCCTGCCGGACAAAAACAAATGACAAAACTTTTTAGAGAACAATTGTCTAAAAAAAGATAATACACCAAGATTTTGAATCTTGGTGTATTTTTAGGTTAAATTGCTTTTTACATCAAAAAAGACATCCAAGAGCAAACTCTTGAATGTCTGTAAAGTTTGATATAATCGTATTGATTAACGTTTTGAGAACTGACTAGCTTTACGAGCTTTCTTAAGACCTGGTTTGGAAAGTATGAATTTCAGTTGGACTAAAAACAGCGTAATATCAAGACTTTTCTCCGCTTTTATAAAAGCGTTTTTCCAATCAAATTCAACTAATTTTATCTAAATGGTGTGGATTTTA
>CAJPKC010000074.1 GCA_905370255.1 Streptococcus oralis
GTCTAATACATAGCAAGCCTCTTTACCAGTCAGGAGCATCTTTTTCTCATCAAAATATGGTGAAGTCTTTAGCTTTTCAAATGTTGATAGGTAAAAATCACGAGGCATGGTTGCTTCATAGAGGTCCTCTCCATGGAAACGAACGAGACTCCCATTTTCAGCAATGAAAATAATCTCATCTTTAACATCTGCAAAATGCTTTTCAAGTGACAAAAGCCCACGACCTGAGGCAACAGCAAAGTAGATTCCTTTTTCTTGATAAGAATGGAGCAACTTTTTCAGACGCTCCATATCAAATTGACCGACACCATCCAAAAAAGTACCGTCCATATCCGTTGCTACTAATTTAATCATAAATTCTTCATACTCCAATTAATAAATCTACCTTCTATTATACCATAGAAAAAGTAAAAAAAGACGTGCTGAATTGACACGTCCTTGTATTCTATAAATCTATCCGTAGAGCCATTTAAAGACCAGGCTGATTTGCTTGCCTTCTTTTATATACAACCTCTCAACACCTGTCTACCAATGATCTTGATTAAATTCTATTCTGATAATTAATCAGCTATTGCGTAAAAATTATCAATCTTTGGCTGACGCACATTTGTCACAATTAGAATAGCATATAGTTATTGACATATAGTCTAACATATGAAAAAATACTTGTTGGAGGTTAATAATATGACTGAAAAAATCAAAAACTGGGTTAATATTTGCGTTTTGAAAAATCAAGAAATTTTATTACTTAATAGACAGCACGATAATTTTCCTGGCTGGATTCCACCGGGGGGAAAAGTTGAATTCCCTGAAAGTTTTTTTGAAGCTGCATTACGGGAACTTAAGGAAGAGACTGGACTCACTGCATTAAATCTTGAATTAAAAGGAATTTCAGGCTTTACTAATTCAATTGGTAATGAGAGATTTGTCTTCTATGACTTTTTATGTACTCAGTTTACTGGTGAACTAAGTACATCTGCTGAAGGTGAGCCAAAATGGTGGAATCTAAAAGATATTAATAAAATACCAATGCAAGATGAAATAAGAAAAAGGCTACCACTTTATTTAAGAAAAGGAAGCTTTGAAAGTATTAACTATTGGGATGATAATAAGAAATGCATTAGTGAAAACAAAACAATTTTATTTGACTAATATTCTCTACGGTATAATCAAGGGTATCTAATAAAAATCATCTACTCTAACAACTTTTTCCTTATATCTATAGATAGCTAAAAAGCCTTGGAAACAGCTTATTCCAAGGCTTTCTTTGTATTTTACTGTATCAATTTCCTTATTCCGATTTCAGTTGTGACAAGTTTAATCATATATATTTCCATTTTCCGGTTAAAATTCTATCTTCTATTGGGCTAACTGTTATTAAAAATATAAGCCCTTTTCCACACTTTCCTGAATCAAGTCTTCCGTCAGTTTCCATAATTCTTCTGATTCACTTTTTATGAACTTTTTCTTTTCTAATACCATGTCTGCACTGATATTATCAGGGTTATAATTTAATTCTGACACTTCTAAGTGATTTATCAGTGGTACCAATGCATCGATTACTCTTGCATATCTTGCTTCAGCACTCTGTCCTTTTTCAAATTCCAACCACAAATTTTTCATATTCAAATATTTCTCTTCTGGAAGGAGGCTCATTGTTTTTTCTATAGATTCTAACTCTCTATCATGAGAATGAACCTTTTTTTTATCATCAAAAACCCAAGTATCTCCGGCATAAATCTCACCTAAATCATGAATCAATAACATAGAAATAACTTTTTCCATTTTTAACTTTTCAGGATAATAATCTTGAAGAACTATAGCAGCTATAGCACCTTGCCAAGAATGCTCGGCACTATTTTCAAACCTTCCATCAAGGGTTCTATTAAATCTTGTTACTGACTTTAACTTCTCTATTTCTTTAATAAAATCGACTGAATTCTTTAAATTACTCATTGTAGCTCCTATCTTATTTAAAATTTTAGATATAATACCAAAAAATATTAATTTCATCAAATATTTCCCGTATTTGCAAAAAAACAAAATAGCGCCTAATTCATATAAGATTAGACGCTTGATTAAACTTGTAATTTATAAAATATTTATCAATCGAGTGATTGAACTTTCCTACCATCAATCAATTCCAAGTCTTTTTATCCATATTTGGCAAAGAGAGCTTAAACTTAATAATACAGAGTCGAATCACAAAACCGACAATTGAGAGAATGATAAAAGCAGTGATTCTTGGAAAGTGAAGGACAAAGGCCAACCAGTAATAAATAACGCCAATTACAAAAGATAGAAGGGCATAGATGTCCTCTTTTAGAACACTTGGGACTTCATTAATCAAGAGATCTCGGATGATACCTCCTCCAGCACCTGTTAGACAAGCCAAAATCCCTGCAGACATCAAGTTCAATTTACTATCAGCTAAGGCTGTAGCTCCGATTAGAGAGAAGATAATCAATCCAATCGAATCAAAGATAAGATAAGCTTCTCTCAGCCACTTATAGAATTTTTTTTCTTGACTAGCATTGGCTTGTTTTGATGTCACAAAGGCATACATAATAACAGCTACTAGAATAGAGACATAAATCGGTCCAGGATCTGCGAGAGCGGAGGGAAAACGACTGATAATAGAATCTCTTAAAATACCCCCGCCTACTGCTGTTACAATTGCCAATAAACTAATTCCAAAAATATCTAAACGTTTACCAAATCCTTTGATGGCTCCTGACGCCGCAAAGGCTATAGTCCCAATATAATTACAAATCATTAGGAATAGGTCAAAATCCATGTAAGCTCCTCAATTTATTTTGTAACCTTTCTGACTTCTTGAAGGTCATTCTACATGCTCTAGTTTGAAATGTTATATTGAAAACAAACTAAGCATCCATATTTTCTAAATCTTTTAGTTTAACAGAGACAATCTTAGAAACACCAGATTCTTGCATGGTTACTCCATAAATAGAGTCTGCGGCTGCCATGGTTCCCTTCGGTGGGTAACAACGATAAACTGGCTATCCTTGTCAAATCGGTTAAGATAATCCCCAAAGCGTTTAACGTTAGCTTCATCGAGTGCAGCCTCTACTTCATCCAAAATAACAAATGGAATGGTCTTGACACGAATGATTGAGAAGAGCAAAGCAAGAGCTGACAACGCCTTCTCTCCACCACTCATGAGGTTGAGAGATTGGATTTTCTTACCAGGCGGTTGAACAGAGATTTCAACACCCGCTGTCAATAAATCTCCCTCGGTCAGGATTAGGTCCGCTTGACCACCACCAAACATCTGCTTGAAGGTCACTTTGAAGGATTCACGAATAGCTTCAAAGGTTGATTTGAATCGTTCCTTCACTTCATCGTTCATCTCTGTAATGGTTTCAAGAAGAAGATTTTTGGCAGAAAGAATGTCATCACGCTGACTATTTAAGAATTCCAAGCGTTCGTGAACTTCGTCAAACTGTTCAATGGCATCCAAATTGACTGGACCAAGTGAACGAATGGCTTTTTCTAGATCCTTGACCTTTTGTTCAGCGATTGCTAAATCTTCCAACTGATTAGCTTGCTCCAAAGCTTCTGTATAACTAATCTGGTATTCTTCAGTCAGTTGACCTTGAAGATAGCGAAGGCGGTCCGTAATCTTCTCTTTGGTTGCTTCTGCACGTGTTTGCTTACGAATCCATTCTTCATTTTGCTGACGAGCTTGTTCTAAATGACTAGCAATATCATCCAATTGACCTTCAATATCATCCAGCTCAAACTGCTTGCGAATAAGCCCTTGTTGAATTTCTTCCTTCTGACTCTTAGCTTCTGTTTCCTGCTTGGTCAAAAGTTCCGTATCAACCTTTTCAAGATTGTCTACCTTTTCTTGGAGAAGGCGTTCGATTTCATCTTGCTCCATATCAAGGTATTCAAGCTCTTTGTTAATCCGTTCAATATCCGCAACTTCATAACGCTTTCGCCCTATCATTTCTGTCTTGCGAAGCCGCTCTTGAGAAAGTTTTTCCTGCAAGTTTTGATAACGTTCTTGAATAGCATTTTTATTGGACTTGATTTCTTCAATTTCTGATTCAAGCTTTTGCTTTTCAGTTGCGATGATTGAAAGACGTTCTTGGCATTTTTCTTTTTCAGCTTGCCAATCTCCACCTCTGAGATTGTTTAATTCTTTTTCCTGAAGTTCTAAAAGTGTTTCGAGTTCTTCGACTTGTTGGCAAGTTTGTTGATAAGCCAGATATAAGCCCTGCTCCTCTATACGAGCTTGCTCTCCTTGAGACTTAATAGTCTCCAAAGTTTGACTGAGGGCTGTCAAGCCTTCTTGAAGTGATTTCAGATTTTCTTCCTCTTGACGAAGAAGTTTTTCTTCTTGAGCAATTTCTTTTTGCAACTGCTCCAATTCAGGCTTGATGAAAATGCTGTTATTTTGACGATTGGCACCACCAGCATAAGAACCACCTGTTCGCAATTCTGTACCATCGAGGGTTACCATCCGAACCTGATAGCGTACCTTACGAGCTGCATCACGCGCATGCTCTACCGTATCAAAGATTGCAGTTGTAGCAAGCAAGTTTTTAAATATAGCTTCATGCTTAGCATCAAAAGTAACCAATTCATCTGCCATTCCAAGAAAACCTGGACTTGAGGCAATCACAGCTTGGTTCTGACCAGAAATGCTACGAGCCTTGATGGTTGTCAAAGGTAGGAAGGTCGCACGACCAGCTCGATTTCGTTTAAGGAAGTCGATAGCCTTAGTCGCTGCCTGTTCATCTTCAACAATGATATGTTGGCTACTTGCCCCGAGGGCAATTTCAAGAGCTGTTTGATAACGAACATCAAAAGTTAAATGTTCACTGACCGCTCCGACAATACCGCCCAGGCGATTTTTTTCTTGTAGAACACTCTTAACACCCGCATAGAAATTACTATGGTTTTTAAGAATGTTTTCCAGACTTTGCGCCTTGGCCTGTTTGTTTTTCAGACTATCCAAACGGTCAAAGAGTTGATTTTGCTGACTTTGATAAGCCTGTTTTTGCTCTTCTTCTTGTTTAGCATGCGTCTGATAGTCAGCAAGTAAGTTCTGTACTTTTTCTTTTGCTGATTTAAGAGAAGTTTCTTGCTCACTAGCCTTAGATTTAGCAGAAGCTAATTGTTCCTTCAAGGACTCCAATTGTTCTTCTTGCTTTTGAGTCTGTTGGCGACTATTTTCAAGGTCATTCTCAATCCGTGTCAACTGATTAGAGACATCCGCTTCTTCCTGCAAGAAAGCAACAAAGCGCTCACGCAGTTGCTCAATCATCTGATCAGGATCATCAGAAAATGCTACTAACTCAGCTTCTAAACGATTGAGCTCCTTGGTATTGACTGCTAGATTTTCTTCTAACTGACTGAGATTTGCTTCTTTTTCTTCCTTCTCTTGAATAAGAGCATTTCTCTTTTCATCCAAACTAGCTAAACGAGCTTGAGCCTCTTGTTGATTGAGAGCAACCTGCTCTGTCTCCAGTTTAGACAAGGCCAATTTCCGTTCTAAATCACTGATTAGAGCAGTCAAATCCATCAAACTAGTTTGATCTTTAGCCATCTCTGCTTGTAAATCTTGTCTCTGCTTCTTGAGAGATTGATTTTCAAGTTCTAGTGACTCGCGTTTTTGATAATAACTAGTCAACAGTTCTTGGACTTGGTTTAATTCTTCTTCTGTTAGATCCAATTCAGCCTTATTGGCTTGAATTTGTGCAACCAAAACGTCCATGTAGATCGCTTTACGCTGACCGTCCAACTCCATAAATTTACGAGCTGTAGCTGCTTGCTTCTCCAGAGGCTTGATTTGATTATCAAGCTCATAAATGATATCTTCCAAACGATCTAGATTATCTTGAGTTTGTTTAAGCTTACTTCCCGTTTCTTTACGCCGTGTTTTATACTTCAAAACTCCAGCCGCTTCTTCAATAATCATTCGACGTTCTTCAGGTTTTTCGTTAAAGATTTGCTCAACTTTCCCTTGCGAAATCAAAGCAAATGAATCTTTCCCTAAACCTGAGTCCATCATTAAGTCTGTAATGTCTTTCAAACGAACTGGTTTCTTGTTAATTAAGAAATCACTTGCCCCATTACGATTCAAACGACGCGTTAACACGACTTGTGTTTGATCCGTTGCCAACACTTTGTCTTCGTTATTGATATACAGATTCACTTCGGCAATATTCACTGGCTTTCTTGTTTGAGAACCTGCGAAAATAACGTCATCCATCCGTTTCCCACGTAAACTCTTAGCCGATTGTTCCCCAAGAACCCACTTAATCGCTTCAGAAAGATTAGACTTTCCACTACCATTA
>CAJPKC010000075.1 GCA_905370255.1 Streptococcus oralis
GTCGGAGCAGAAGAGCGTGGGCAAGGTGAAGCTATTGCCCGTAACCTCATGGAGATGAGCGATCTTAAGGTGCCGATAATCGCTATTATTATTGGTGAAGGTGGTTCTGGTGGAGCCCTCGCTCTTGCCGTAGCTGACCGTGTCTGGATGTTAGAGAACTCTATCTATGCAGTTCTCAGTCCTGAAGGTTTTGCTTCTATCCTTTGGAAGGATGGCAGTCGTGCCATGGAAGCTGCAGAGTTGATGAAAATTACTTCTTTCGAATTGCTAGATATGAAAATTGTTGATAAGGTTATCTCTGAGGTAGGTCTATCAAGCAAAGATTTAATCAAGCAAGTCAAAGAACAACTCCGAGCAGAACTTGATGAACTTGGTAAACTGCCACTAGAGCAGCTCATTGAGGAACGTTACCAACGCTTTAGAAAATACTAAAAAGTAAGCTAGAACTGAGAAATAGTTCTAGCTTTTTGGATTCTATAAAATACATTTCAGGATGAAAAATTGACTCTTGTAAAAATATCTGTTAATATAACAAGGGATACGTGTGCTATAAAAATAAGTCAACAAAGCTTTTTGGGAGTGAGTATGAAAAAAATAGGTCATTTGGGAATCTATACATTACTGGTATTTCTATCAATTTATCTACTAGACTACAGTAGTCTATATCTGGCTAAGCTATTTGTCTGGGGTATGGATGGCTATTCTATTATTGTAGCAGTAGAGCAACTAGCTCTTTTAGGACTATTTATCTATTGGCTTAAAAAGAAAAGAATGCTCTATATTTTTGAAAAAAAGGGCTCGAAGAAATCCAGATTCTTTTACCTTTTAGTTAGTTTAGTGGCTGCTTATTTTGTCCGTCAGTTCTTAAGTGCTTTTTACTTACAGTTTAGTCGCTTCATTAATCATCACTATATCTTTGAAGATCTTCTTTCAGTCATATCCATCAGTGGGGAATCTACTATTTTAACGACTTACTTCTCATTTATTTCAGTTGTCATTTTTGGGCCTATATTGGAGGAGATTGTTCATAGAGGCTATTTTATGAATACCTTTTTCCCTAAGTCCAAATACTACTTGGATGTCATCTTATCAGCTCTTATATTTGGGCTCAGTCATTTGGTATTGTCCCATCGCGACCCCATCAGTTTGATGATTTATAGTTTTTCCGGTCTTTTTTTTGTTTTAGTTTACCGTTGGACAAAGAATTTAAAAATCACAATCCTGTGCCATAGTATTATTAACTTTCTAATTCATGCAGATTTCATTTGGTTATTGCTTTCTAAATTAATCTATAATCGTTTTTTTAGATAGCATTTGAGGAGACAAATAAAAAAGTGTTTGACAGATGTCAAACACTTTTTTTATTTAATTTTCTTCAGTTACAAATTGACTGAGTAGTCCGTTAATGAAACGGGCTGATTTTTGATCTGAAAAGCTTTTTGCAAGTTCAATAGCTTCATTCACAGCTACGAGTTGAGGAGTATCAAATGAAGTGATTTCGAAAACTCCCAAACGCAATAAATTCTTTTCAACTAAGGTTAAACGTTCAATCGTCCAACCAGCCTTTAAATGCTGAGTGATTTGTTTGTCTAGTTCCTCTTTTTGAGCTTGAACACCAGATACAAGATCGATTAGGAAGCTAGGGAGTTTTACCTCGTCGTCTTCTCGATCATGAGTATAAGCGAAGCGACAAGCAGTTTCAATATCAGAACCATATTCAAGACTCATCAGTGCTTGGAAGGCACATTTTCGTAGTTCGCGTCTAGATTCTAATAATGGACTAGTCATTGAGGAAGTCCTCATCAAACAAATCTTTTAATGCTGGTTTTGGTGTCTTATCTGGTGCAATACCAGCAACGTGAATATTCACAGCATTGAGTTCAACATCAGCCATATTACGAACGGCATCTTTTACAGCTTTTTGAATAGCCATTGCAACCTTAGGAACCTTGACACCATACTCAAGATAGAGATAGATATCAGCTGTTAGCTCTTCTTCAGATTCTTTTAGATAGACACCACGGCCGAGTGAAAGTTTTGAAAGGGTGTCAGATACTGATTTGTTTGAAAAAGAGTGGACACCATCAACTTTAGCTGTAGCGATTGCAATGATTTTTTCAAGTACACGTGGGGCGATAACGATTTCGCCTAATTGTTCTTCAATTCCCATAGAATGACCTCTTTCTAGAGATTAGGCACGAGAAACGTAAGTTCCTTCTGCAGTGTTGATAACGAGTTTTTGTCCTGCTTCGATGAAGTCTGGAACGTTAACGACAAGTCCAGTTTCCATTGTAGCTGGTTTACCAGAACCGGTAACAGTAGCACCTTTAATAGATGGTTGAGTTTCAGCAACTGTCAATTCAACAGTTGTAGGTACTGTTACACCGATTACTTCAGTTCCGTAAAATTGAATTTTAACTTCAGAATTTTCAAGGATGTAAAGCAATTCGTTTTCAACATTTACAACAGGAATTTCGTATTGGTCGTAAGTTTCAGTGTTCATGAAATAAGCTGTATCATCCATTTTGTACAAGTATTGTGCTGGCACAGTTTCGATAATCGCTTGTTCAAATTTTTCCTCTGGGCGGTAGCTAGTTTCAAATGTTGAACCAGTACGGACATCACGCAATTTCATACGCATGATAGTGTTTCCTTTACCTGGTTTGTGGTGGCTAGCTTCCAAAACGCGGATCAATTTTCCGTCAGCTGTTTCAAAGGTCATACCAGCCTTTAATTTACTTGCTTCAATCATGTTTTTACCTCTTTAATAAAATAATTTACTCTTTATTGTATCATAAGTCGTAAGATTTCTCAAATATCAGGGAAGTGAGATTAGTTGACAGGAACGATGTTTCCTTCTTCATCTTTGGTTACTAATACGTACTTGCCATCGACTTCGATGTAGAAGTTTTTATTAGTTGGTTTTTCTTGACTAGTAGTTTCTACTGAAGGAGTTGTTACTTCTTGAGTTGTAGATTCTTGAACAGGAGTTGTTACTTCTGGATTAGTAGTTTCTACTGAGTTAGCGGGTTGTTCAGGGATAACAGTTTCTACTGGGCTAGCAACTTGCTCAGGACTTGCAGTTTGGGTCGGAGTAAATGCTTGGTTTGGATCAGCAGGTTGTACTGGGGGAACAGTTTGATTTGGACTAACAGGTTGAGCTTGTTGGGTGAGTTGGCCACCGAGAGTTTGACCGAGATTCATACCCATAAACATGTTCATACCATTGCCATTACCTTCGTTATTGGCTGCCGCAATTAGAGCTTCGTTACGAGCACGACGTTCTTCAATTTCGATGGTATTGTATTTCATAGCAACGAGTTCGCTGTCAAGTTTTCGAACAAGTTCCAAGCTTTCTTGGTCGTAGCTCAAATCCTCAAGAAGGATATTGGTTGCTTCAATACCGTAAAGTCCTGTCCATACCTTGTTGACTTCTTGTTTAGCGATTTCATTGAAGGTATCCTGATTAGCATTTAGGCTATAGATATCAACTCGGTACTCATTAGTGAATTTGGAAATTGCGATAGCAATTTTAGGAGAGATATTTTGTCGAAGAGTTCCTTGAGCAATATCTTGGAGTGTAAATGGTTTATGTTCTTCAATCTGTTGACTGATTGAGCTAACGTAGAAAAGGACTGGATCAGAAATCTTGATATCAAACAAACCATAGAAACGGATGTTGAGCAATTGTTGGTAACGTTCACTGAAGTATTCTACAGCGTTTTGGGTACCAAATTTATTACCCGCAATCGGTTGGATACGGACAAAGATGATTTCTTGTTGAGTAACGACTTGACCAGCGAATGAAAAGCGGTGCTTGAAGTTTTCCCAAGTGCCCTTAATTCCCCCTTTTTCTAGAAGCCAAGCGT
Organism: Streptococcus oralis; assembly: GCA_905370255.1. Next base: position 3,870 of record CAJPKC010000075.1, read on the forward strand.
TGTCGCCAGAGCGCCATTCATGGCTACCAGCTTCTAAAACATCACCAAGGAAAGTACCGTTATTTACAAGGATAGCAACATAACCTTGTGGCACAATTACGACAGAACCATCTGTTAAAAGTCCTGTATGTTGATTACCTTGTCTAGAAACTCCGTCAGGGTCTTTTGTAAGAAGAATTCCTTTAACAGCTAATGCTTCTGATGATACGTGTTCTGGAAGTACAACGGCTTCCTTAAATTTACTGTCATTAAGACTATTAATTCCAGCAGATTTGGCAACATCAACAACTCCCTTAATTTGCTCTTTGGCCATACGAATAAATCCCATAATTTCCTCCTAATTATATAGTTCGTCTTCATCCACAACTTCATAGGTATCAAGAACCCATTGGTTTGGACTACGGGTGATATCAGATCCGCAATAGTCACATTTGCTGATAGCTGATATTTTCAGTGGAGCGCCACAGTTTGGACAGCGGTCGCTAACGGCTTCATCTTGGACAGAGCTTTCGGTTTGACTGCCATGTTTGCGGATGAAGTTCATTTGATAAACTGTAAATAAATCTTTTTGAGGGTCTCCCTCAATAACCTTACGAGTCTTATCTTCGATGACATAGTCTCTCAAAGTAGATGAAAGGATAACAACTAGAGTATCATTTCCATCTGGATTTTCGTAGAAATCTTTGATTCGAACATTCTCGACATAAACTCGTTCCAAAATATTCGTTGTTTGAGATTGGATATAGTCTTCCAGTTGGGCACTATGTTGAGAGTAGAGGCTGGCACTTTCAAGAGAACGCACCAAATTCCAATCTTTTTTAGTCCAGGCTGCCTGTAATTGGATATAGACTTCTTTAACCCATGAAGTGAAAGTGTCTGCATCAAAGTTTGGGTCCCCAGAACGGACACGATCGATAGCCAAGGTGTTGTTTATCACTCGACGGTGAAGTGTTGGTTCAGCATTGTAGCTAGGCGAGCTGCCATAAGATTTACCAGATGATGAATTCTGGTCACTCAAATATTTGATGAGCATGAAGAGTAAGAAAGCTCCGACACCAAACATGATAAGAATGCTCATTCCTGTCCCTAGAGAACCATCTAAACTTGAGTAGCTACCGCCAGAACGATAGCTGCTTCTAGAAGAAGAACTACCATTTGAACGACTTCGGCTAGAACTACTACTTCGAGAACTGCTACTGCTTCGTGAGCTACTGTGACTAGAGCTACCACTTCGAGAATGTCCAACACCTGCATCGATTGATTGCAGGGGTGTCACAAAGAGAAGAAGCAAGAAAGTAGCGATAAGAGTATATAACTTTTTCATATGTCTCCTAACTATGTGAGTACAAAAATAGTTTTTGCTAAATTTTATGTCTATAAAGAGTTTTGGAGTTTTATTGTTTTATTTTCAATAAACCACCCTATAATCCAACCAAATACGAGTAAATAATTCTCGATAGCACCAATCGCATTAACAGGAGAATGATATTCAATAAAATTTAACAAATGATTTGTTCCTATTCCTATACCACCAATAATAAGGGCAAGAAGGGCAATTCTCAGGTAAAACCAATCGTACTTAATATTAACAGCAAGAATAATAATTAAGACAGCTAGATTCCAAATTCCAATTTCTCTTTGCCATCCTGCAGAAATACCGTAACCAGAATGCTCTCCCATATAGGATGGGAGAAAGATTTGTAGAATAGAAGCACCCAACATGGCGACGATAACTAAAATAAATAGTACTCGTAAAAATTTGTTCATTTATTCTCCTTTTCTATTTTTTAGTAGAAAAGTATATTAGCGAAAGTATATTTACTCGTTCTCTTTCAACTTAGCCAATTCTTGGGCAAGTAGTTTGAGGGCTACTTGTGGGTTGGCTTGGCCTTTGGTTGCTTTCATGAGGAATCCTGTGAAAGCTTTGTCAGCGTTACGTTTTCCTGATTTAAAGTCGGCAACAGCAGCTTCGTTATCGGCAAAGACTTGATGGATGATTGGAATCAAAATATCTGGATCTGAAATTTGAACTAAACCGGCTTTTTCAACGTATTCACGAGCACCTCCACCATTTTTAGCAAGGTGGACAAAGACTTTCTTAGCGATTTTAGATGAAATCGTGCCGTCTTCAATGATAGCGATCATTTCGACCAAGTTTTCTGGTGTCAATTCGATTTGTTCCAGTGTCTTGCCTTCAGCATTCAAGAACTGAGCGACTTCACCTTGGAGCCAGTTAGAGACTTGCTTAGCATCGCCACCAAGGGAAACTGCTTTCTCAAAGAAGTCAGAAGTGACTTTATTGGCAGTCAACTGGCTAGCATCGTAGTCTGACAAGCCAAGGTCAGATACGTAGCGAGCACGACGCTCTTTTGGAAAC
>CAJPKC010000076.1 GCA_905370255.1 Streptococcus oralis
TTTGTTGGAGATCTCTTTAGCACCGAAGTGTAAGATTGCGAACAAACTCTTGTTATCCAATCATATAATGGAACGATTTACGAAACAATTCTGCAAGATTTGAATCTATCAGATCTCACAAGCAATGGAAGCTTTATCTCAGATACTATTTCAGACGAGGAAGTTTTCGATGCCTACCTCAAAGAAGTCTTTAAAGAAGAAAAAGATAATTAATAAGAAAATCAGTCCTAGTGACTGATTTTTTATAAGCAAAATTTTCAGAAAATTACAAATAATACTTGAATTTTTAGGAGAATAGTGTAGAATAGAACACAAAGCTTGATTAGAATAAAGGAGAAATGGATGACAGTTACAATCGATTGGGAAAATCTCGGTTTTTCCTATATGAAACTACCTTATCGTTATATCGCTTATTTTAAAGATGGACAATGGGCTCAAGGAGAATTGACAGAAGATGCAACCTTGCATATTTCAGAATCATCTCCAAGCCTTCACTATGGACAACAAGCATTTGAAGGATTGAAAGCCTATCGTACAAAGGATGGTAGCGTACAACTCTTTCGTCCAGATGAAAATGCCAAACGTCTGCAACGCACCTGTGATCGTCTCTTGATGCCACAAGTTCCAACAGAAATGTTTGTAGAAGCTTGTAAAGCAGTTGTCCGCGCAAATGAAGAATACGTACCACCTTATGGAACTGGTGGAACTCTCTACCTCCGTCCGCTTTTGATTGGTGTTGGAGATATCATTGGGGTAAAACCAGCTGAGGAGTATATTTTTACGATCTTTGCCATGCCAGTTGGAAATTACTTTAAAGGTGGTTTGGTTCCAACAAACTTCTTGATTCAAGATGAGTATGACCGTGCTGCACCAAATGGAACAGGAGCTGCCAAGGTCGGTGGGAACTATGCAGCTAGTCTTTTGCCAGGAAAAGTGGCTAAATCCCGTCATTTCTCAGATGTTATTTATCTTGACCCATCAACCCACACCAAGATTGAAGAAGTAGGCTCGGCTAACTTCTTTGGGATTACAGCTGATAATGAGTTTGTAACGCCATTGAGTCCATCAATCTTGCCATCGATTACCAAGTACTCATTACTTTACTTGGCAGAGCATCGTTTAGGCTTGAAGCCTGTTGAGGGAGATGTACCAATTGATAGTCTGGATCGATTTGTAGAAGCAGGTGCCTGTGGAACAGCAGCAGTAATCTCACCTATTGGGGGAATCCAACACGGTGATGATTTCCATGTTTTCTACAGTGAAACAGAGGTTGGTCCAGTGACTCGTAAACTATACGATGAATTGACAGGTATCCAATTTGGTGACATTGAAGCACCAGAAGGCTGGATTGTAAAAGTAGATTAAAAATTATTAAAGGAGATCTTTATGAAAACGAAAAAGTGGATGTTAACAGCAGGAGTTGTCCTGAGTACAGCAGTTCTTCTTGTGGCTTGTGGTAAAGCTGACAAGGAAGCAGACGCACCTACAACCTTCTCTTATGTCTATGGAGTAGACCCATCATCTTTGGACTACAGTATCGCAACTCGTACTTCAACAACGGATATCATTGGTAACGTTGTTGATGGTTTGTTGGAAAATGACGAATACGGAAATTTGGTTCCATCTCTAGCTGAGGATTGGAGCGTCTCACAAGACGGTTTGACTTATACTTACAAACTTCGTAAAGGAGTTAAATGGTATACTTCAGAGGGTGAAGAATACGCTGAAGTAACTGCGCATGACTTTGTTACAGGATTGAAACACGTTGCAGATGGTAAATCAGACGGTGTCACTCTTATTCAAAACTCCATCAAGGGCTTGAATGAATATATGACTGGTGAGACTAACGACTTCTCAACAGTTGGGGTTAAGGCGTTGGACGATTACACAGTCCAGTACACTCTTAATGCACCTGAAAGTTTCTGGAATTCGAAAGTAACTTCAGCAACTATGTTGCCGGTAAACGAGGAATTCCTCAAAGCTTCAGGCAAGAACTACGGAGCAGTAAGTCCATCTGGTATTCTTTATAACGGTCCGTATATCCTGAAGACATTGACTTCAAAATCTTTAATCGAATACGAAAAGAACCCAAATTATTGGGATAAAGAGAAGGTTAAAATTGAGAAAGTTAAATTAACTTACTATGATGGTTCAGACCAAGAATCCTTGATTCGTAGCTTCTCTTCAGGTGTTTACACAACAGCTCGCCTCTTCCCAAGTAGCTCAAACTTTGCTTCTACTTTGGAACAATACGGGGATAAAATTACATATAGTCCACAGGATTCAACTAGTTACTACTTTACCTTTAACGTAAACCGTCAATCTTACAATAAGACTGCGAAAACAAGTGAAGAACAGAAAACTTCTACAAAAGAAGCGATGTTGAACAAGGACTTCCGTCAAGCAATCAACTTTGCCTTCAACCGTCATTCATATGCTGCACAGCTCAATGGTGAAGATGGTGCGGACAAGATTATTCGTAACAGTCTAGTTCCAGATAACTTTGTACAATCTGGCGGTAAAAACTTTGGTGACATCGCTCAAGCAGAATTGGTCAACTATGGAGACCAATGGAAAGGCGTTGAGCTTGTAGACGGAAAAGATACCATCTACAATCCTGATAAAGCCAAAGCTTCATTTGAGAAAGCTAAGAAAGAATTGGAAGCAAAAGGTGTAACTTTCCCAATTCACTTGGATGTTCCAGTTGAGCAAACAGATACAATTGCAGTTCAACAAAGCAATTCCTTTAAACAATCAATCGAGTCAACTCTTGGTTCTGAAAATGTCGTGATTGACGTCCTTCAGATGACTGACAATGAAAAGGAAAGTATTACATCACAAGCACGTGTTCCTGCTCAGAAAGACTATGACTTGAATAGTACTGGTTGGGCTCCAAGCTATCAAGACCCAGCAAGTTATCTCAATATCATGGATCCTAAGACTGGTTCTGCTATGAAACACCTTGGTATTACGAAAGGTAAAGACAAGGAAGTAGTAGCTCAACTTGGTCTGGACGAATACAAGAAACTCTTGGATGATGCAGTTTCTGAGACAAACGATTTAGACAAGAGATATGAAAAATATGCTAAAGCTCAAGCTTGGCTCACTGATAGCTCTCTCTTGATGCCAACAGCTTCATCAGGTGGTTCACCAGTTGTCAGCAACGTTGTTCCATTCTCTAAACCTTACTCACAAGTAGGTATCAAGGGTGATCCATATATCTTCAAGGGAATGAAATTGCAAAAAGAGATTGTATCTGCTAAAGAATATCAAGCAGCTCTTGAAAAATGGCAAAAAGAAAAATTGGAATCAAACAGTAAATACCAAAAAGAACTAGAAAGTCATGTCAAATAAAACAGACTAGTATTTTTGGAATAAAGGGGCCTATATGGAATGGATTAAACTAATAGGGATAGTTATCATTGTGGTTGGTTTTATCTATAAATTAGATACCATTGCAACGGTAGTCTTAGCTAGTTTAGTTACAGCTCTAGTTTCTGGAGTTTCTCTTGTTGAGTTCTTGGAAATTTTAGGAAGAGAATTTAGCAATCAACGAGTTCTGACGATTTTTATGGTAACCTTGCCCCTGGTAGGTTTATCTGAAACTTTTGGCCTCAAGCAACGGTCGATTGATTTGATTCAAAGGATAAAGGGGCTGACCGTAGGAAGTTTTTATACCGTTTATTTCTTTTTTCGGGAACTTGACAGCTTCTTTGCTATTCGTATCGGAGGACATCCGCAGTTTGTAAGACCCTTGGTTCAACCCATGGGACAGGCAGCAGCAGAGTCACAATTAGGTAGAAAATTAACAGAGCAGGAAAGCGAAGCGCTAAAAGCGCGTGCAGCAGCAAATGATAATTTTGCAAATTTCTTTGCTCAGAATACTTTCGTTGGTGCAGGTGGTGTCCTCTTAGTTGGGGGCACTCTGGACCAATTAGGTTACGAAAGTAATTATGCAGGAATTGCTTCAGCTTCTCTTATAGTTGCTGGGGTAGCCCTTCTTGTAGTAGGGATTTACAATTACTTGTTTGATAAAAAACTGCTAGCGAATAAGCTTAGTAAAGGGAAAGAAGAATGACCAATCTAGCAAGACAGTTATTAGAGTTGACCTATATTGTGATTGGTTGTCAATTCCTTCATACGGCTTATTGTAGCTATAGAGATAAAACAAACCCAGTTCGCTTTGGAACAGCTGGGTTTTGGGCTTTATTGGGTATCAGTTTTATCGGTGGTTCCTATTTACCATCGATCTTGATTGGTACTATTGTAGTGCTCTTAGCCCTACTGACGCTCTTTAAACAGATTCGTATCGGAACCTTGCCGTCTCTGGATGAAGTCAAGGCAAATATTGAAGCTAAACGACTAAAGAATAGAATTTTTATTCCAGTCATGTTAATGGCTTTGATTGCTTTAGTATTAGCAAAAATGATCCCTGAGTTTAGTAAGATTGCTATCAGTCTTGCAGCATTTTTAGCAACCATTTCTCTTTTATTGATTACTAAGAGTTCTCCTAAAAGCTTATTATCAGAAAACAATCGCATGGTTCAGCAAGTCTCAACTAGTGGGATTGTTCCTCAACTTTTAGGGGCTTTGGGAGCGATTTTCACCGTAGCAGGAGTTGGTGATTTAATGTCACATCTGATAAGTGGTTTTGTGCCTTCGGGGAGTCGGTTGATGGGTGTAGTGGCTTATGTGTTGGGAATGGTTCTATTTTCAATGATTATGGGAAATGCCTTTGCGGCTTTTACTGTCATTACTGCTGGAATTGGTGTTCCCTTTGTATTTGCCTTGGGAGCTGATCCAATCGTAGCCGCTGCTCTAGCAATGACAGCAGGTTGCTGTGGGACCTTACTGACTCCAATGGCTGCTAACTTTAATGCATTACCGGCAGCACTTTTGGAGATGAAAGATCCAAATGGCGTTATCAAAGCGCAAGTAGGAGTGGCTGTTATCATGATAATCCTACATGTATTTTTAATGTACTATTTGGCGTTTTAGCAAAGGAAATAAAATGAAAATATTAGTTACAGGTTTTGATCCTTTCGGTGGTGAAAAGGTCAATCCAGCTCTGGAAGCAGTTAAATCATTGCCGTCTGTAATTCATGGAGCGGAGATACGCTGGGTAGAGATTCCAACAGTCTTTTATAAATCAGCAGAGGTTTTAGAAGCAGAAATTGTCCGTTATCAACCAGATGTGGTACTCTGCATCGGACAAGCAGGAGGTAGAGCTAGTTTAACTCCTGAACGAGTTGCCATCAATCAAGATGATGCAAGAATTCCAGATAACCAAGGGAATCAACCGATTGATACACCTATTCGCCTAGATGGAGAAGCTGCCTATTTTAGCACACTCCCTATCAAAGCAATGGTACAAGCCATAAAAGAGGAAGGACTACCAGCTTCAGTATCCAATTCAGCAGGAACCTTTGTTTGCAACCATTTGATGTATCAGGTTCTCTATTTAGCGGATAAGAAATTTCCCAATATGAGAGCAGGTTTTATGCATATTCCCTATATGACCGAACAAGTGGTAAATAAGCCTAATACTGCATCCATGTGCTTAAGAGATATTGTCCGAGGTATCGAAGCTGCGATTGCTGCTATCGTAGACCATAAAGATAAAGATTTGAAGTTGGTCGGAGGGGCGACTCACTAATGATTCAATTTTCAAATTAAAAAATTTTCTATTTTATTCATTGAACTCTCTATCAAGATAAGCTTGATAGAGAGTTTTTTCTTGCTAGATTAGGGAATTTCTTGTAAAATAGAAAAAGTGAAAAGAGGTATGGTATGAGTAAAAAAGATAAAAAAATTGAGATTCAATTGTCAGATGCTAAAGTAGTAGTTGGAAAAGATAACTACGATGGTTATACCTTAATGATTGGTAAAAAGTTAATCGGTGAAATTGCCGAACTAGACAACCAATTTGCAATCATAAAGAATGGAAATGTCGATAGTTTTTACAAGAATCTTGAAAAAGCTGTGGAAATTTTGATTGAAAACTATAATTTAGCAAAATAATGCTTGTTTTTTGCAAATTTTCATGATATAATAGTTCTCGTTAAACATTGGAGAGATAGCGAAGAGGCTAAACGCGGCGGACTGTAAATCCGCTCCTTCGGGTTCGGGGGTTCGAATCCCTCTCTCTCCATA
>CAJPKC010000077.1 GCA_905370255.1 Streptococcus oralis
GCTGGGAGTTCCTGCACCTGATAAAGAAACTATTCGAACCTTTATGGGTCCTCCACTCGAGGTTACGTTTACTAAACATGTCCCAAAAGAACTGGTCGCAAAAGCTGTAGAAATCTATCGCACCTATTACAAAGAAACCGGCCAACAACAAACCTATCTCTACCCAGGTATCAAAGAACTCCTTCAACAATTGAAGGAATTGGGTTATCACTTATTCATCACCACCTCTAAGAATCAGGAAGTGAGTCTCGAAATAGCCCATTCACTAGGAATTAGTGATTGCTTTGAAGGGATTTATGGTTCTATCCCAGGATCTATGCACAAAGCTGATATCATTCAGCGTGTACTGGTGGACCATCAGATTCCAAAAGAGGAAGCTTGCATCGTTGGGGATACTAAATTTGATATCATTGGGGGAAAAACCATTGGTATTCACACAATTGCAGTCAGTTGGGGATTTGCACCTCTAGAGCAATTAAAAGAGGAAACTCCCGATACCATCGTAGATTCCCCCCTAGCTTTACTCACTCATTTAAGTTAATAAAAGAGGTTTACAAATTTGTAAACCTCTTTTATGTATAAAATCACGTTTGGGTAAGAGCATCCATGGTTCACTAAGGTTGACTAACAAAATCATTTTTCTTTACAGCTCTTTCCAATCCTTGTCAAGGTAAGAAACAAAATAAAAAGAGGGTTTAACCTCTTTTTTAGTATCCCCAAGCTGAAAGTCCTTGGTTTGAATAGGCATTATAAGCTGCTTGGATTTGATCATCAACTGTAGCAGTTGAACCCCAACCTGGCATTGTTTGGAAAAGACCACTAGCTCCAGATGGATTTGCTGCGTTCACTTGACCATTTGATTCACGTGCAATAATGGCTTCCCAAGTTGATGCAGGAACTCCTGTCATTTCAGCCATACGAGCCGCTGCATAGGATCCAACTTCTCCAGCAGTATTCCCATTTGCAAGTACAATACCATTTCCAGAATTCGTAACAACAGGTGCTGCATTATAAGTGACAGTAGTTGTTGTTTCTGCCACTACTTGATTTGTAGAAGCTTCGGCTGCTGGTTCTTGACTTACTGTGGCAGTATTTACTTTGTTGATCAATGATTTTGAACGTTCACCCAACTCAATAATTTGACCTGCATGGATCAAATCTTGGTTGCTGATTTGATTCAATTCAACAAGCTTTTCGATAGTAGTGTTATTCTTAATCGCAATTTCTGATAAAGTATCACCATATTTTACTTCATATGTTTCAGCATTCACTACCACACCAGAAACAAAAAGTGAAAGAGCTGAGATAATAGAAGTTAATGTCCATTGGACTTTTTTTGTGTTCATCAATACATTCTCCTTTCGAACATAATACTATCTTACACATTAAATGTTACAGTTAGTTATAATTTATGTTACAAAGGTTACAAAATCATGTATTTTTCATGCAAAAAACGCTATAAATAGCGTTTTTCTTCATTTTTTTAGAAAAAATCCCCTATATGTAGTGGTGGTATTCTAATATTTCAACCAAAAAATGATAGCACCAACTGCCGCTATAGACAGAATAGCTACACTATCTAAAACTTGCCATTTTAACTGCCTATATCGGCTTCTTCCCTCTCCACTTTTATAACCTCTTGCCTCCATGGCAATTGCAAGAGCATCTGCACGTTTAAAACTTGATGCAAACAAGGGAATTAAAATCGGTATAAATGAGCGAATCTTCTGAAGGAGATTCCCTTCTCCAAAATCAACCCCTCTAGCTCTCTGTGCATTCATAATGCGAATCGTATCATCCATTAGAGTGGGGACAAAACGAAGGCTCATAGACAACATGAGTCCAATTTCATGAGCAGGAACTTTGATGATTTTAAATGGAGTTAACAACTTTTCTACGGCATCTGCTAAGCTTAAGGGCGTTGTTGTCAGTGTTAAAATCGTTGAAAATACAACAATGAGAATAAAACGACAAAAGATCACACCAGCTTGAGCAAGTCCTTTATCCGTTACAGTCAAAAAATAAAATTGAAATAAGGTCTTACCGCCAGTCGTCGCAAACAACTGAAAGAGTGTGGTGAAAGCAATGATAAAGACCATCGATTTCAGGCCATTAATAAAAAAACGGAAGGGGATCTTGGCACTCAAAATCAACGCAAAGGCCAATAAAAACAACAGGGCATTCGTCAACACATTATTGGCCCAAAACAAAATAACAATTAACAAGAAAAGTCCTAGTAACTTTGCCCTTGGATCCATACGATGGAGAATGGAATTACCTGGTACATATCGTCCTAAAATCATACTATTCATGTCCAATTAACTCCTTAAACTCCTGTAAAGTGATTGGTAAAGTTGGCAAAGATAGTCCTTTTTGACGTAAGCGCCAAGCAAATTTCGTCACTTTCGGTACACCTAATTGTATGTTTTCTAATCCTTCTACATCCTGAAATACATCCCTTGGATGCCCAGACCTCACAATTCGTCCTTTTTCCAAAACATAAACAAGATTTGCGTATTCTGCCACATCTTCCATAGAATGACTAACAAGAACGATGGTCATCCCAGCTTGATGAAGTGACGCAAATAGCTTCATTAATTCCCGTCTACCTGACGGATCCAAACCAGCTGTCGGCTCGTCCAAGACCAAAATTTCAGGTTCCATCGCTAAAATGCCTGCAATAGCGACCCGTCTCATTTGCCCTCCAGACAATTCAAAGGGACTCCGTTCAAACAACTCTTCAGAAAGACCGACTAAGCGTAATTTTTCCTTAGCAATGCTCTCAGCTGATTCTTGGTCTACTCCAAAATTTTGAGGCCCAAATGCGACATCTTTTACAACAGTCTCAGCAAATAGTTGACTTTCTGGAAATTGAAAGACGAGACCCACTTTTTTTCGAAGATTCTTTAGCTCTTTTTGAGAAGACTCAGAACTAATGCGCATATCATTCATTTGCACTTCCCCTCGACTGGGCAAAAGCAAACCATTTAATAATTGGAGGATGGTTGATTTTCCACTTCCAGTATGCCCAATTAGAGCTGTATAAGAACCGCTTGGGATTTCTATATTCACATCAAAAAGAGCCGCTCCTTCAAAAGGAGTACCTTCTTGATAGGTATAACTAAGCTGTTTTAAAGCAATTCCCATAATAGTTTCTCTAGCTCTCCTTCAGTCTGATAGGTTTCTCCAACTGGAAAACCTTTTTGATGTAACATGTTGCGCAATCGAATAGCGAAAGGTTCTTCTAATCCAATTTCATCTAGATCATCTCGAGCAAAGAGTTCTCTTGGAGTCAGATCCAAGGTCGCTTTTCCTTTTTCAAAGAGAATAACCCGATCACTTAGGGAAACTTCCTCTAAATCATGGGTAATAGAAATAACGGTTAACCCATATCGTTCTTTGACTTCTCGAACCGTACGAATTAGTTCTAGACGCCCTTCAGGATCCAACATACTGGTTGCTTCATCTAAAATGATGATTTTAGGTCGTAAAGCAATAATTCCGGCAATGGCCACCCGTTGCTTTTGTCCACCGGATAACCTAGCGGGTTCGCGATCTTTGAACTCATCCATGCGGACCATCTTCAAAGCTTCGTCTACTCGTTGCACCATTTCATCTCTTGGAATTCCTTGGTTCTCCAACCCAAACGCCACATCATCTTCTACTGTAGCTCCAACAAACTGGTTATCTGGATTCTGGAAAACCATGCCAATCTCACTACGTTTATCCCAAACATTTTCAGGAGTTAACAAATCTCCGGAAATATAGATTTGACCAGATTCCGGTTCCAACAAGCCATCACTCAAGCGGACCACTGTTGATTTACCACTTCCGTTATGTCCAATAATGGATAACCATTCACCATGTTTCACGTGAAACGAAATATCATTTAACTGATGGTTCTCATCTGTTTTTTGGTACTTAATTGTAAGGTTACGAACTTCTATAATTTTATTCATTTATCTAAAGGTATCTTTAAAGAGGTCGGCACTGCCTTTAAAGTATTCATATCCAGAGTAGACTGTAAAGATTAGCGCAACATAAAGCGTAATTTGACCCAATAAATCCCAATGGAAGAGAAGGAAAATAATGGCAAACATTTGTGAGAAGGTTTTAATTTTTCCAGGCATAGCTGCTGGCAAAACAACTCCTCCTGTTTCAACCAATAACAGACGGAGGCCAGTTACGGCTAATTCACGGCAAATAATAACTGCTGTAATACAGGCTGGAACCATCTTTAATTCAATCATCATGATAAAGGCAGACATGACAAGAAGCTTATCAGCCATGGGATCCGCAAATTTCCCAAAGTTACTAACAACTTTCCATTTACGAGCTAAATAACCGTCCAAATAATCGGTGATACTAGCAACTGCAAAGACAATAGCTGCTGCTACATGCCAACCATAACCTTTACCAAATATTAGCATCAAAATAAAAATAGGAATAAACACAATTCGAATCAGTGTTAAGGCATTTGGGATATTTTCTTTTTTCATTCTAGTCTCCTTACTAGTTTACATGATCATTTACATCTATTTGACAAAATAGACGTCGTTTTAATTCGACAAAAACATCATTCCACTTTTTTCCCGTTATTTAGGGAAAATGATAAAGTCCGTCATATCACAAGCGTTGACAAAATCTCGCCCAACCTTTACAACATCTTGTAAAGAAATACTCTGTAAAATTTTTGGAAGATCAAATAGATTTTCACCTGTCTCAATTGGATTAAATTGAGTCGCAATATAATCCAAGGAATTCAAACCGTGTAGAAAATCTCCAAACATTTCACTTTTAATCGTATCCAAATGCTCTTGAGTCACATCGGGATCTTTCTCAAAATTCTTAATGGCCGTTCTGAACTGATGGGATATACTAACAGGTTCTGAAGTGTCCATCGTTAACATCACAAAGTGAAACGAAGACTCTACTTCAATTTCTAGTGTCAAGGAGTTGTCAAGTTTACCAACTTCATAAAGTGACTGAAATCGTTTAGATGTCCATCCAAACATCATTGCAAACAATAATTTGAGGATAATCTTATAGCGATACTGGTAAAGAGGAGGAATCTGATTTCTTCCACGAATTCCAATTGCTAATTTCGGTGAAGCAACTTCCATCCGACTTGTCTCATTTTGAACAACTGGATTTAAGTCCACGGGTGAGATATGAGGAAGAGGACTTGAAGAAATCTTCATCTCAAATTCAGAAACAAGGTTAACAAGACTGTCAAGATCAAAATTTCCGACAACCACTAGATGCATATTGGCTGGTTGGTAGAAATAATCGAAATTATCCTGTAAACTTTCTTCATCAATTTGAGAGAGAGAAGATACAGTACCTGCAATATCTTGGGCTAAAGGTGTTTCTGGATAGAGATTTGCCAACGCCCTAAAGAATAATTGGTAGTCAGGACTATCTTGGTACATTTCGATTTCTTGTTGAATAATCAATTGTTCCTTCTTTAGAGAATCCTTTGAGAGATGAAGAGATTGTGTCATCTCCAGTAACAATCTCAGATTTTCATTGATATTCGAGGTGGTCGAAAAGAGATAGCTAGTTTGTGTAAAGCTAGTAAAGGCATTACTTTCAGCTCCCAGCTTTACAAAATGCTGTAAATAATCTTGACCGTCTTGATCTTCAAATAATTTATGTTCAAGAAAATGTGCAATCCCTGCTGGAAATTCTTTTATTCCCTCTACTCCATCCACTGTAAATCTTGTGTCAATAGAACCGAATTTAGTAGAAATGATTGCATAGCTTTCATTAAAATCCGCCTTTGGAATTAAATATAACTTCAATCCATTTTGGAGACTTGTCTGATAAACACATTCTCCAACAGCTGGATAATCTATTTTCTCCAAATCTTTCTTTATCATTCTCTTCCTTCCATAAAATAGACCGCTTGTAATTTGAGCGATTTTGCAACAGCCATAATTTCTTCTTTCGTCACCAGTTGAATGGCTTGGATCCAATCATCAATTGACAAGAACTGTTTTCCTAAAGTAGATTGTAAATAAGATCTTTCAATTAAGGTGCCAGGTCGATCCTGCGACAATTTTGCAGCATTTATAATCATTTCTTTTGTCAAGCGCAACTCTTCACTTGTAAACTTCCCTCTCTTCAAG
>CAJPKC010000078.1 GCA_905370255.1 Streptococcus oralis
CTAAGTTTGATCTAACTTAAATGCAATTGATGTCAAGTCGACAGAGTTTGTAACCGTTGAAATTCCTGCTGGATCTAGCAATCGTGAAATTGGGACTATCTTGGAGAAAAAAGGCTTGATTAAGAATGGTCAGTTCTTCAACTATTACACCAAGTTTAAGAATTATGGAAACTTCCAATCCGGTTATTTCAATCTACAAAAGAGTATGGATCTAGAGACCATTATTCAAAAATTGCAAGAGCAAGGGACCAAAACTCCGGAACCACCGGTCTTAGGAAAAATTACGATTCCTGAGGGCTACACAATTGATCAAATCGCGCAAGTGGTTTCTGTGGATGCTAGTTCTAAATCTGGTGCCAAGACTCCATATACGCAAGAAGAATTCTTAAAAGTAATCCAAGATGATGCTTTTATTGAAAAGATGGTAGCCAAATATCCTAAGTTACTAGCAACCTTACCGTCCAAAGAAAGTGGGGTACGCTATCGCTTAGAGGGCTATCTCTTCCCAGCTACTTACGGCTATGGAAAAGATAGTAAAATGGAAGATCTTGTGGACCAAATGTTAGCTGCAATGGACCAAAATCTTTCAGCCTACTATGACACTATGGAAGCTAAAAACATTGATGTCAATGAGGCATTGACTCTGGCTTCTTTGATTGAAAAAGAAGGCGCTACAGATAAAGACCGCAAGGATATTGCCAGTGTCTTTTATAACCGTTTGAATCAAGATATGCCTCTTCAAAGTAATATTGCTATCCTTTATGCAGAAGGTAAACTTGGTCAAAACATCAGTCTTGCTGATGATGCAGCTATTGATACTTCAATTGATTCACCATATAATGTTTATACAAAAGTAGGTCTTATGCCTGGACCAGTTGATAGCCCGAGTTTAGATGCTATCGAATCAAGTATCAATCAAACAAAGAGTGATTATCTATACTTTGTGGCCAATGTTCAAGATGGTAAAGTTTACTATGCAACAACACTAGAAGAACATGATCGTAATGTTCAAGAACATATCAATAGTAAACTAAACCAATCAAATAGCACAAACTAAAATTATGTGGTTTTCCACATAATTTTGCTTTAAAGCATATATTTATTAATTCAATTAAAAGAAAGTTGAGAAAAATGGTAGAAAAAACTTATCCAATGACCTTGGAAGAAAAGGAAAAACTTGAAAAAGAATTAGAAGAATTGAAACTAGTACGTCGTCCAGAAGTTGTAGAACGTATCAAGATTGCTCGTTCATATGGTGATTTGTCAGAAAACAGTGAGTATGAAGCAGCTAAGGACGAGCAAGCCTTCGTTGAGGGACAAATCTCAAGTCTAGAGACTAAGATTCGTTACGCAGAAATCGTTAACAGCGATGCCGTTGCAAAAAATGAAGTTGCTATCGGAAAAACTGTAACAATCCAAGAAGTTGGAGAAGACGAAAAGGAAGTATACATTATCGTTGGTTCAGCTGGAGCAGATGCTTTTGCAGGAAAAGTGTCAAATGAAAGCCCAATTGGTCAAGCATTGATTGGTAAGAAAAAAGGTGATGTTGTTACAATCGAAACACCTGCTGGAAGCTATGATGTTAAAATCTTAAAAGTTGAAAAAACCGTTTAATAGGAAAAAGGAAGGAGTAGATTTAGGGAAAGCGTTTCCTATTACTCCTTTTCTTAATTCTAAAAAATAAGGAGACTATATGAATTCAGAAAAAAAGCACAAAAAGAAAAGTAAAATGGAGCGTGGCTTAACCAATCGCCATGTTCAGGTTATGGCCATTGCCGGAACGATTGGTACGGGATTATTTCTTGGAGCTGGTCGGTCTATCAGTTTAACTGGACCTTCGATTGTCTTGGTCTATATGATTACAGGTGGCTTCATGTATCTCATGATGCGTGCTATCGGGGAAATGTTGTACCAGGATCCAGAGCAACACACCTTTATCAATTTTATTACTCGTTATCTAGGTAAGGGATGGGGCTATTTCTCGGTTTGGTCTTATTGGTTATCAGTAGTCTTTATTGGTATGGCTGAGATTACAGCTATTGCTCACTATGTTCAGTTTTGGTTTCCGTCTTGGCCATCTTGGTTGATTCAGGTTGTCTTTTTAACAATTTTAGGATTGGTCAATCTGATTGCTGTTAAAATCTTTGGTGAAGTAGAATTTTGGTTTGCCATGATTAAAATTGTGGCTATTCTTGCCATGATTGCGACAGGTGTTTTTATGGTTTTGACCGGCTTTGAAACTCCTTATGGTTCAGCAAGCCTGACAAATATCAGTGAGCATTTCTCCCTTTTTCCAAATGGTGGTATGAACTTTGTCATGGCCTTCCAGATGGTTTTCTTTGCTTACTTGATGATTGAATTTATCGGTGTTACAACATCTGAAACTAAGGATCCAAGAAAAGTATTGCCTAAGGCTGTTAAGGAAATTCCTTTGCGAATTATCTTCTTCTACGGTGGAGCTCTCTTAGCTATTATGTCTATTATTCCTTGGCGTGAGCTTTCTGCAACGGATTCACCATTTGTAACGGTATTTGAACTTGTTGGTCTTAAGTGGGCGGCGGCCTTGATTAACTTTGTTGTCTTGACTTCCGCTGCGTCAGCCTTGAATTCAACTCTTTACTCAACAGGTCGTCACTTGTACCAAATTGCCCATGATTCACCAAATCGTTTCTTGAAAGCTATTAAGGCAGATACACTTTCACGCCACAACGTTCCTCAGAATGCTATCATTGCTTCTGCGGTATTGATTGGTTTTGCAGCCTTCATCAATGTACTTCCTGGCGTATCAGATGCCTTTGCTTTGATTACGGCTTCTTCATCAGGTGTTTATATCGCCATCTACATCTTGATCATGGTAGCCCATCTCAAGTATCGCAAGTCTAAAGACTTTATGGCAGATGGCTATCTCATGCCTCAATATCGCTTGCTAAATCCTCTGACCATGCTCTTCTTTATCTTTGTATTTGGAACACTCTTCTTACAAGAATCAACTGTAATGGGAGCTAGAGGTTCAGCTATCTGGATTGTTGTATTTGGTATTTATAGCCAATGGAAGTTTAGAAAATAAGTTAGAAGCTCATCAACTTAGGTTGGTGAGTTTTTTTAGTTTGACAGTTCTTTAAAATAGGAATATAATCAAGGCGTTAGTTGTCTTCGAGGAGGTTTGGATGCACATTAGATTGGAGAATACAGAGTCTCAGAAAGCACAAGAAATAGGGAATTTGATTCGCTCTTATAATCGTTCTAAAAGGGAAACTGCTGAAAGCGAGCCACTTAATATTTATGTCGAAGATGATAGCGGTGAACTCATGGCTGGTTTAGTAGCAGAGACTTTTGGAAACTGGCTAGAAATCGAATATTTGTTTGTAAAAGAAGACTTACGAGGACAAGGGATTGGATCACAACTATTGCAGCAAGCAGAAAGTGAAGCTAAAATGAGAAACTGTCGCTTTGCTTTTGTCAATACTTTTCAGTTTCAAGCGCCAGCCTTTTATCAAAAGCATGGCTACAAGGAAGTCTTTACCTTAAAAGACTATCCCTGTACTGGACAAAGGCATTATTATCAAAAAGATTTATAAACAGACATTGGACGCTTAAAGAGATCGTTCACATAATGATGGAGGTAGGTTGATGGATATCATACTGGATATGGGTAATGTTCTACTGGAATGGAACAAGGATAAGATTTTGAAAGCTGTAGCTAAAACTCAGAAAGATTATCTAATTTTAGACAAGGCTATTTTCCAGTCGGGGCTCTGGGAAAGATTGGACTTAGGGACTTTGACTCGAGAAGAATTGGTTGATAAGGTTCTTTCCCTATTAGGAGATTGCTATCAGAAAAAGGTTGAAGAAGTCATTTGGAACTGGCCTGCCTATATCGATATTTACACGGAAGTCTTTCCGCTTCTTGCACGTTTAAAGGAAAATGGCCATCGTATTTTTGTCCTATCTAATACCTCACCAGTTTTTTATGAATTATTGAAAAATCAACTAGCACCTCTAGCAAAGATTTTAGATGGGTTTGTTCTTTCTTGTGATATTAAGGTCATCAAACCTGATCGAAAAATGTTTGAGGAAATCCTCAGTAAATATGAGTTGGATCCAGCAAATTGTGTCTTTCTTGATGATTTAGCAGATAACACTAAGATGGCTGAAAGCCTAGGAATCAAAGCCTATCAAGTAAAACAAAGAAGTGACCTTGTAGATATTTTGAAAAATTTTTAATAAGCAGAGAACTCTCTATCATTTCGGTGGTAGAGTTTTTTTGTTAAAAAAATCGCACAAAATGACAGATATATATTGCATAATGTAAAATATATGATATAATAAAGTTGAAAAAAGAAGCGCGACTTTTAAAATTAAGGAGGAGGTAACAAGTGGCTAAGAATTTAAAATTAAAGTTAGCTCGAGTGGAGCTTGACATGACACAAGGTGATTTGGCAGAAGCTGTGGGTGTCACTAGGCAGACTATCGGCTTGATAGAAGCTGGAAAGTACAATCCTTCGCTTTCACTTTGCCAATCCATTTGCAGGTGCTTAGGGAAAACGCTGGATCAATTATTTTGGGAGGAAGAAGATGAAAAATAGATTATTTTATTATCAATTACTTGATGAAAGAGAAGAACAATTAATTAATAAAGCTGGGGCTGAAAGTTTCTATATCTCTATAGCTTTCTTACTTTTATCTTATATGATTGCAGTATTAGCACCAAGTCTTTTTAATCCGAGAATGATGCTCATCATTATCATTATTGGAACTTTTTACTTTTTCGGCCGTGCTCGAAGTCTAGGTGTAACCTATTATAGTCGTTTTCATTTTACAATTTTAGGATGCCTATTATTAACTCTAGTGATTACAGCTAGCTTGATGCTACAAAACTACCAGTTTAATATCGAAATTTATCAGCACAACCCTCTACATCTTAAATACATTTTTGCTTGGGTATTTACCTATGTCTTTTATCTCCCTTGGGTATTTATTGGAAACTTAGGTTTGAAAAGTTATGGTGAATGGGCTCAGAAGAAGTATGAAAAAGATATGGATAAGCTCGAGAGCATGGAATAGCTTGTTAGCTTTTTATCAATATCGAGAAAATGTGTTATAATAGTACTAATTTATGAGAAAAGAAGAAACATTTTCATCTTTTTACAAATAGGGAAGAAGGTCAGTATATGTACCCAGATGATAGTTTAACTTTGCACACTGATTTGTATCAAATTAACATGATGCAAGTTTACTTCGACCAAGGCATTCATAACAAGAAAGCAGTTTTTGAAGTTTATTTCCGCCAACAACCTTTTAATAACGGTTATGCTGTTTTTGCAGGTTTGGAACGAATTGTGAACTACTTAGAAAACCTGCGCTTTTCTGATAGCGATATTGCTTATTTAGAGTCACTGGGTTATCATGGAGACTTTTTGGAATATCTCCGTAATCTCAAGCTAGAGTTGACCGTACGTTCTGATCAGGAAGGAGACTTGGTATTTGCCAATGAACCGATTGTTCAAGTGGAGGGGCCTTTGGCTCAGTGTCAATTGGTTGAAACAGCCCTCTTGAACATCGTCAACTTTCAAACCTTGATTGCGACTAAGGCAGCTCGTATTCGTTCAGTCATTGATGATGAACCTTTGATGGAATTCGGAACACGTCGTGCGCAAGAAATGGATGCAGCTATCTGGGGAACTCGTGCCGCTGTTATTGGTGGTGCCAATGGAACTAGTAATGTACGTGCAGGTAAGCTCTTTGGAATTCCGGTTTTAGGGACTCACGCCCATGCCTTGGTTCAAGTCTATGGGAATGACTATCAGGCTTTCAAGGCTTATGCCTCAACTCACCGTGATTGTGTCTTTCTTGTAGATACTTATGATACTCTTCGTATCGGTGTTCCTGCTGCCATTCAGGTTGCAAGAGAATTAGGTGACAAGATTAACTTTAAGGGAGTTCGTATTGACTCTGGAGATATCGCCTATATTTCTAAAAAAGTTCGTCAACAACTGGACGAGGCAGGATTTACTGATGCTAAGATTTATGCATCCAATGACCTTGATGAAAATACCATCCTTAACCTCAAGATGCAAAAAGCTAAGATTGACGTCTGGGGTGTAGGTAATCAGCTCATTACAGC
>CAJPKC010000079.1 GCA_905370255.1 Streptococcus oralis
GGCTCAATCAGTTCAAACTGCATGTCTTCTGGAAGTCCACCAACGTTGTGGTGAGACTTGATGGTTTGAGCAGTATCCGTACCAGACTCAATCACGTCTGTATAGAGTGTCCCTTGAGCAAGGAATTTCACGTCTGTTAGTTTGCTTGCTTCGTCATCAAAGACATAAACAAACTCGTTACCGATAATCTTCCGTTTTTGTTCAGGATCAGATACACCAGCCAATTTATCAAGGAAACGTTTGGCAGCGTCTGCTTTAACGATATTGAGACCAAACTTACCACCAAGCATATCCATAACTTGGTCAGCTTCCCCTTTACGGAGAAGACCGTGGTCTACAAAGATACAGATCAATTGATCACCGATTGCTTTTTGGAGAAGAACCCCAACAACAGAAGAGTCAACACCACCAGAAAGTCCGAGAAGAACACGTTTATCTCCAACTTTTTCACGGATTTGTTTGATTTGCATCTCGATGAAGTTATCCATAGTCCAGTCACCTTTGGCACCACAGATATTCAAAGCAAAGTTACGCAAAATATCATAACCGTGAACTGAGTGGCGAACTTCTGGGTGGAATTGGATACCGTAAATTTTCTTATCAGGGTTTTCAATAGATGCATAAGGACAGTCTGCAGAAGTTCCAGTACGAACAAAGTCAGCAGGAATTTCCGTCACAGCATCACCGTGGCTCATCAAAACAAGTTGCTCATCTGGAGTACCCGCAAAAAGAGCTGATTCTGTGTGAGTCAATGTTGATTGACCGTATTCACGGTTACCAGCATCACCTGCAGGAACAACCTTTCCTCCAAGTTTGTGTGTCAATAACTGCATCCCGTAGCAGATTCCCAAAATTGGAATTCCAAGTTCAAAAATCTCTGGATCAATATCAAACGATCCTTCTTCGTAAACAGAGTTTGGACCACCTGAAAGTACAATCCCGATAGGATTGATAGCACGGACTTCGTCAGCCGAAATCTTGTGACTTTTTAGTTCTGAAAAGACACCAATCTCACGGATACGACGTGAGATGAGTTGGTTGTACTGGCTACCATAGTCCAGTACGATGATCTTTTCGACATCTTGCAAATCAGTTGAAATGTTGCTCATCTTTTCCCTTTCTTCAAAGAAATATCTTCTTGAATATTCTATCATAAAAGGGTTAGAATTACCAACCAAACAAGTGCGGTTTGACTTTTCCCTATGAGTTACGGTACAATGGAAAAAATAAAGAAAAGAAGTGATCAAGCATGTTACCAGCTTATATGAAAATCCACGACCAAATCAAGAAAGACATTGATGAGGGAAGTTGGAAAATTGGGGAAAGACTTCCAAGTGAGCGAGATTTAGCAGAAGAATTTGCCGTTAGCCGCATGACCTTACGTCAAGCAATCTCTCTTTTGGTTGAAGAAGGGGTTTTGGAACGACGTGTAGGTAGTGGGACCTTTGTTTCAAGTACACGTGTTCAGGAAAGAATGCGTGGAACAACTAGTTTTACGGAGATTGTTAAAGCTCAAGGGAAAACTCCGTCTAGTCACTTGATTTCTTATCGTCGAACCATTCCAAATGAGCAAGAAGTGGCTAAACTAGGTTTACTGCCAACTGACAATATCATTCGTATGGAGCGTGTTCGTTATGCGGATAAGGTTCCTGTTGTCTATGAAGTGGCGTCGATTCCTGAGAAATTTATCAAAAATTTCAAAAAAGAAGAAGTAACCAAGCACTTCTTTCAAACCTTGCAAGAGCATGGTTATCGAATTGGTAAATCTCACCAGACCATATATGCGCGTTTAGCAAAAGAAAAGATAGCTCATTACTTAGAAGTTGAAAAAGGGCATGCTATTTTAGGTTTGACTCAGGTTTCTTACTTTGATGACGGAACGGCTTTTGAGTATGTAAAGAGCCAATACGTCGGAGAACGGTTTGAATTTTATCTAGAAAATAATTAGTTTATAACATCACTCTTAAAGTAGAAACTCATCTACTTTAAGAGTTTTTATTTGGTTAAGATTAGAAAACATTTTCCTAATAAGAAAAATAGCAATCATACGAGTATTTTTCAAAGATTCGTGTTATAATAGTTAGGTTATATGGTCCCGATAAGGTGGTGGGATTGATTGTAAATACTCTTCCTACCAGTTCTTTGTAACTCTATAACGAATATTTTTTAAGGGGGGACATTTTTATGTCAGAACGTAAATTATTCACGTCTGAATCTGTATCTGAGGGGCATCCGGATAAGATTGCAGACCAAATTTCAGATGCTATCTTGGATGCTATTTTAGAGCAAGATCCAGAGGCCCACGTTGCTGCTGAAACTGCTGTTTATACAGGTTCAGTCCATGTCTTCGGTGAAATTTCAACAAATGCTTATGTCGATATTAACCGAGTGGTTCGTGATACTATTGCAGAGATTGGTTATACCAATACTGAGTATGGTTTTTCTGCGGAGACGGTGGGAGTTCACCCATCACTTGTTGAGCAATCACCAGATATCGCCCAAGGTGTTAATGAAGCCTTGGAAGTTCGTGGAAATGCAGATCAAGATCCACTTGACTTGATTGGAGCTGGAGACCAAGGTCTCATGTTTGGTTTTGCGGTGGATGAGACAGAAGAACTCATGCCATTACCGATTTCACTTAGTCACAAACTGGTTCGTCGCTTGGCAGAGCTTCGTAAGTCTGGTGAAATCAGCTATCTTCGTCCAGATGCCAAATCACAGGTCACTGTTGAGTATGATGAAAATGACCGTCCAGTGCGCGTGGATACAGTTGTTATTTCAACCCAACATGATCCAGAAGTGAGCAATGAGCAAATCCATGACGATGTGATTAACAAGGTTATCAAAGAAGTCATTCCAGCTTCTTACCTAGATGATGATACTAAATTCTTTATCAATCCAACAGGTCGTTTCGTTATCGGAGGACCTCAAGGAGATTCAGGTTTGACTGGTCGTAAAATCATCGTGGATACCTATGGTGGTTATTCACGTCACGGTGGTGGTGCCTTCTCTGGTAAGGATGCGACTAAGGTTGACCGTTCAGCTTCTTATGCAGCTCGCTACATTGCTAAAAACATTGTTGCAGCAGGTCTTGCTAAGAAAGCAGAAGTGCAATTGGCTTACGCAATTGGGGTGGCTCATCCAGTATCTGTTCGTATCGATACCTTCGGTACGGGAACAGTCGCTGAAAGCAAATTAGAAGCAGCAGCGCGTCAAATCTTTGACCTTCGCCCAGCAGGAATCATCCAAATGCTTGACCTCAAACGTCCAATCTACCGTCAAACAGCGGCTTATGGACATATGGGACGTACAGATATTGATCTTCCATGGGAACGCTTGGACAAGGTAGAAGCCTTGAAAGAAGCAGTTAAGTAACATAAAAAAGATTGGTCTAAGGACCAATCTTTTTTAGTTTATAATTACTTATCTAGTATTTTTACAAAAGCCCAGTTTCCAATTGACTTTGTTCCGTAGTCTAATATCATGGAATCCAGTAATTCATACTTGTTTTTTTCATAGAAACACACATTTTTCTCAGTGCTGGTGATTAAGCCTAGACGTTTGCAACCTTTGGCTTTAAGATAGGGTTCAACACCTTCTTGTAGGAATGCACTCCCGATTCCTTGGTTTTGGATTGAAGCGTTGACTCCTAACATCATCAAATACCAATCAAAGTTCCCAGATTTTTTCAAATGTTGTTCAGAGCGATCGACTAAATCAAGATATTTCAAGAGATTGCGTGGGCTAATAAAACGGAAAAGCTTGACAATCCCATTCAACAAATAAGATAAGATGGAAAAATCCTTTTGTTGTAGAAGTGCGATAGCCAGAATTTCCCCGTCTCGTTCAGCGACTAGACAGGTCTCTCCTTTGATGTAGAGTCTGGTCAAAAGGCTATACAGCAATTCTAAGAATGCTGGGTAATATTCTGGTTTCTTTAAATCATCTTTGATAAGAGTCATGAAAGGGTAGTCCATAAAGGCACCAGCCAACACTTTCCCGATTTTTTGGTATTCATCTAGCCTGGCTTCTCTGTATACTATTTCTTTCATATCATACTCCTTCATTAAAATCTCTCTATCTATTATAACGAAATTTCTCACATTTTTCGATTGAAATGTGAAATTTTCACAAAAAAGCTTTATTCACAATAATTTATTTAAAGATATAAACAAGAAAAGGTATTAAAAAACCCCGCAGTTTTAACTGTAGGGTAGATTAATTCTATTTTGTAGGGATTGAAATCTCAATCAATTTATCAGAATAGAGGGTTTTAATATTTGCCTTATCAATAGCCTGTTGATTAATTTTACGACTGAGGAAAAATTCTTTGATTATTTCCATTTCTTTTTCACGGATTGCCCGATGTTTATTGGAAATGAGGATTTCGTAATGAAGTGGAGCCTGAGTAAAAATAACATCTGTATTTCCCGCAGAATAAACCTCTACAAGCGTTGCGTCTGTGTTTTCTAGCTGACTTTTAACAAGTTGCGAGTGTGAATTTGTAGTATTGATAAGCTTCATAGGGTTTCCTCCTGTATTTCTATGTCTATTATAGCACTTTTTGGGAAATTTGGTAAAGATAGTTTAAATTTGATGTTGTTTTTTCCAAGCTTCAATCGCCCATTTGTGACTTCCACGTTTTAAGTTAGCAATAGCTTCATCGATTGGGAACCAAGCTAAGTGATTGAAGTCCTCGAGAGGTTTTTGGATTTCTTGGTAAGAAGTGGCTTCGTAGAGATAGGCTGGATTGTAGTAGTAGGTATCACGATGGCTGGAATAGAAATACTCATCAGCTTGCCCGTAGTAGGTGCCGATTTCAGCTGTAAATCCTAATTCTTCAATCAATTCTCGTTTGAGAGCTTCAAGGTGATTTTCACCTTCTTCAATTTCGCCTCCTGGTAAGAACCATGCACCATTTGGAGCTTGTACGAGGATAATCTTTTCATGGTTTGCATCAGGTATGACTGCATAAACGCCATATCTATTTTTGTAGGTTACTCCCTCTTTTTTTTCTCCAAATGTTGGATTTGCCATAAATTTCTCCTTCGTGAGTGCGCTTTCTTTCTATAATAGTAAAGAATGTTCTCACTGTCAAGCAAGAACATTCTTTTGTATGTGAGGAACTAGTCGTTTGACTCGATTGTTTCCGTTTTATTCTTGGACTTAATCACGATTTTACCTTTACTTGTCATGACGGCCTTGAGTTCTTTTTCGATTGGATTTTCAAGGTAGTAGTCTGTAATGGCATCTTCGATATGGTCTTGGATGGTACGACGGAGTGGACGAGCTCCCATTTTTGGATCGTAACCAAGGTCTACAAGTTTTTCTTTAACCTTATCTGTTACATCTAAATGGATGTTATTGCTTGAGAGTCGTTGATTAACATCATCTAGCATGAGGTCAACGATTTGAAGGAGATTTTCCTTGCTGAGAGCCTTGAATTCGATAATGCCATCAAAACGGTTCATGAATTCTGGACTAAAGAAGTTGCCTAATTCTCCAAGGACAGAGTTGGTACGACCTTCTCTAGCAGCACCAAATCCGACGCTTGCTTCAGCTTTTCCTGTACCCGCGTTTGAGGTCATGATTATGATGGCATCCTTAAAGCTAACAGTTCGTCCCTGACCGTCCGTTAAACGACCATCATCCAAGACTTGAAGGAACATATGCATAACATCTGGATGGGCTTTTTCAACTTCATCCAAGAGGATCAGTGAGTAGGGGTTCCGACGAACTTTTTCAGTCAATTGACCTGCTTCATCATAGCCTACGTATCCTGGAGGGGCACCAACGAGTTTAGCCACGCTGTGTTTTTCCATGTATTCACTCATATCAAAGCGAATCATGCTGTCAGCAGAACCAAAGAGTTCGATAGCCAGTTGTTTGGAAAGTTCTGTCTTACCGACACCAGTAGGACCTACAAAGAGGAAGCTACCAATTGGACGGTTTGGCGTACCGAGTCCGACACGGTTACGACGGATAGCCTTAGCAATCTTATCTACAGCATCGTCTTGGCCAATAACATGAGCATTGAGGTCATCTGCTAGATTGATAAGTTGAGCCTGTTATTTT
>CAJPKC010000080.1 GCA_905370255.1 Streptococcus oralis
TTGATGCATGGTTTGAAATTGGCTGAGATCGAAGTTAACCGTAAAATGCTTGCTGACTTGGCTGTTAACGATGCAGCAGCTTTCACAGCTCTTGCAGATGCAGCTAAAGCAAAACTTGGTAAATAATTATTCATAAGACTGGTGCAAGTTTGTTCCAGTCTTTTTTAAACAAAGGAGAAAAAATGGCTTCAAAAATGTTACACACTTGCTTGCGAGTAGAAAATCTTGAAAAATCAATTGCTTTTTATCAAGATGCTTTTGGATTTAAGGAATTGCGTCGTCTGGACTTCCCAGAACACGCTTTTACCATTGTTTATCTAGGTCTTGATGGCGATGATTATGAATTGGAGTTGACTTACAACTACGATCATGGACCTTATGTTGTAGGTGACGGTTTTGCTCACATCGCTCTAAGCACACCTGACCTTGAGGCTCTTCATAAAGAACATAGCGACAAGGGTTACGAAGTGACAAATCCAAATGGACTTCCAGGAACACAACCAAACTATTACTTTGTCAAAGATCCAGATGGATACAAGGTAGAAGTGATTCGTGAAAAATAATAAAAACTCCTCATTTATCAAATTGAGCTAGACAATTTCACCTGACTCAGAAAAACTTGATAGGGAGGAGTGTAGGTCATTTATGTTAGTTTCTTTCAGACAAATGTGAGCGTTTATCTGAGACTAACATAGATGGCTTTTTCTATCTAGCTTAATGTGACAAATTGGGATATAATAAAAATAACTTAACAAATTAGTGGGAGAAAAAAATGTCAGACCAAAATCCAAATGTAGAGCTAAACAAAGAAGAAGATAAACTAATTGTAGAAAATAATTCGGTGGAAGATATGAAGAATGGTCCAAAAGCAGTCAAGAAACCTTCGGCTCTTCTATCTTTCTCATTTTATTTGGCACTTACCTATATTCTTCTATTTATAACTCTTGCTTTATTTACTGCTCCATGGGGAATTGTATTCTTGATTTTTCTAGGTCCTAATTTAATTGCTTACGCTGTAGCAACTGTTTTAACACAGATAGGAATCAAGAAAGTAAATAAAACTGTCTTGTATACAAGTGCAGGATTTTATTTGCTTTCAGGACTTTTAGCATTCGACCCGGATTGGCAGATTTTTAGGCTTTTTCCTTTTCTCTCCCTAGCTCTAGTTTTAATCGGGATATTTTTAACGAAAGATACAAGTAACTAAGTTAAAAAAGCTAGGCGCAACTCTTCTTCGAACTTATTTCATATCATAAAACCATAGCCTTTAAGGCTGTGGTTTTTTAGTTTCATGATTAGAAAGAAATTGTGTTTCTATTTTTTAAAATGGTATAATAGAAAAAGAAAAAGGGAGGTGAGAAAGAATGATTGCCCAACTGGATACCAAAACGGTCTACAGTTTCATGGAGAACATGGTTTCAATCAAGAGATATGTCAGTCTAGGGAAGGAATATGGTTATTCATCACTTGGAATCATGGATGAAGACAATCTCTATGGAGCCTATTATTTTATCAAAGAATGCCAAAAACAGGGGATTCAGCCTTTATTAGGTCTTGAGATGACTGTTCATCATAAAGATGAATGGATTAATCTACGTTTTCTAGCCCTGTCAAACCGAGGTTATCAAAACCTGATGAAGCTGTCGTCTTTAAAGATGACAGGTAAAAAGGAATGGACTGATTTTTCTCCCTATCTAGAAGATATTTGTGTTATTGTTCCCTATTATTCTGCAATTGATTCCTTGGATTTAGGACATGACTACTATATCGGAGTGTATCCAGATACACCTCAGTCGAATTTTTCTCACCCCATTCTCCCACTTTATCGTGTTAATTCCTTCGAATCTGAGGATTTAGAAACGCTTCAAATGCTCAAGGCGATTAAGAAAAATGTGACCTTGCGAGAGGTTGATGTTCAATCTCAACAGGGTTTGTTTTTGCCTGCTGACCGTCTAGAACAGGTTTTTGTAGAGAAGTTTCCACAAGCACTCGAAAACCTAGCAAGATTGACCAAGGGTACTTCCTACGAGATTGATAGTAGTCTCAAACTTCCACGTTTCAATCCAGAGAGACCTGCTGTTGAAGAACTTCGGGAGAGAGCTATCACGGGCTTGGAGCAAAAAGGCTTGCTAGATTCAGTCTATCAGGAACGTTTAGAAGAAGAACTGTCTGTGATTCATGATATGGGATTCGATGACTATTTCTTGGTTGTCTGGGACCTCTTACGTTTTGGTCGGTCTCAGGGATATTACATGGGAATGGGACGTGGTTCTGCGGTAGGAAGTTTAGTAGCTTACGCTTTAGATATTACAGGGATTGATCCTGTAGCTAAAAATCTTATCTTTGAGCGTTTCTTGAATCGTGAACGTTACACCATGCCAGATATCGATATTGATATTCCAGATATCTATCGCCCTGAATTTATTCGTTATGTTCGTGACCGTTATGGTAGTATCCATGCTGCGCAGATTGTCACTTACTCGACCTTTGGAGCCAAGCAAGCCATCCGAGATATCTTCAAACGTTATGGTGTCCCTGAGTATGAGTTGACAGCTATTACAAAAAAAATAGGTTCTAAAGATACTCTAACGACAGCCTATGAAGGAAATCTTGGTTTTAGACAACTCATTCAAAGTAAGATTGAGTACCAAAAGGCTTTCTCTATTGCCAAAAAGATTGAAGGTTATCCACGACAGACTTCTATCCATGCAGCTGGTGTCGTTATCAGTGATAAAAATCTAACAGATTATATTCCTCTCAAGTATGGAGAGGATATGCTGATTACCCAGTATGATGCCCATGGAGTTGAAGGAAATGGCTTGCTCAAGATGGATTTCTTAGGCCTTCGAAACCTAACCTTCGCTCAAAAAATGCAGGAGCTCTTATATGAAACTCAAGGTATTTCACTAAGAATTGAGGATATTGATCTTGAAGATAAGGCAACCTTAGCCCTCTTTGCTGCAGGTAAGACCAAGGGAATCTTTCAGTTTGAACAACCTGGGGCCATACGCTTATTGAAACGCGTGAAACCACAAAATTTTGAAGAAGTAGTGGCGACGACTTCCTTGAACCGACCAGGTGCGAGTGACTATATCGACAACTTTGTGGCTCGAAAACATGGTAAAGAAAAGGTGACAGTTCTGGACCCTGTGCTAGAAGATATCTTAGCTCCGACTTATGGTATTATGCTCTACCAAGAGCAGGTGATGCAAGTAGCTCAGCGATATGCTGGTTTTAGCCTTGGGAAGGCCGATATTTTACGTCGTGCTATGGGGAAAAAGAACGCAGCTGAGATGCACCGAATGGAAGAAAGTTTCATCCAAGGTGCACTCGAAAAAGGACACAGCAAAGAACAGGCGCAAGAAGTTTTTGCTGTCATGGAGAAATTCGCCGGTTATGGCTTCAACCGTTCGCATGCTTATGCTTATGCGGCTTTAGCTTTTCAACTTGCTTACTTTAAGACACATTTTCCAGCCATTTTTTATCAAGTCATGCTCAATTATGCGAGTGGAGATTATATTCTCGATGCACTTGAAATGGGATTTGAACTAGTACCGCTTTCGATCAATACAATTCCATATCAGGATAAATTAAAGGATAAGACGGTTTATTTGGGTCTTAAAAGTATTAAGGGAATACCTCGCGACTTTGCTTATTGGATAATCGAGAATCGTCCTTTTAGCAGTGTTGAAGATTTTATCACACGATTACCCAAAAATTATCAAAAGATTAGCCTCTTAACCCCTTTAGTGGAAGTAGGACTTTTTGACGGATTTGATAAAAATCGTCAAAAAATCTTAACCAATCTACCAACTCTATTTATCTTTGTAGAAGAATTAGGTAGCCTCTTTGCGGATTCTAGCTATAGTTGGACAGATACAGAGGACTTTTCAAATATTGAAAAATTCCAAAAAGAGCAAGATTGGTTAGGTGTTGGAATTAGCCAACACCCATTGCTGGTTTTAGCGAAGAATCCTTTGTATCCAATTGTGAGTTTATCTGAACTTTCCGAGGGACAGACAGCTACAGTGCTCGTTGAAATTCAGTCTATCCGAGTGATTCGAACTAAAAAAGGTGAAAACATGGCCTTTTTGAAAGTTACTGATAGTAAAACAAGTCTGGAGGTCACTGTTTTTTCTGAACAGTACCGCCAATTTAAAAATCTTTTGAACGAAGGAAGTTTCTATTACCTAAATGGGAAAGTTCCGGCTAGGGACGGACGTTTTCCATTCGTTTTAAATAATTTAAAAGAGGCAGTGAGTGAGCGTTTTTGGATTCAAGTTCCCAATCATGACCACGATTCTGAAATTTATCATATTTTAGATCAGTACAAGGGACAAATTCCTGTTGTCATTCGTTATGAAAATGAACAAAAAAATATTCTTTTGCCTGGTTATTTAGTTGCAAAAGACGCTGGCTTACAAGAATCTTTAAAACAGATTGTCATGAAAACGATTTATCGTTAAAAATCAATGAAAATAAAAGAATTTTAACTTTAAATATGGTATAATCAGTTAGAATGTTAAAAGAAAAAGGAGCAAAACCAAATGAAACGTATTGCTGTTTTGACTAGTGGTGGAGACGCCCCTGGTATGAATGCTGCCATCCGTGCAGTTGTTCGTCAAGCAATCTCAGAAGGAATGGAAGTTTTTGGTATCTATGATGGATACGCTGGTATGGTTGCTGGTGAAATTTATCCACTTGATGCTGCTTCAGTAGGAGACATCATTTCACGTGGTGGTACTTTCCTTCACTCAGCTCGTTACCCTGAGTTTGCAAAACTCGAAGGTCAACTTAAAGGGATTGAGCAATTGAAAAAACACGGTATCGAAGGTGTCGTGGTTATCGGTGGTGACGGTTCTTATCATGGAGCTATGCGCTTGACTGAGCATGGATTCCCTGCTATCGGACTTCCAGGAACAATCGATAACGATATCGTAGGTACAGACTTTACAATCGGATTTGACACTGCAGTAACAACTGCAATGGATGCAATCGATAAGATTCGTGATACATCATCAAGTCACCGTCGTACTTTCGTTGTTGAAGTAATGGGACGTAACGCAGGTGATATCGCTCTTTGGGCAGGTATTGCAACAGGTGCTGACGAAATCATCATCCCTGAAGAAGGTTTCCAATTTGAAGATATCGTAGCAAGCATCAAAGCTGGATATGAACACGGTAAAAAACACAACATTATCGTTTTAGCAGAAGGTGTCATGTCAGCGGCTGAATTTGGTCAAAAACTAAAAGAAGCTGGCGATACAAGTGACCTTCGTGTTACAGAACTAGGTCACATCCAACGTGGTGGTTCACCAACTGCTCGTGACCGTGTATTGGCATCTCGTATGGGCGCACACGCTGTTAAACTCCTTAAACAAGGAATCGGTGGTGTCGCTGTCGGTATTCGTAACGAGAAAATGGTTGAAAATCCAATTCTTGGAACTGCAGAAGAGGGAGCTTTGTTTAGTTTGACAGCTGATGGTAAGATTGTTGTTAATAACCCTCATAAAGCTGATATTGAACTCTCTGACTTGAACAAGAGCTTGTCATAATCAACTTTAACTAATCTGGTAAAATGACCATAAAAGGTCGAATTATATAAAGGAGTCACAAAATCATGAACAAACGTGTAAAAATCGTTGCAACTTTGGGTCCTGCGGTAGAAATCCGTGGTGGTAAAAAATTCGGTGATGACGGATACTGGGGTGAAAAACTTGACGTTGAAGCTTCAGCTAAAAACATTGCTCAATTGATTGAAGCAGGAGCTAACACTTTCCGTTTCAACTTCTCACACGGTGACCACCAAGAACAAGGTGACCGTATGGCAACTGTTAAACTTGCAGAAAAACTTGCAGGTAAAAAAGTTGGTTTCCTTCTTGACACTAAAGGTCCAGAAATCCGTACTGAATTGTTCGAAGGTGAAGCTAAAGAGTACTCATACAAAACTGGTGAAAAAATCCGTGTTGCAACTAAACAAGGAATCAAATCAACTCGTGAAGTGATTGCATTGAACGTTGCTGGTGCTCTTGATATCTATGATGACGTTGAAG
>CAJPKC010000081.1 GCA_905370255.1 Streptococcus oralis
ACTGCTGTTGCATAGCTAAGGGCTAGACGGCTGTCACGTTCTGGACTTTCATCTAAGATACGAGTGTGGGCATAGTATTTGTTAAAGGCTTGAGCTAAGCTGATTGCAAATTTAGCGATGATAGACGGCTCATAGTTATCAGCTGCACGTTTAATAATACGTGGGAAGTCTTGGATTAGCTTGATAATTTCCCAGCTTTCGGCATCGTTCAAACTATAGTTGGCACCTGCTTCAGGTTTGAAATCGGCTTTACGCAAGATTGATTGGATACGAGCGTAAGCGTATTGAACATAAGGGCCAGTCTCCCCTTCGAAGGATACCATAGCTTCAAGGTCGAAGTCATATCCATTTGTACGGTCAGTTTTAAGGTCATAGAATTTAATGGCCCCAACTCCAACAGCATGAGCGACCTGGTCTTTGTTTTCAAGTTCAGGATTTTTGGCTTCGATCTGCGCTTTAGCACGGCTGATGGCTTCTGCTACAGTTGGTTCTAGCAAGATAACATTCCCTTTACGAGTAGAAAGTTTTTTCCCTTCTTTTGTAACCAAGCCAAACGGAACATGGACAATGTCTTGGCTCCAATCGTAACCCATCTCTTGCAAGACAGCCTTGAGTTGTTTGAAGTGAGCAGATTGCTCTTGACCAACGACATAGATTGATTTGGCAAATTGGTATTCGTTTTTACGGTAGAGGGCCGCAGCCAAGTCACGTGTGATGTAGAGAGTTGCACCGTCAGATTTCTTGATAAGAGCTGGGTGTTCAATTCCATATTTTTCAAGATTAACAACTTGAGCACCTTCTGATTCGACTAATAGTCCTTTTTCAGAAAGGATGTCTACAACTGCATCCATCTTATCGTTGTAGAAGGCTTCTCCGTTGTAGCTGTCGAATTCAACTTGTAGCTCATTGTAGAGACGGTTAAATTCTACCAAGCTTTCATCGCGGA
This sequence comes from Streptococcus oralis, assembly GCA_905370255.1. Next base: position 947 of record CAJPKC010000081.1, read on the forward strand.
ACCATTGCCAAAGAGCGAGAGCTTCCTCATCGCCGTTTTCAAGTTTGCGGAACCATTCGCGTGCTTCTTCATCCAAACTTGGGTCGTTCTCAGCTTCAGCATTGATGCGGACATAGAGCTTGAGGAGTTCATCGATTGGATGAGCTTTGACAGCTTCTTCGTTACCCCATTTCTTGTAGGCAACAATCAACATCCCAAACTGTTTACCCCAGTCTCCCAAATGGTTGACCTTGACAGTTTTATAGCCGATTTTTTGGAAGATATGTGACAAGCTATCTCCGATAACTGTTGAACGAAGGTGACCGATTGAAAATGGTTTAGCGATATTAGGGCTAGACATGTCAATGACAACATTTTCTTGATTGCCAATCTCTTGGTCAGCGTAGTGCTCTTTTTCAGTGATAACGTTTTGTAGAACTTGACCAGAAATGGCAGCCTTATCAAGGAAGAAGTTTACGTAAGGACCTGTTGCTACAACCTTTTCAAAAGCTTGGCTATTGATCTTTTCAGCGATGTCAGCAGCAATCATTTGAGGAGCTTTACGTTCAACCTTTGCCAATGAGAAGGCAGGGAAGGCGATATCTCCCATATCTGAGTTTTTAGGTGTTTCTAGTAAATTTAAAATAGCCTCTTGGTCCAGGCTATCAATGACGCTAGCCAACTCGCTAGCAATCAATTCTTTTGTATTCATTTAGGGCTCCTTTAGGGCTTTTCTACTATTTTAACACAATTTACTACATTTTTTTTGAAAGAAGAGATTTTTTTTGAAATATCCAGTTTTTTTGATATAATGTTCTTACTAAAAAAATGTAAAATGTTATAAATATGCAATCGAAAGGATCTTATGAGAAAAAGAGAACGTCATCAGCTCATCAAGCGAATGATTACAGAAGAAAAATTAGGAACTCAAAAGGAAATTCAAGATCGATTGGAAGCCTGTGATGTCTTTGTGACACAGACGACCTTATCCCGTGATTTGCGAGAGCTTGGCTTAACCAAAGTTAAGAAAAACGATGTTGTCTACTATGTGCTAGCAAATGAGACAGAGAAGATTGATCTGGTCGAATTCCTTTCACATCATTTAGAGGGTGTTGCAAGAGCCGAATTCACCTTGGTTCTCCACACTAAACTTGGAGAAGCATCCGTTTTAGCCAATGTAGTAGATTCAAATAAAGATGAATGGATTTTAGGTACTGTTGCCGGAGCGAATACCTTGTTGGTTATCTGTAAAGATCAACATGCAGCTAAAGTCATGGAAGAACGCTTGCTAGAGTTAATGGAAGATAGATAAGGTCTTGAGAGCTTCTCTCAGGACTGTTTTTACAAGGAGAGAGTAAATGACTACTGAAAAATTATCACCTGGTATGCAACAGTATGTGGATATCAAAAAACAATATCCAGATGCTTTTTTGCTCTTTCGAATGGGTGATTTTTATGAGTTGTTTTATGAAGATGCCGTCAATGCTGCACAGATACTAGAAATCTCACTAACCAGTCGCAATAAAAATGCTGAAAATCCGATTCCTATGGCTGGAGTCCCTTATCATTCTGCCCAACAGTATATCGATGTCCTCGTTGAGCGTGGCTACAAGGTTGCCATCGCTGAACAGATGGAAGACCCTAAGCAAGCTGTTGGTGTCGTTAAGCGCGAGGTTGTTCAGGTCATTACACCAGGGACAGTGGTTGATAGTAGTAAGCCAGATAGTCACAATAACTTTTTAGTGGCTATTGATCGTGAAGGTTCCCAGTATGGACTAGCCTATATGGACCTAGTGACAGGTGATTTCTATGTAACGGGATTATCAGATTTCTCTCTAGTCTGTGGTGAAATCCGTAACCTCAAGGCCAGAGAAGTGGTGATTGGTTACGACTTGTCTGAAGAGGAAGAACAGATTCTCAGTCGTCAAATGAATCTAGTGCTTTCCTATGAACAAGAAACATATGAAGACGTTCATCTGTTGGATTCAAGATTGGCAACTGTTGAAGGAGCAGCTAGTGGGAAACTTCTTCAGTATGTTCATCGGACGCAGATGAGAGAGTTGAATCACTTAAAACCTGTTATTCGTTATGAAATTAAAGATTTCTTGCAGATGGATTTTGCGACCAAGGCTAGTCTTGATTTGGTTGAAAATGCTCGCTCAGGTAAGAAACAAGGTAGCCTATTCTGGTTGCTAGATGAGACCAAGACCGCAATGGGTATGCGTCTCTTACGTTCCTGGATTCAACGCCCTTTGATTGATAAGGACCGTATCCTTGAACGTCAGGAGGTTGTGCAAGTCTTTCTGGATTATTTCTTTGAGCGCAGTGATTTAACAGAAAGCCTTAAGGGAGTCTACGATATCGAACGTCTGGCTAGTCGAGTATCTTTTGGGAAAAGCAATCCTAAAGACCTCTTGCAATTAGCGACTACCTTGGGAAGTGTTCCACGAATTCGCGCCATTTTAGAAGGAATGGAGCAACCAGCTCTTGCCTATCTGATTGAACAACTAGATGCTATTCCTGAGTTGGAAAATCTCATTAGCGCAGCCATTGCTCCAGAGGCACCTCATGTGATTACCGAAGGAGGTATTATTCGGACGGGCTTTGACGAGACCTTGGACAAGTATCGTCGGGTACTGAGAGAAGGAACCAGCTGGATTGCTGAGATTGAGGCCAAGGAAAGAGAAAACTCTGGCATCAATACTCTCAAGATTGACTACAATAAAAAAGACGGCTACTATTTCCATGTAACCAACTCGCAGCTAGGTAACGTACCAGCCCACTTTTTCCGCAAGGCTACGCTGAAAAACTCTGAGCGTTTTGGGACAGAGGAGTTGGCGCGTATCGAGGGAGAAATGTTAGAGGCGCGTGAGAAATCAGCAAACCTAGAATACGAAATCTTTATGCGTATTCGTGAGGAGGTTGGCAAGTATATCCAACGTCTACAGGCTCTGGCTCAAGGAATCGCTACTGTCGATGTCTTGCAAGGCTTGGCAGTAGTTGCAGAAAAACAACACCTGATTCGACCAGAGTTTGGGCAAGATTCACGAATTGATATCCAAAATGGTCGTCATGCTGTCGTTGAAAAGGTCATGGGAGCTCAGACATATATTGCCAATAGTATCCAGATGGATGAAGACACCAGCATCCAACTGATCACAGGACCTAATATGAGCGGGAAGTCAACCTATATGCGCCAGTTGGCGATAACAGCAGTCATGGCGCAGATGGGATCTTATGTCCCTGCAGAAAGTGCTCGTTTGCCAATCTTTGATGCAATTTTTACCCGTATTGGGGCGGCAGATGACTTGGTTTCAGGCCAATCTACCTTTATGGTAGAGATGATGGAAGCCAATAATGCCATTTCTCATGCGACAAAGGATTCCTTGATTCTCTTTGATGAACTTGGTCGGGGAACCGCAACTTATGATGGGATGGCTTTAGCCCAGTCTATCATCGAGTACATCCATGAGCATATCGGTGCCAAGACTCTCTTTGCGACGCACTACCATGAATTAACCAGTCTGGAAGCTAGTTTGCAACATCTGGTAAATGTTCACGTGGCTACGCTTGAGCAAAATGGTCAGGTCACTTTCCTTCATAAGATTGAACCAGGTCCAGCAGACAAATCGTACGGTATTCACGTTGCTAAGATTGCAGGATTGCCAGCAGACTTGCTAAAAAGAGCGGATGCGATTTTAACTCAACTAGAAAGCCAAGGTCAGGAAAGTCCAATTCCTGCCAAACAAAATACTGTCAATGAACAAATGTCACTCTTTGATGAAAAAGAAGAAAATCCAGTCCTGACAGAACTTGCGAATGTAGATGTGTACAATATGACACCTATGCAAGCCATGAATCTCTTGTTAGAGTTGAAGCAAAAATTATAAGCAAAAACCCACTCCGTTTTGTGAGTGGGTTTCTTGTATATTAGTGTTTTTGAGACAATAGTTGATTGATGTGTGCAACCTTTTTGGATTCTCTCTTGTAGAGAACAACCCAGATGATGAGGTAGACGATTGCAAACTCTGGGATGAGTTGAAGGATGAAAGTCCAGTGAAGCGGAAACCATCCTGCTAGGATTGCTAGAGGTACAAAACCTAGCAACATAAGGAAGAAGTGAGTGACAGTCGCACGAAGAAGGCTCCAATCTTGAGCGAATAGACGGCCGCCAAAACTAAAGAGGACTCCAATCGCTGCCCAGATAAGCAGACAGTAAAGTAAGACGAGTGATCCATGCACCTGATGTTGGGTCATGAATTGACCAATCAAAGAGTTGGGGCTGAGAGGTGCGTAGTTACTTGGTGAGTGGATAAACGAAAAGATAATAGATAGGATGAGGCCGATGAGGATACCAGTTGTGGCATCGTGAAATACTTGTTTTTTCATAGTTCTAATTTCTCCTTAATAGCTTTGAGGTAACGGCGAGATGAGTAGGTGAAACTTTCGTTTTTAAGATAAATTTCAATCAAGCCGTTAGAGGTTAGTTTTAGATGACTGATAGCATCAATGTTGACAATTTCCGATTGGGAAATTTGGATAAAGGAAGCAGGTAAGATTTCAACTGCTTGGTAGAGACGAATGTCGAGAGCATAGATTCGACTGTCCGTTTCAGCCAAGACTTTACGATTCTCGATGTAAATCCGTTGAATCTTTTGAATTTCGATAAGAAAAACCTGATCTTGAAATTTTCCTTTAAGAGTTTCTTTTTGATCCAGCGATTGAACAAAGTCTTGAACTTTTTGAACTCTAGGGGACAAAGTTGGTGCTTCTATGATAATTTGTTCTTCTGCATATTGCTGATCAATGTCGAGTTTGACTTTCATAATTTCTCCTTTATCTAGTTGTAATAGAGATCTCTTACTTACAAATCTATTAAACACCATTTTTTTGACAATTACAAGAAGCTTTGTCTATGTGGTCGGTTGAAGAGTCTATCTGGTAGGTGACCGTTTTCAAAGAGATTTTAGAGTAAAGAAGTCAAAAAATAAGAAGAAATATATTGACAAAAATAGAAAAAAAGTGGTACAATGTTAGACGGTACTTTTTACTTTTGGTCTCTCAAGAGTGTACAGGGACGTGCTGACAAATGTT
>CAJPKC010000082.1 GCA_905370255.1 Streptococcus oralis
TTTTAGAAGTTAATAAGGTGACTCCAGATAGAATCGATGTTATAGAAGACCGAGATGGGGTTGACGAGTTGACTTTAGTAACCTGTGAAGATGCTAATGCTACAGAACGGATTATTGTTAAAGCAAATTTGAAAGAAGTTAAAAACTATTTAGAAGCTTCCCCAGAAATATTGCAATCATTTAATAAACCATATAAACAATTTTATGAATAGTAGAAGAGGTTGGGACAAAAGAGCCCGACCTCATTTTTTATTAGCAATCAAACTTTGACGCGGTAGCTGATTGAACTTTTTGTTCGTCTTTTAGACTCCAAAAAGCTCCTAATCATCCTCGCGGGGCTGGGACTACGAAATCGAGACTTTGTCTATCGATTTCTGTCCCACCGCCTTTTTAACTATGTTCAGTAATATATTTATAGGCTTCTTGACCTGCAATAGCACCATCTCCAACTGCTGTTGTAACTTGGCGAAGGTCTTTCTGACGAACATCTCCAACTGCAAAGACACCTGCAACACTTGTCTTCATGTGGTCATCTGTCACAATCCAACCTGACTCATCTTGGATTTGTAAATCTTTTGTAAAATCGCTAACTGGATCTAAACCAACATAGATGAAGACACCTCCAAAGGCATGTTCAGTCACTTGATTTGTTTTAACATTTTCAATGACAACTGACTCCACACGGTTTTCACCCTTGATTTCTTTGACAACAGAATCCCAAATGAAGTTGATTTTTTCATTGGCAAAGGCGCGGTCTTGCAAGACTTTTTGAGCACGAAGTTCATCACGACGGTGAACGATGGTTACAGTTTTGGCAAACTGTGTTAAGAAGATTGCTTCTTCAACAGCCGAATCTCCTCCACCTACAACCAACAAATCTTGGTCACGGAAAAAGGCTCCATCACAAACTGCACAGTAAGAAACTCCTCGACTATTGAGTTCTTCTTCTCCTGGAACCCCCAAGAGACGGTGCTTAGAACCAGTCGCCACGATAACTGTACGCGCTTCATAAACCTGGTCGTCTGTTACGACTTTTTTAAACTCACCATGATCCTCAACATTTTCAACGAAGCCATAGAGATGCTCAACACCTAGATTTTCAAGAGGTTCAAACATCTTTTCAGCTAATTCAGGACCACTGATATTAGCATAACCTGGATAGTTTTCAATGTCAGAAGTATTATTCATCTGACCACCAGGAAGTCCACCTTCAATCAAAGCAACTTTCAAATTGCTACGTGCTGCGTACAAGGCTGCAGTCATCCCAGCAGGACCTGCACCGATAATAATCGTATCGTACATTCTATTTCCTTCTTTCTTGTTGTAACTATTCTTATTCTAACGGATAAAATCCTATTTGACAACTATTAAGCCTTGAGAACCAACAAGATGCTCATGGTTGCAAAAGACAATACTGGAATTGTTAGAACTCCAATCATAATCATATCATAGAGGTGAGCTTGACGCTCCTTAGCAGTTTTATCCGCACCTGATAGAGCTCTAAAACCAATCCAAAGTCCTAAAACAACCAAGACTAGTAAAATCGTCAAAACCAAACTCTCTAAATACAAAGCAAATAGCTGAACTAACATGCTTTCTCTCATTTCTATTATTTTTAAAGAGTAAACCCAGTTAGCTTAGCCAACTGAGTTTTTCTTATCTTCTATTATATCAAATATAGGTCCGTTTGTAACTAGCAAAGAACTCTTTTGTTCGTTCTTCTTTAGGATGGTTGATAATCTCATCCGGTGTTCCAGATTCAATAATCTTTCCTTTATCCAAGAATAAAACCTTATCAGCCACTTGAGCAACAAATGACATATCATGACTAACCAAAACCATGGTTTGACCTGATTTTGCAGCATTGGCAATCGATCTTTCTACCTCACCAACCAATTCTGGGTCCAGTGCTGAAGTTGGTTCATCCAAGAGTAAGACGTCCGGTTTCATAGCCAAAGCACGCGCCAAGGCTACCCGTTGTTTTTGTCCCCCTGACAAGTGACGCGGATAATGCTGTTGACGATCAGAAAGCCCAACCTTAGCTAGCTCTTCCTTGGCAATCTTAGTTGCTTCTTCGTCGGATAGTTTTTTAACTACCACCAAGCCTTCTTTAACATTGTCTAGCGCTGTTCTACGCTCAAATAAATTGAACTGTTGGAAAACCATCGATAGTTTGCGACGAAGAGTCAGAATTTCTTCTTGCGTAATTTGAGAAAAATCAACTTTGAAATCATCAATCTGAATACTTCCACTATCAGGAGTTTCTAGATAGTTTAGGCTACGAAGAAAGGTTGATTTCCCAGCTCCTGAAGAACCAATTAAGGCAACAACTTCTCCTTTTTGAATATCTAAATTCAGATGATCCAAAACGGTTTGACCTGAAAAGGATTTGCTTAAATTTGAAATTTTAATCATTAGCGAAGCTCTCCTTTCACATCTGTCTCAACATTATCTGGTGCTGAAATCGCCATTTTTCTCTCAATAAAACGACCAAGATTTTCAATAGCAATATTTACAACCCAATAAACTAGAGCTACTGAGATAAAACGTTCGAAGTAACGATAGTCTGCACCACCTAAAATCTGAGCTTGGGCAAAAACTTCTACGACACCCGCACTAAAGGCGAGAGAAGTTCCCTTGGTCAAGCCAATAAGGGAGTTAATCAAGGTTGGTGTTGCAACCACAGCTGCATTTGGAATAATCACACGGCGATAAACTTGTGCACGTGTCATTCCAAGACTGCGAGCAGCTTCAATCTCACCAGGATTTACAGAAAGAATGGCTGCACGGATGGTTTCACTAGCATAGGCTGCCTCGTTAAAGGCAAAGGCTACAATCGCAAACGCTGCAGCTGGAATCGCATTGATATTAAATGCAGTTCCCCATTGTTGATTCAATGCTTTAAGTGCCAAAGGAATTCCGTAATAGGTCAACATGAGTTGTACTAAAATAGGAGTTCCTTTTAAGAAACTAACAAAAAAGGCTTGTAATGGATAAAGAATTCTAACGCGATTGATTTTTACAATGGCAAAAAGCAGGGCTAGCATAATTCCAAAAAAAGCACCAAATACAGTCAACATCAAAGTTGTCGGTAATTGCTGTACTATTCTTGGAATCCCATCAAAGACCGAACGCCAACTAAAGAGTTTGCCGTCTGGGATATATTGCATCAAATTTTGATACCAATCAGATGCTAAAATCGTTGTAACATTCATAGAAACATCCTCTCAAGATAATGATTCATTCTATCATACTTATGCTCTAATTAAAAATATTTGCTACGAGCATATCAGATTTCATCTACCTTCTAGTTTATCATACTTTAAAAGTGGGAGGTTATATATTTTATCTATCAAGGAGATAAACAAAAACTAATTCAGATCCAAGTTATTGTATGTTTTACGATAGCCAATTTGTTTTACAAGACCATTTTCAACTAGTATCGGACGTTTTAACAGCATACCATCACTAGCTAATAGTTTGGCTGCTTCTTTGTTTGACAATGTCCCAACCTTATCTTTCAATCCGAGTTCACGATATTTTATGCCACTAGTATTGAAAAATTGCTTCAATTCAAATCCCGAAGTTTCGAGCCAGTTTAAAATGACCTTTTCACTCGGAGTCTCTTCAACGATATGAACGTCTTTATATTCTAGTCCGAGTTGATCTAATTCTTTCTTAGCTTTTTTACAAGTTGTACATTTTGGATATTCGATAAATTCTAACATTTTTTCTCTTTCTATTTTTTATTTTCTTGATAACTTGCACCTTCATGCCTCAAGAGCCAAGCCTTCTTTTCGAGTCCCCAAGCATAGCCTGTCAGACGTCCTCCAGCACCTAGCACACGGTGACAAGGTACAAGGATAGACCAGGGATTGCGACCTACTGCTCCTCCGACTGCTTGGGCGGAAGCCACCTGCAAGTCCTTAGCTATTTGCCCATAAGTAACAGTCTGACCAAAAGGAATTCCACGCAAGTAGTTCCAGACTCTTTTTTCAAAGTCACTACCGACAGGAGCTAAAGGCATTTCAGATAAGTCTTGATCTTGCCCCTTAAAATAAATCTCTAAATAGGAAGTAATTTGATTTAAAATGATGTGACTGTCAACAACAGTCACATCATTTTCAGATAATCCCTTCTCAAAATCGCTCTCTTCTTCAATCCATATCCCAAACAAATAGTGGTCATCTGCTACCAGAGATAGGGGACCAATCGGTGACTTGTATAGCATTTTTACATACTTCTTAGACATTTGATTTTAATTTTTGATAGGCCAAGCGTTCCCCGTCTACTGGAACTTTACCAACCTGTTTGAAGCCAAGTTTTTCAAAGATATGCTGCATGGCCTTGTTTTTAGCATGTGTATCTGAACGAAAATCTAGGTAATCAAAGCCTTCAATCAAGCCTTCCAAGAAGGTCTGGGCAACACCTTGTCCTTGGACATCTCTAGAAACCGCAATCCGGTGAAATACAAGGTATTCTGGTTCTCTTCCTTCCCAGCTTCCATCATAAATGGCTTCATAAGCTTTTTCTGGGCTCTTGGTTACTGCTGCATAAGCTAAGAGCTCTCCTTCTTCCAGGGCTACATAAGCCTGACCTGAGATAATATCTTCGATAATCGTATCAGTATTTGGATAACCATTTTGCCACTGAGTGCTACCAGCTTCTGCCAAACATTTCTTGGCTCCCTCAATCACTTGCATAATTGCATCAACTTCGTTTGGAAAGGCTAAGCGAATCTCCATCATTTATCCTCTTTTCATACTATTTCCTCTCATCATAGCATAAATTATTTCTTTCTACAAGCACTTGAAACTTGACTTATTATTTCTAATATTTTATAATCTAGTTATTAAAACTAGATAAAAAGGAGTTGGAAATGAAAACTACTTTTTCCTATCCAAAATGGGAAGAAATTCCAAATATCAATCTCTATCTGGACCAGGTTCTGCTTTATGTCAATCAAATCTGTCCTCCAGCTTCTCCTGACAAGGAGAAAGGTTTGACAGCTTCTATGGTCAATAACTATGTAAAACATGGCTATCTGCCAAAACCTGATAAGAAAAAATACCAACGCAAACAAATCGCACGATTGATAGCTATTACTACTCTAAAGTCCGTTTTTTCTATCCAAGAAATTGCTCAAACCCTTAATACCCTACACACAGACACTAATTCAGAAGAACTTTACAATGCTTTTGTGGACTATATGAATGAAGATATTGATCCAGCTAATCCCATTATCCAGGCAAGCTGCCAAACGGTCAAACTCTATCATCAAACACTTGCACTAGTCTATACAGAAATCGAAGAGGAGGAAACAAATGAATACTAGTTTCAAACTTAGTAAACGACTTAGTTTTGGAGAAGAAATTGCCAACAGTGTCACCCATGCTGTAGGAGCATTTATCATGCTCATCCTACTTCCCATTTCATCTACTTACAGTTATGAGGCACATGGTTTCTTATCGTCTATCGGTGTTTCCATCTTCGTCATCAGCCTCTTTCTCATGTTCTTATCATCAACTATTTATCATTCTATGGCTTATGGTTCAACTCATAAATATGTGTTACGAATTATTGACCATTCTATGATTTATGTTGCGATTGCAGGTTCTTATACCCCAGTGGTTTTAACCCTGATGAATAATTGGTTTGGTTATCTCATTATTGCTATCCAATGGGGGACAACTATTTTCGGTATTCTTTATAAAATCTTTGCCAAGAAGGTCAATGAAAAATTCAGCCTCATCCTTTACCTCATCATGGGATGGCTTGTATTGGCTATCTTACCAGCAATCATCAGTCAGACAAGTCCAATGTTTTGGAGCCTTATGGTATCAGGTGGCCTTTGCTATACAGTTGGAGCTGGATTCTATGCTAAAAAGAAACCATACTTCCATATGATTTGGCA
>CAJPKC010000083.1 GCA_905370255.1 Streptococcus oralis
CTTTCTACCCTAGCAGTTAAGAGCAACTGACTACCACTAGGCGTATGCTCTACCGCATTCGAAAGGATATTCATAAAAGCTCGATTTAACAAGGACCTGTCCCAATTACCTATAATTTCATCCTCAATTTCTTTCTTGTCAAATACCACATTGATTTGTTTCGTTTGTACTAATGACAAGGTTTGATCGTAAATGTCTTCAACAAATTCCTTAACTGGAACTTCTTCTAGCGTCAGTGTCTTCTTCAAACTCGTTTTGTTGAGTTCTGACAACTCTTTCACATAAGCATCAACCTGTCCAATCCCTTTTTGAAAATGCTCTAACAAATCCGTCTGTTCTGCATCTAAGGAGGTCATAGCTAAGAGTTCTGCATTCCCACGGGCGACTGTCAGTGGTGTCTTTAAATCATGTGTCAGGGCAGAAATTTGATTTTGTTTATCTTGCTCTGCCTTCCAGTTTTCCATCAAAGACTCACGAAGTGCTAACCTCATATGATCCAATCCACTTAAAACCTGGTTGAATTCCTTAATTGTAGACTGAGAAGTTTGAAAATCCAAGTCTTGCTCTGCTATTTTCTCTGTTGCCTTCAATATTGGTCTTAGCTCTCGACTCAATTTACTAGCATAGTAAAAAGTTAAAGTAATAAATATGAGTAGGATAGACACAATCATTGAGCCAATCATCAATAGGTTAGCATTAGGGAAATGCTGGTTCAACCACTCATTACGATACCGAGGTGATAGTTGATAATTGACAATGACTATCCCATCTGGTCGTTCAAATGACTGAAAATACCCATACTTGTCACCATGAGCATTCTTGAATTGGTAATTTAATAAGGATTCCTCTTGCAGATTAACAGGCATATTAGACTTCTTAAGTTTAAATTCCCTTGTTAAAAAGACATAACTAGTACCATCGGGTAAGATATCGGGATTAAAGACCTTAGAAGTCTCAATATCATTTCTCACAGCAGATAAATCAATCTCTACCTGATTTGCTGGAATGACACCGAAGGTAGAAATATAAAAAATAAGAAGACTGCTGATTACAGAGAGAACTGTAAGACTGACGACATAAGATAACAAGATTGTTCTTAGAGAGTGCTCTCGTTTTTTAATTAGTGCCACTTGTAACCAATCCCCCAGACTGTTTCAATAGGATTTTGCCCAACATCTTTGAGCTTTGCACGGATATTTTTAATATGTTCAGCCACTGCTGTTGGACTTCCTTTATCCTCATAGCCGTACAAATGCGTATAGATTTGCTCTTTGGAAAAAACTTGGCCTTTATTTTCAGCCAAAAATTGACAAATACCATACTCCGACTTAGTCAAATCTAACAGTTGATTCTCAACATAAAGCTCCTGAGCCGACAAATCAAACTGAAAATCACCTAGAGAAAGTTTATGGTGACGTTCACGATGTTCACGTCTTAAGTGAGCCGCAACACGCGCTTGAAGTTCTTTAACCCCAAATGGTTTGCAAATGTAATCATCCGCACCATAAGTCAAACCTTGGACGATGTCTGCCTCTTGCGTTTTAGCTGTAATAAAGAGGATAGGGCAATCCACCTGATTTCGAATCTCATGACAAAACTGTAGACCGTCAACATCAGGCATCATGATATCCAGTAAAATCAAGTCAAATCGAGGTAAAGAGTTCTTATTCAAATCTAAAACACTTGTAAGCCCTGTCACCTTATGGTTTTGGAGCTCTAAAGCCTTTACAACCAATTGAACAATATCTTCTTGATCATCAATAACAAGTATTTGAGCCATAACCTTTCCTTTCGTTCAAAGTTACTCTTATCATATCATCTATAGAAGATAACTGACAAGGCGTAAAGTAGATAAATATGGGTTGGGTAAAAGACATAGAACAAATATTTTGACCCATTCCCTCTTTGACCGTTATAACAAAGCATTAAAGGAGCTGCAAATATTTCCATCCATTCAAAGTATTTGGACATTAAATCGTGAAAAGAAGGTCTACTTAAAACAAGCGCCATTAGTACCCAAACTAGACTAACACTCACAAAAGCAAGCACTTCTTTCTTAAGATTCTTATGACAAAGATACATAGCGATACCGGTCAAAAGCAACCACGTCCCTCCATCGCTGATAAATGTATGAACTGGCAGCACTGTATAATTAAGTAGATTTAGGAAGAAATTAAAGATGGGTTTGTCTAGACTTGACAAATAAAAAGGCGCCATTAACCATGGGAGCAATATTGGAAAAAGTAAAGTTGGTATCCCTTTAAGGTATTTCTTTTCTTGGATCCAAGCAATGCCTTGAAGAGCAACGAGCAAAATAGCGAATGATGACAACATCATATTTTTTGGAAAGAAATCATCTGCTCTCACAAGTGGATGTAAAAAATTATAGAAACCAAACTGAATCAATCCCATCAAAATTGCTAAAGCATAAATCTTTAGGAAGTATTTCTTTCGATTGTGTGTATGGATGAAACCTTCAATCACAGCAAATAGGAACAAGGGGGCCGCTAATCTTCCAATCATAGTAAACCAAATGGGTATTTTCCCTGTATAATCAAAAAAGTAATGAATATGGTCAAATACCATAGTAATGAGGGCTATATATTTGAGTTGGAAACCTGATAGACTTAAACGTTTCATAATAACTCTCCTTTCTTTCATTCTCAGTATAAAAAACAAATTTAAGGAAAGTATCAGTTTTTTGAATAAATAAAAAAGCCATCGATTGATAACTTTCTCAGTGGGCTCCCTATCAGATCCTCTCTAGATGTTAGCTTTTCGTCACCCACTACAGTTGACAGAAAGCCAGAATAGCTACTGTCTTATCTCATTCTTTACTTAAAGCCTTGATAGACTTGACAAATGGAAGAAAATATCTCTATTAAATAACGATAAATTAATCAGCATCAACGCTAATAGCTTTATACACAATGTATAAAACCCAATTTTGATTCTGCCTCACTTCAATTTTTGCAAAGCCAACATTTTTTAAAATATTATTCAATGCATGAGTTGCAGTATATTCTGGCATATAATAATTTATTTTTTCTTTTTCGCAAGCAATAATTAAAGTGGAGTGGCTAGACATGACCCGATAGATCTCCAGAAAGCCTTTTTTTAAATCATCCCAGAAAATATGTGTTTGAATGGCAAATACAAGATCAAAGTAGTCATTTTGATAAGGTAGCGCGTCTACATTTCCAATCCTAAGATGAACATCACCATTTTGTATAGCATCTGAATTAATTCGTTTTGCAACTTGATAAGATTCCTTAGAAATATCAATGCCATGAATTTCAAGATGCTTATTCAAAGCAAGGAGATTTTTGATGGTGCTGCCACCTCCATAGCCGATTTCTAAAACTCGACTATTATCTATAATTGTAGTTTGTTTTATTGTCCAAAGGCTAAGCTTTTTAAAATAGGAAGTCCAAATTTTCGCAATCACCTGGCCTACAATACCACTAGGTTTTTTAGCTTGATTAATAAGATATTGAGTGAACATTTTAGATGCCTCTCGTTTAGGGGATTTTTGAAAGAATATTAGATGAAATTCAAAATATGTAGATAGTAGTCCTTGTATGGTTTGATTAGTCATTAGGGTTTATTCTAATGACTTATGTATTATTTATAGGTAATCTGAAATTGAGTTTGAAATATTAATAAGAATTGTGTGGAAAAAACATCATCAAGAATACTCTTTTAGTTTTGTTCTTCTAGTTCATCCTTTTGATCTTCATAAAAAACAACTTTTCCATCTTTAACTTTGAAAGAGTAACTGATGGATTTTGCGCCACCACCTTTTGAATAGTAGAATTCATAGTCACCATCCGGTAGTTTGCTCGCATCTAGCTTTTTAGCTGCCTTCTTCAAGTCTTGTTCCGTAGTGACAGATGCACTATCATCGACAAAAATAGTCATACGTACAAGCTCTTGATCTATCAAAGTTTGAAAAGGGATTTGATAGTAGCCGGCCAAGTCCTTCTTTCCTTCTTTGAGATTTTGCTTAGCGATGCTATCCAGAATTGCCTCTTTTTCATCAGAATAAAAGTTACCTAAAAAGCTAAAGAAATTAATAGGAAGGCCTAGAGATTGCTTCTTTATTTCAGTCTCAAATTTTTCCTTGATATTTTTAATCGATTTCTGCTCCAAAAAAGCTTTCTTATATTCTGGAAGATGGTTATTATATGAATCTGACCATTCATCATTAAAAGTAGTTTCCTTTTCCAATCGTATCGTTTGATCATCGTAGGTCTTCTCAGAATAAGTGTAGCTTACATGATACTGTGGGAATTCTAGGGCAGTCCAGGATAACTTAGTGATGCTTACTTTTCCATGAAGATCATTTTTGTTACACACTTCTGTGACAACCTCCTTAGCTTTTTTGTAGTCACTAGGTGTCATGATCTTACAGCTTGAAAGACAAAGACAAGAAAGAAAAAGTAGAAGCCCCACCAATAGTTTGGAATAGTTTGATTTCATAACCTAACCTCCTTATGAAATTTACGAAATGCGTCTTCTCATTCTAGTTTTGAGTTGGACTCCCTTTGAAATATTCAAAAAACTCTTCTTTATTCTTTACAACATGTTCCTGACCATCTTTTGAATATTCTGCTGGAATTCTGTAATTGTAAAATAATTTGAAGGTATCCGAACCTCCCTTTGGATAGAACAGCTCTAGAATAGATATATCAAAATTAAGATCTTCTGGTCCAAGAAAGTATAGGTAGGCGTCCTCACCCTTTATATAGTCTATATCTATTCTATCACTATGCCCCTTACTTAAAATAGAATAGACCTTCGTGTAAGTAGACTTTAATGGAATCGTCTCGTTTTCATAATCATTTATTTTATATCTTAAACGTGAATCAGAAAAAGAGATTGTTGAATCAAAATTATGATTTGGATTAGATTCAAAGGGATGAGTTACTTTATAGTTTTTTTTATCATCATCTCGAAGTTGATCATACTTTTTTCCTGATGATGTTGTAAATGAAATCTTTCCTGTTTTAACATTCATTAAGCCGACTTTTGTAATGAATTCCGTGTCCACATGAATGTCCCCTGGCTTAAACACATATTTATCTTTTGTTCCTACTAAAATACCAATGGAAAGATAGGTTTCTTGATCATCCTTATCATAATAAAGAGAGCCAGTATATGTAGCCAATGGAAGATAATCTTTATTGAGATCTCTTACAATTTTGAACATATCAAAGGTTTGCTTACTGATTCTATTATCTGCAGTATCATAAATATCAATAAGCCAGTATTCTCCTTTTTCCGGTTTATTCCTCCTGTTATTGATACTATCAATACGAGAACCATCGAGAGTTATATGCTTTATATAACGCCCAGAAATCCAAGGATATGTTTTTAACTTGTAGCTTACTTGTGCAATATAGTATCCACGATGGCTTCCCTCTATAGGTCTTTCTACACTAATTTCCCTATCATAATCTTGTGCCTCTAGAGCCTCACCCAATTCTTTTTGAGTTTCCCATTGGATCGCAACTGCTTTCCCATCCCCTATAAATTGAGATTCAACCAGTTTAGGACGAGGGTTCCAGCTGATAAATTGTGTCAATTCACGTTTATGAAGTTCATGCTGTATCTGCAATCCCCCTATTAGTAGGAGAAAAACCAACAATAGATAAAACTTAAATGATTTCAAAATCTTCTTCACACCATAGCCTCCTAATCTCACCCTCATTTTAGCATCAATTCCATCTTTTGTCAGTCAAATAAATAATAGCGGCTGGGACAAAAGTCCTATCCTCTCAATTGTTTTTGGATTCTCGAGCAAGACGCAGTGGTTGAGTGGACTCTACTACGCTGATTTCATCAGCTTTTACAGCCCTACTCAACTGTGTGGAGGTGGGACGACGAAATTGAAT
>CAJPKC010000084.1 GCA_905370255.1 Streptococcus oralis
GTATAATTTCGCAGCTTCAATACTTTGTACAGCCAGCATGGCATTAAATCCAGACAGTTGTTTTTGTTTGTGAGTGTAGTGTTGATTTCGGTGCGTCTTATCATTATAAACTCTCAACAGATACTCTGTGATGGTTGCAATCCGTTCAGGATGCAAAAGGAGTTCCTTCTCCATCTTTTTGAGTTTCTTCTCATCAAGCTCTTGACCAACTGCTTTTTCTGCTTCTCTATATTTATTGATTTCAGGCTTGATATAGTTATAGTCAACCTTGAACTTCAATACTTTTTTATCTCGAATAGCATCTGTGATAACGTAGTTATGAAGTTGCTCTCCAAAAACCTCTTGTGTTGTTTCTCCCGTTAAGCTATTTTCTGGGAAAATCGGAGTCCCTGTAAACCCAAATAAGGCATACTGTCTAAAAGCTTTTTTAAGCCGTTTTTGTGCTTTCCCAAACTGAGAGCGATGGCACTCGTCAAAAATCAAGACACATTTCTTACTATAGATCTCATGATTTGGATTTGCTGTTATAAATTTATTTAACTTTTGAATAGTTGTGACAACAATTCGATCATCATTTTCTTCAATACTACGTTGGAGTTCTTTTGTATTGTTACTACCATTGACTGAATTTGGTTGGAATTTTTGATATTCCTTCATGGTTTGATAGTCTAGGTCTTTTCTATCCACCACAAAAATGACTTTATCAATATAGTCCAACTCTGTGGCCAATCGAGCAGTTTTAAAACTAGTCAATGTTTTCCCAGAACCCGTCGTATGCCAGATATAACCACAGGCATTGATCGTACCAAAATTCTTCATTTCATTCGTGGAATGAATCTTTCGTAAAATACTCTCTGTTGCTGCTATCTGATATGGGCGCATGATGAGTAATGTATTATCAGCATCAAACACACAATACTTGGTCAAGACTTCCAAGAGAACTCGTTTGCTCAAAAAGGTAACAGTAAAGTCCTCGAGGTCATGAATGATTTTATTTTTTCTGTCTGCCCATTCACAGGTGAACTCATAATGATTTTTATTTTGAGCTGTCGTGTTGGCAAAGTAGCGTGTATAAGTCCCATTGGAAATAACAAAAATCTGAATATACTTATACAAAGAATTTTCGCTATTGAAGCTTTCCTTGCTATATCTATGGATTTGTTCAAAAGCTTTTTTAAGACTAACCCCTCGTCTCTTTAATTCAATCTGAACTAATGGTAGACCATTCACTAAAATAGTAACATCATAACGGTTGATATGACTACCCACTTGGGTTACCTGATTGATGACCTGCATGCTATTGTTATGAATATTCTTCTTGTCAATGATAAAGATATTCTTAATCCGTCCATCATCGAAGACAAAGTCATAGATATAATTCTCTTGAATTTTTCGAGTTTTTTCAACTAATCCTTCATTGGGACAGTCTAAATACTCTAGCACAAAGCGATCCCACTCAGCATCCGAAAAAGTCACCTTATTAAGTTTTTCTATTTGCACCTTGGCATTTGCTAAGAGCTCTTCAGGTGTATGAATAGTTAAGCGCTCATAGTTGAGATGATTCGACAAGTCAGAAATCAACTGATTTTCTAAATCAGCCTCTGACTGATATTCTCTATCCGTGCGATACTCTGGTTGATACTCAGCCAAGAGAATCCCTTCATTTGTTTCCGCAATTGCTTCATGTACTTTTGAATAATCAACCATTTCCATTTTCCTCTTTTTGGTTAAATTTATATTTCTTCTCAAAACTATTGAATAATTCTATTAAAGTATTTTTTTCTCGTTCTTGCAATTCTCTAAACTCCAAATCTGATTGACGATTATGTGTGAATAAATCAATCCTTTGAGAATATAACTCTATATTTTCTGGAGTAATCTCATCACCAGCCACTTCTAACCCTAATAAAACTTCTTCCCATCTACTATAACCTAAAAATGTAGCTGTTTTCTCTGACAAATTTCTAAACAAAGCATAATGAAATTTTTCTACTCGTCCACTGTCTACAGCTTTACGTAACTCTTCTCTTACCTTTAGGTGATATCCGAAGGGAGAATCTTTCTCAACGTCAGTTAAAATATATCTGACTTTATCCTCCTTATCAACCTCTTTTTTCATAACATAAAAGGACTTTTTTTATTTGGTATTTCTCTGTCAAACCGTATTTCATTGTACAAAACATTATAAAAAAGTGGTTGGTGAGAAGAAATAATAAACTTTAAATCAGTGCGTTTAGATTTAGCAATAATTTCCTTTAAAAAAATAGCAGAATCAATAGTATTGTTATCATCTAACGAAGAAATTGGATCGTCAATATAAATATACTTAAAGTCCTGAAAATCAGAGTCAATTTCTGAGTCGCTCAATTCTTCAATAATAAGTTCTAAGAGAGTAGTGAATATAGACCAAACAAAAATCCTCTCCTCACCCCTAGAAATTTTGATCGTTTCATCATCTACTGTAAAACGAATACTTTTGAAGTTACTCTCTAATCTTGGTATACGCTGTTCACCAATAATATCAACAATTGGAATACCAAAATCATCAACAGCCTGTTCTTCAATATCCTCAAAAATAGGAACTATTAAATCACCGACAAATTTCTGAAAAGTTAAAATAACCTGATTAAATTGTTGCTGATTCTCCAAAAAGTTACCAAAATAGGTACGTTTGTCATATTTAAGATAACGATTTTCATCATTTTCTAAATCATTTTCCCAAGTAAAAAGATCTTCTGTAAAGGCATTAAAATAAAGTATTTTCTTAATTTCCGACTCTTCGTCATTCTCCGATACATTTAATTTATCCTTTAAAATCATAGAAAGACGTGTTTTCCCCGTAGCATTAAAAGCATAAATTAAATGCAACTTCTTATTACTTGAAATGAGTTCATCTGCAATCTCTTCTAACGTATTAAATACTTTATCATCTGCCATAATTTACTGTTTCCTTATACATGAAAATGAAGTAGTTCATCTCTCCAGTATTCATACTGTTTCTGTCTTAGTTCGATTTCTTTTGGAAGGCCCTCAGAAAGAGAGTTGGTTAAAGTGTTGAAATGATCAAGAATGGAGACAATTCTTTCTTGTTCGGAAAGGGACGGTAAGATAATCTTAATTTTTGCAAGATTTTTAGGATATAGTTCAATTACTTTTGTACCAAGTACTCTTTTTTCCTTTTGAATTTGGAAAAATCCAGTTCTAAAAAAATAGGCTAAAAATTTAGTATTTTGCTCAGTTCTAATTATACATGAATGCCCACCTATACAAAATTCCTCTTTCCCTAACCAAACCAAAGATTTACCAACATCCTCAACATTTTCGGATGTCGTCGCAACAATCAAATCACCAGTTTTAGCTTTTTGAAGTTTTTTTGCTAATTCTGAATTTATAAATGATTTCGTTCGCTCAGTCTCAATTCCATAATATGTATATATCTGTCCGTAATGAATGCACGGAACACCAACATCCTGGAAATCTTTCTTTTGTAGGCCATTGCCTCGAATAATATCTCCCAAAGCTCCTAACTCAACCTTAATCGGTCCAAATACCCAATTTAAGAGCCTAATGATGTCTTGTCTGTACTGTACTGTACTGTACTGTACTGTACTGTACTGTCAGTGTACTCGCCTTCGGCGACGAATGTCAAGAGTTTTTCTCGGAAATATTCGTACTGTTTTTGACGCAGTTCAATCTCCTTAGGAAGACCAATGTTTAAGTCGTTACAAACCATATCAAAGTTGTCCAGAACTTGAACAATACGAGATTGGATTTTAAGGGAAGGGACTGGGATTCTAATTTTATCAAGAATTGCTTGGGTTAAACTAGGTCTTGTTGGATTAGTTGCCATTTCTTCTAATTTGACAGTTGTTAAATAATAATAAAAATATTGTGGAATAATCTGTTCTTCATCAATTTCTGTATAGTAAATTGTATTAACATTCCAAAAAGCGTTCTCTAAATAAAACAAATTAGAAATTGAGCCTTTTCTAGGAATTAAAACAGTTGGTTTATCATAAGCATAGTCTGAAACAAACTGTCCCATTTCCCCACCACTTCCATATACTGGTATATCACCACTTGGAAGATTTTTCCAATCTTTTCCATTTTTCAATGTAGCAACATCTTTAAAAACTTTCCACTCAACCCGATAAACCTCATCCTCAAAGGACAAAAGCTTATCTCGATAATATGAATATTGCTTTTTACGTGAGGTCAATTCTGAGGTCAATTCTGAGGTCAATTCTGTAACATACTCTGTCATTTTGTCAAGTTTTTGCACGATTTTTTCTTGAATTTTTAATGGAGGGATGGGAATTTTTATTTTCCCCATAACATTAGACATCAGTTTTGGATTTCCCATTCCAGACGAGACATGATTCTTAGCTGAAGTTGTTAAATAATAATAGACAAACTTTGTAAGGAGTTGGTCATTATTAATTTCTACTAATCCACATACGTTGGTGATACTAAATTTTCCTCGACGATAAAAAACTGTTCCTGCGTTTGCTCCATCAGTAGTCCAAGTTATATACTCTCCATCGTATTCAAAACTTGAAATTCTTCCGATTTCCCCATTATTTGCAGTTTGGGAAGAATATACTGGAAAATTTCCTTTATTCTCTTCTAAAAACTGCTTCGACATCACCTTACCACGAGACAAGTACGCTACATTTTTATCCCCCAACTCTTTCCACTCAACGTGGCAGTTTTGGATTTCTTCTAGAATGTTCATGATTCACCTCCTTCCTTGGCTAGATTTTCAATACTTTTGATTTCCTTGAGGTAATCTTTTTCAACTTGGCTGAGGGTCTTGGCTTGGTAGCTCTTATATTCCTTATCCACCTTATGCTTCATCTGTTCACGAGAAATAGAACCACTATTATCAAGTAAGTCTTCTCCAGTAGCCTGAAGGATACGATCTACGTGAGTCACCCAGTCAGCCATAGTCATGACTTCTTCCCTCTCTGCCTGTCTTTCAGCAAAGTCTAGATATCCTGATACCAGCTGATTAAGCCCTCGAAGTTCCTTCTCTGTCAGATAGTTCTTGGCAACCTTTGCTTCAGAAAGAGTAGGGAGGTCTCCCTTAAAGGTAGTCAAGCCCATAAACTCCTTTTCACTATCAACACGATTGTAGATGAGTTCGCTCGCAGTATAGTGGTGAATAGCATAATGCATCTTGTTTTGAACCGTCGCAAAGAATTTCTTTGCTTCTGGTGAATTTGCATTGTAATCACTAGATGTCGCGAAAAGATCCAAAACCTGACGGTAAAAGACTTTTTCACTCGAGCGAATGTCTCGGATTCTTTCTAGAAGTTCTTTAAAGTAAGAGCCTCCACCCAAGTTTTTCAAGCGTTCATCATCCATCGCAAAGCCTTTGATCAGATACTCTTTCAAGACTGTAGAAGCATAGTTCCTGAACTGGATTCCACGAGGGGAGCGCACGCGGTAGCCAATTGCTAAAATCATATCGAGATTATAGTAGGCAACATTTCTCTGAACACTTCTACTCCCCTCATTTTGAATTGTCAACTTATAGTTGACAGTTGACTCTTCCAATAATTCACCATCTTCAAATATTGCTTTAATATGTTTACTAATATTTTGCTTGGAAGTTCGAAAGAGCTCAGCTAGTTCTTGTTGAGTCAGCCAAACCGTTCCATTATCCAAGTGAAGCTCAATAGCGGATTTGCCATCATCTGTTCTATAGAGAATCACATCATTTGCCATGGCTAAGTTCCTCTACAATCTTGTCTATCTCTGCACGCAAGTGGTCAATCTTTGCAACGGTCTCAGCAATTTCTTGATTGAGAACAACAATATCAATCTTCTCACGTGTGTCTTCTTGTTCGACATAGGTTGAGACAGAAAGGTTATAGTCC
>CAJPKC010000085.1 GCA_905370255.1 Streptococcus oralis
TTCACTATCATCTGAGACAAGGAATTGATACAGGCATGAGTCATGACACAGATCCATAAATTTTGCGTTTTATGATACAAGGCCGATAAGATAAAGCAGTTAGTTAGCAGACCTACTAGAAACGGAAGCAACTGAATGACACCTAAAGAACCATCAATGTAAAAGTAAAAAAGATGCCAGCTAGACCAGGCTAAAAAGGTGATCAAAGTAGCTGAAAAATAAGGTATTCTTTCCTCCAAAGTTGGTTGAAAGAAATAACGCCAGCCAATTTCTTCAATCCCACCAAAAAGAAGAGCTTTGGAAAATAGTACTACTGGCAGGACCAACGATTGAGTGATGATCTTACCACCTAAGATAGATGGGAAAAAGTCGAGCAGCAAGAAAACAAGCACCAAACAATAATTTGCTAAACTGTCTTTGACTTGAAAAAAATCTTTGAGAAGTTGTTTAAAACTAAATTGATGGTAACTAATGCTTGCAAGACTGCCCCACAAAGCTGATGACAAACCACCTACAATAACAGCGATGATCCCTATTGGTGATGTAAAATCAACCTTCACTCCTCCTACTCTTAAAAAGGTAACCAAAAGGCTGACTCCTAATACTTGACCAAAGGTTCCTAACAAATACATAGATAGGGCTTTTTTTCTACTCATTCGTGATTCCTTTTCTATTCTTTCATCTAGTTCATGACTCTATTAGATTTGGAGCTTCCCCCTAATCCGCATCGACCCAAAGATGGTATTGTTCACAATGGAGACATCGAAAGAGATAGCCACACATAGAACCATCCTTAACTAAGTATTCGGCCACATCCTGAAATTCATCACGCGCCTCATATTCTTCCAAAACTTGCTCTGCAATGCCCATTTCTTCCAGTTCACGAGTGCCAACTGTCCCCAGATAGGCACAGTAGTCTTGGCAACAAGAGAGCCAATATTCGCCCTGCCAGCTACTATAGCCTGGAGTTTGACAGAATAGGATCTGGTCTTTTTCCTTATCCATGACCCCTTGCCAATCAGCATCTTGGATAAACTCTGCTTCAAACTTTTGGGCAGCACGACCAGTAGAAATACAAGTTGGACAGAGATGTCTTAACTCTTCTACACAATAAGGTCTCAGAGCATAATAGATGGTGTGGTCTTCCCCACACGAAGGGCAGGTCTTAGGCTCCCCTTCCTTAAAGGAACCCGTCGCTAGTGGATCCGGATGATAGCGGAAGGTTGGCAATTCACTGACTTTCTCCTTATGAGCCTCTTTTTCTTTTTCGGTCAAGGGACGAGGGAGAGCAAAGCGATCTCCATGACTTAGACTCATCTTTTCTAAGGTAAAAAGTTTCTTAACTTGCTTGCGATCAGACTTGTCTACTAGCTCTAAGAAGAGAGCATAGGCACTGGCATATAATCCCAACTCTTGGTAAACATCCACCAAGACCTGCTTAGCTTCTGGAGTTTCCAGTAAGGTCAGCCGATCCGCAAATTCATAGAGAGCCAGCACGCTGGATGAACCCTTATCTTGCTCTTGGAACTGCTTTTTAAGATGGATATACTCTTTCATAGAATCATTCATAGGACTACTCGCTTTCATTTTTAAAGGAATCAAATCGTAGATTCAACTCTTACAGATGATTGTATTCTAACCTGGATCATGTACTTTAAACCCATACCTGCCAGCATTTCGCTTGAGTGTCGAAACTAACACTTCATTGCGCTTGCTTTTCCCAAAAAAGAAAGGAATAGTCTTCCCATTTCTGAGTTCGATATAGAAAGCATAGCGACTCCCACCACCAGCGCGACCACGGAGCAATAAGTAGGTTATCTGCTTCATCTCTTTCAATAGGATCATTCGCCGACTGAAACACAGAGCGACATGGATATAGAAGATTCCATAGCTAATATGGAAGGGCGCAAAGAAAGGACCGCCACTAGATCTCACGATTGCCCTTCTTCTCAGGAAAAGGAGAAGACTGAAAAAGAGCAAGAAAACTAGCGCATAAAGAATCGGAGCATACTCTATTATCTTTCTAAATGCTATCACAATGTCCTTCATTCTCTACTTCATCTCAATCCATTTTTCATTGTCCATGATAAAGGGCTTAGCTAGACCTTCACCTGTGTAATCTTGGTATTTGGTCTCCAAGTATTTGTAGACATCTTCCTTGGTCGCAAATTTGATGGCTTGATAAGGCTCTTCAAAGGTCAGCTTTTCGACAAAGAGATAGCCGTCCTTTGCAGGAACCAAGACACCGACGTGCCCGACAAAAAGCGTATTGCCATCTAGGTTATCATGAACGATGACGGAAAGCATGCGGGCATTTTCATTGAATTTGAAATTGGCAAAATACTCTTCCATCTTCTTGGCGTGAACCTTGACATCCGTTGTAGCCTCTGTCGGAACCCGTGAATACAGAATGTTAAAAGCTTCCTTGTCTGCCTCATCGAAGACCTTGCCTTTGTCAATGGCATCATTGTCCACGAACAAGAGTTCACTATCCGCTTTCATCTTAGGGATCTCGATGCGATTCTTCAGAAGAGTATAGCTATTGATCCGGCAGTTGGTCCCGACGAAATCGCCCTTTTTCTTGGTCCACAAGTCACTGATCTTCTCAACATTGTAGTCTGTTTTCTTGAAGGTGCTGAAGTTACCCGTCAAGCCGACCGAGCCAACAATACTATCGTAGTCCGTTACTAGACCCAGAAACTTGTCTACACTGTCCTTATCCAAATAAGCAGACAAAAGAGTCCGCACTTCTTCGACACTCGCCTTGCTGTTGAGGTTGCTGTAGCTTCCCTTGTAGTGTTCCTTATCTGAACTGGTCTTTTGGACCGTGGATTTTTCCTGCTTTTCCTTGGATTGCTTTTGGTTGGTCCCACAAGCCGCTAAAGCAAAGATCGCCAAGGCACAGCTAGTAAGGAGCATGATTTTTTTAGATGGTTTCATAGATTAGTTCCTTTTCTCTATACTAAGATGTTTTGTAACATGATACATTTCTTTTTCCTATCGAATCTCCTTATCCTATATTATAGTTTAAAACTGACTTAGCTCCAACTATTTTTCACGAAATAAGAAAATTTTATAAGTAGCAAAAAAGAGCTGGCAAACTGTCCAGCTCTTCAATATGTTACAAAAATCAAAATTAAAATTATTGTTTAATTCAACCAATCTACTTGAGCATGTTCTATTGCGTACTCAGCTTCTTCTTGAGTAAATTTTCTATTTTCAACAAGTATTTCTAATATCTTTTCTTTCGAAATTTTGCTACCATTTGCATAAGATTCCGCTTCTTTCACAGCGTTCTCCCTCCAATCTAAATGAACTTGTTCTGCAGCATAGTCAGCCTCTTCTTGGGTAAATAGTTCAACATTTATAAGTTGCCAAACTAATTTTTCTTTTGAATAACGATACCTTTGAAGTGATTTTGCTGCTAAAACAGCCTGCTCTTTCCAGTCTATATTAAGCTTATATACAGCGTACTGGTTAGCGCCTTCTGAATAATTATAAATCTTTATTTTATTTTTGATAGCCTGCATCGAAATAGGAGAATCCGCTGACAGATTTTTAGCTGTTTCATATGCCCTTTTAAATTCTTTTTCTACTAAAGTTGGAGAAAAAAGTTTTTCAACAAGCAAATTAAATAATAATTCGAAATTATCATTATATTCATCAATTGGACTAGAGTATTTTTTATAATCATAATTCTGCGTACTAGAACTTGAAGAAGCGTATTCTTGTTTTGATGATTCAAAATCATCCTTATTTCCATCACTTGAAGTAGAGTATTTTTCTTCAGAATCAGTTACTAATGATCCTGAATATGAATTTTTCCATTTATTATAACTTATTTGATACTCAATTGCCATCAGAGCTAGCATTCCTGCAAATAATCCAAAAATTGTAATAATAAATATCAAAAATTTTTTCATAATGACTACCTTTACTTGTTTTTTTCCAATGGAATCTTTCATCCTCTTGAACTACATTCATTAGTATTATACCATGAAATATTGTTCATTTTTATTTACTAGTGTAAAAGTCTTCATACTAGTAAACAAAAAAGCGACCGCAATATTTCAACTGCAATCACTCGTTCAATGTGAGATAAAAAATAATAAAGGATTATTTAATCTTGTGTTTGTTCATCTTTTCTTTAAAGATGACTGTCATAATCCTGCGGAGCTCCTCTCCTTCTTTTTCAGGAAGTTCTCCTTGACGTTTTGCCACGGCATAGAGTTCAGGGTATTGCTTGGCTACACGCTCCACCGTCTTGGTCGTCGCATGCCCTCTGACAAAGAAAGGAATTCGTTTGATCCATTCCTGCGGGACAAGAGCGAGCAACTTCTTCGCTGCTTCTTTATCAGAAATCTCAGCTGTACTCAACCCTTGCTTGATTTGTTCTTGTTCTTTTTCTGTAAAATCTTTTAATTCCATAGTAAATTCCTCATTTGTTTATCTAAGGACACATTATACACCTATGTAGGGAAAAGTACAATTAAAGGAACTGAAAAATAGAGCAAGGGCAAGTCATCCCTCACTCTATCTCTTAATCGTAAAATCTTATGAAGTATATTGATTTCCGATTTACTGTGGAGCATCTCCCTTTTGCTTTAAATAATAGTCACTTGCCTCAGTTAGTTTTTTATAATAATGATCGTAACTCTTACTAAATTGTCTAATCAGAGGAATAGCTACTTCATAGTAGTGATGGTTAATCAAAAATGTTTTCAGTTGATCTTGAATAGTTTTCATTGGACTTGTTTTGTAATCATCACTGTTCAAATAGCGATCATAAATAGAAATTGTGTCCTTATGTTTATTATGCCACTTTTCATAACTTTCTACCGCAGCTATTTTAGCTTCATTAACCTCTTTTAAGGTCTTCATATTAAAACTAGAACTCAGTTCATCAACATAATCCTGTTCTTCTCTGCTTAACTCAAAGGCTGGAAGGCTATCTAAATATTGAATATACTTCTTAAATGCTTCTTCTCCATCTTTTGACAAGGGCTCCTGCAAAAAAGGTTGATAGGCAGCAAATAAGCATTGGCCCAAGTATCCTGGAAATGCTCTTTCGAGTCTCCTATAAATGGAGTCCTCAGCTTCGATGACCTCAAGTTTTTCATTGATCAGATCCGTGTCTGCACCTTTGATATAGAGATCGAACACTACTTTCCGTTTCTCATCACTTTCTAGTTCTTGCTCTTTTCTTCTGAGAATACTAGATGCAGTAGCCCCATCTGTCTTCAGACAGTCCTTTATTTCTGTTATGGTTAGCCCTAATTTTTTAAACAAGGCAATCTTATTCAGAATCACTACATCCTTTTCCGAATATTCCCTATAGCCATTTTCTTGTCTTAGAGGATGAATAAAACCTTTTTCTTCATAGTATTCTAGTGCTTTTCGAGTTAAACCTGTTATTTTTTGAATATCATTTCTTAACATAATCTTGCACCCCCTTTATCTATATGATACTCCTGTCCCCAAGGGGCATGTCAACCTTTACCTTATAAACAGAAGACGATCATTTTTCTAATCTCTTCTATCTCTTATTATAACAAGGTCCCACGAATATATCAGTCATTAAAAAAGAAAAACAGCCAACCAATGGTTAACTGCTAAAAAAAGTTATCAAGTTAATTATTAGAAGAATCAATATTCGAATTTATTTTAAATCGTACTTCCAGTCTTCTCCATCTTGGTAGTAGAAAAATTCAGACAGGTCTTCTTCAAGAAAGATACGAAGCATATCCTCCATATCTAGAGAGAGGTCTAGATTTGGCAATTCTTTCAGGT
>CAJPKC010000086.1 GCA_905370255.1 Streptococcus oralis
CTTTCAAACCGTTGCTGGCGATAACCCCATAAAGAAGGATTGACATACCACCAAGTACGGCGCTAGGGATTGTAGAAATCAAAGCAGTGAATTTACCAAGGAAGCTAAGGGCAATCGCGATAAAGGCAGCGTTACGGATAACTGAGACAGAAGCGATACGAGTCATACCGATCACCCCTGTATTTTCACCGTAGGTAGTATTAGCAGGACCACCAAGGAAGGCAGATACAGATGTTGCGATACCGTCACCAAGAAGGGTACGGTGAAGACCTGGTTCTTTCAAGAATTGACGGCCACAGATTTGGCTCAAGACCGTGTGGTCTCCAATGTGTTCTGAGATTGTTACGATCGCGATTGGTAAGATTGCGATTGTCTCTGGACCGAAGTAAAGGTTGTATTCTTTGAAGGCACCACCTGTGCTAAATGGTAGGTAGAAGCCTGGAATTTCGAACCAGTTAGCTTGAAGAACAGGTGTGAAGTCTACTAGACCAAGAAAGACTGCAAAGATATATCCACCGATAATGGCAAATAAGAAAGGAATGATACGAAGGAATCCTTTTCCTTTTGTATTGATAAAGGCAGCGATGAGGAAGGTAACCACAGCTACAAGAGCATTTTTCCAGTTGCCGTCAGCTACAAGACCAGCATTGGTTACGGCAGAACCAGCAAGCCCAAGACCGATAACGATAATCATAGGACCAATAATGATTGGAGGCAAGAGTTTATCAATCCATTTTGTACCTGCGAAGCGAACACTTGCAGCAACAAGGACATAAACAAAACCAGTTAGGATAACCCCTGTCTGAGCAGCAGATACATCACCCCCCATTTCTTTCATGGCAAGTGACATGGCTGTAATAAAGGCGAAAGAAGAACCAAGATAAACAGGAACTCTAAAACCTGTTGCAAACATATAGATGAGGGTACCAACCCCTGAAGCGAAGAGGGCAACAGATACAGGCATTCCCAAAATCAATGGTACCAAGATGGTGCACCAAACATGGCAAACACGTGCTGGAAACTGAGTAGGATTCCCTTACCAAAAGAAGGACGTTGGTCAACGTCGAGTAACAAATCAACAGTTGATTCTTGTTTCATAAATACCTCACTTTTTGGGCATCAAAAAAGAGCCCATTATTTTACAGCAATAGGCTCTCAGAGTAGACTTCTTTAAAAAGAGGATTATCTCATTCTTAAAGAATTTCATATATTTCTGCGTCTTCGTCACCTCACGGGATGACATTAAAAACCTTTGCTTGTGATAGTATAGCAGAAAAAAATGATTTTGTAAATCATTTTTTCCCGAGCCTTGAAATAAGAGAGCGAGGTTTGATTTTGTAAATCATTTTCTCTCAAGCCAAGAAACAAAAAAGTGAGGCATGATTTTGTAAATCATTTTTTCCCGAGCAAGGAAATAAAGACGCGAGGCTGATTTTTTAGGTATCTTTTTAAAAATGCTTAAAGTGGTCGTTTGTTGGGCATGCCAGCCTTACGTGGATATTTGTTTGGAGTTTCCTTTTTCTTTTCAACAATGGTGATGTAGCGAGGGTCTCCATTTGGAAGTGTATAGCTAAGGTTGTCTTCGACCTTGCTAAAGAGAAGGTTGAGGGCATTCTTGGCTTCTGTCAATTCCTCTGGTGCATTACTGGCCTTAAGTGCCAAAAGTTTTCCTCCTACCTTTAGATAAGGAATCGTTAATTCAGACAAGACCTGCATGCGAGCAACTGCACGAGCTGTCACAATGTCGAATTGGGCACGGAAATTCTTCTCTTGAGCAAAATCTTCTGCGCGCCCATGATAGAAATGAACACCTTCTAGATTAAGCTCTTCAGCTAAAAGCTGAAGAAAGTTAATGCGCTTATTGAGTGAATCAATGATGGTCACATCTAGCTGAGGGTAGAGAATCTTCATAGGAAGACTTGGGAATCCTGCACCAGCGCCAATATCAAGTAACTTAATTTCTTGGTTTTCTATCAACCCTTGTAGGATAGGAGCGATGGAATCATAAAAGTGTTTAAGATAAACTTCTTCCTTTTCAGTAATTGCAGTCAGGTTGATTTTTTGGTTCCACTCGACTAAGAGTTCGAAATAGCGCTCAAATTGTGCTTTTTGCTGGTCAGTAAGATTAATATTCTGTTCAGCAAGTAGTGTGTAAAAAGTTTCTGGTTTCATAGTTATATCCTTCTTGTATATCATCTTATTTTACCACAAAAACATGGAAATTTGATATACTTGTACTAATCAAAAGGCAGAAAGGAGCTTTATGATGAATTGGATTTTTTATGGACTTCTTGCTCTAATTATTATCTTGGTAATTGACTGCTATAATAAATTGGTGAAAAATCGTATGCAGACCAAGGAAGCTTGGAGTCAGATTGATGTTCAGTTGAAGCGTCGAAATGATCTCTTACCAAACTTAATTGAAACAGTAAAAGGTTACGCTAAATACGAAAGTTCTACTCTAGAAAAGGTGACTGAACTCCGTAGACAAGTAGCTGCAGCAACTACACCTGCAGAAGCCATGAAAGCTAGTGATGCACTGACTCGTCAGGTATCTGGTATTTTTGCGGTTGCAGAGAATTATCCTGACTTGAAGGCTAGTAGCAATTTTGCTCACTTACAAGAAGAACTGACTAACACAGAAAATAAAATTTCTTATTCACGTCAGCTCTATAATAGTGTCGTTAGCAACTACAATGTTAAATTAGAAACTTTCCCAAGTAATCTGGTTGCGGCTATATTTGGCTTCAAGGCAGCGGATTTCCTTCAAACTCCAGAAGAAGAAAAGGCTGTGCCTAGAGTTGATTTTAGTGGTTTAGGTGACTAAGATGCTGTACAAACAAATTGCTAGTAATAAACGTAAAACTTGGATTCTTTTAATTGTCTTCTTTCTTTTGCTAGCCTTGGTTGGTTATGCTGTTGGTTTTCTGTTCATGAACTCAGGTATCTGGGGCGTGACTGTAGCTATGATTATCGGTTTCATCTATGCCTTGACCATGATTTTTCAATCTACAGAGATTGTCATGAGCATGAATGGTGCGCGTGAGGTTGATAGAAACGAAGAACCTGTTCTCTATCATGTTGTCGAGGATATGGCAATGGTGGCGCAGATTCCTATGCCACGAGTTTATGTAATTGATGACCCGGGTTTGAATGCCTTCGCCACCGGTTCGAATCCTCAAAATGCTGCTGTTGCTGCTACGTCAGGACTTTTAGAGATCATGAATCGTGAGGAGTTAGAAGCTGTAATCGGGCATGAAGTTAGTCATATTCGCAACTTAGATATTCGAATCTCTACCATTGCTGTTGCTCTTGCCAGTGCCATCACCCTTTTATCGAGTATGGCTGGTCGTATGATGTGGTGGGGTGGAGCTAGTCGTAGTCGTAGAAGTAATGACCGTGATGGTGGAGGACTTGAAGTGATTATGTTAGTTGTTTCTCTCCTAGCCATCGTTCTAGCGCCTCTTGCAGCAACTTTGGTGCAGTTAGCTATCTCTCGCCAACGAGAATTTTTAGCGGATGCTTCAAGTGTGGAACTAACTCGTAATCCTCAGGGGATGATCAATGCTTTACAAAAATTAGACAATAGTCAACCTATGAGTCATCATGTAGATGATGCTAGTAGTGCCCTTTATATCAATGATCCTCAAAAACCAGGTTTCTTGAAAAAACTATTTTATACGCATCCACCTATTTCAGAGCGAATTGAACGTTTGAAACAAATGTAAAAAAACATCCAGAGAACTTTCTCTGGATGTTTTATTTCCAAAAGTTAAAGATCTTGTAAATCAACTACTTCTAAACCATGCTCTGTCAGACTATAGATACTCGTACAGACTTCTTTTAAGAAACGTCGATCATGCGAAACAGTGACAAGACCACCAGAATAATTGGCAAAGAGTTTTCTGATTTCGGGTTGAGAAGTTGGAGAAAAGTTTCGTGTGGGTTCATCCAGAAGGAGAAAGTTTGGTTTTCGCAGAACTAAATTCAAAAGAAGGAGTTTACCTTGTTGACCGCCGGATAAGGAGCGGATTTGGTGGTGCATCTCTGGATAACTGAAATTGAGACTGGCTAGGAAGGAT
Source organism: Streptococcus oralis (assembly GCA_905370255.1). The sequence continues at coordinate 4,083 of CAJPKC010000086.1, forward strand.
TGGATTTTCTGTAATTCCTCTTTATGTCCAGTTTGGCTGAGAAATTCTACTGGAGATAGATCCAATTGTAGTGTTTCTTGATAATCTTGTGGCATAAATCCAAGTGAAATCTCACTTTTGTCACTTAGTAGTTGTTGTAACTTGCCTAACAGAGTCGATTTGCCAACGCCATTGGGACCGATGATGCCGATTTTATCTTGACCACGGACAGTTAATTGTAACTCCTGAGCCAAAACACGCTCACCAATGGACAAAGTCTCATTTTCCAGTAGAACTAAGACTTTTGAAGTGGCTAATGGCTCTATATCTGAAAAGAAAAGTTGGATTTGTTCCTCTTCAAGTGGCTTTTGGGTCATGGACTGAGCTGCTTTTTCGTAACGTTTTTCTTGAGAAAGAACATTTTTCATCTTTTTAGCTAATAGGCGACCGGCAGTACTGTCTTTGGTAGCTCGAAGTGCAGTTTCTACATTTTGCTTGACGCGACGATGCTTCTCCATGGTTTTGTCATAGGCTCTCTGGTCGTTAGCAGCTTGCTGGCTTTGTCTGGCAAAATTAGCCTTTCTCTGGTCACTATAGCTATCGTAGTCTAAATGCTCTACTAGCGTTTCCGCTTCCTTTCGATGCTTGACCAGTCGTAATGGATAATGGTGTCTGCCGTTTGAGAGAGAAAATCTTCATCATGAGAAATGAAAATAACGGTTTGCCTCATCTTTTGAATCTGTTTTTTTAGCCAATCAACCATCTCTATATCCAGGTCATTTGAAGGTTCATCTAAAAATAAAATCTCAAAGGGTTTGGCAAATTCATGGATGAGCTGAATTTTCAAAGCTTCACCACCCGAGAGACTACTAATTTCTTGATCACTTGAAAAACGACTGCTGTCAAAGTGTAATTCCTCAGCCAAGCGATAGAGGATGGTGTAGTCTAAATCAGCAGAATCCAAAAAGAAGTAGTCCTGTAGAGATTTTTTCTTCAGTTCTTCAGGGAGATGTTGGGGAATGTAGGCCAGGGACTGAAGGTCAGATTGGATTTCGCCCCTGATAGTGAAATCAGCTAATCTTTCTCCCATTAAAGTTCGAAGTAAGGTTGATTTTCCATTTCCTTCTTCGCCTATAATAGCGACCTTTTCTCCGTCTTGGATGTTAATGTTTAAATCGGAAACAAGGTCTCTTAAATCTTTGTTTTGTGTGATGGTCAGATGATTGATTTTTATCATATTATTGCCCTTTCTAGAATGTCCATATTGCATAACAAAAAGCTCTACTTTACCTAGTAGAGCTAATCGTTTATGTCAAAAAAACTCTTTTAAAAGGGCTGAAAATCCAGCAGAAAAAGAGCACACAAAAAAGAGACAGAAACAAGATCTACTAAATAAAGGTTCTTTATTTGATAGACTTAGTTGTTCATGTCTCCCTTACCTCCGAGTATTGTTGCAATCATCATACTCTTTTTGAGAATATTTGTCAAGGTTTAGCTAGAAAAACCACTATTTTTAAAAACCAAAAACAGGTCCATAAAGTGTCAAAACGTGTTTGACTTGATCGTAGTGGAATTTGTCATAGTTTCGCCAAGCTGTGCGAGCTTCTTCATTGAGTTTAAGGGTGCCAAGTCCAATCAAGAGACTGGTAAGTTGGTAAAATTTCTCCAGATCAATTAAGATAGAGTTATCTAGTTTCTCTGTCTTTTTAAGTTGTTTGAGT
>CAJPKC010000087.1 GCA_905370255.1 Streptococcus oralis
TCTTGGTAGTAACTAAAGAAGTCGACATATTGCTGCCCAAGGTCGATTGTTAGCCATGTTCGATTTCCAAATGGGGTGATTGTAAAGAGTAGAAAAATCGCTAAAATCATCACAGCTGGAATCAAAATGCTGAGCGTATAGTATCTCTTCTTGGTCATCGTCTTTTCCATGGTAGTCCTCCTTTCTAGTCGTTACTGTTAGCATAGCATGGAAACGAGTAGCCTGCACGAAAAATTAGTCTTGAACGCAAAAAAATCTTAACCACTTTCTAACCCCTTTTTTATACAGATTAGGGCAAGATTTATGGTATACTGTTATGAGTTACTAGATGTTATATGGAGTGTATTATGCTTACTAAAAGAAAATTAAAGAAGAAAAAGAAAAAATCACATATTCCATTTCGCTTGAATTTATTATTTTAAATTGTATTCTTTTCATTTATTGCCTTAATTAGCCGTTTGGCGTATATCCAATTAGTTAAAGGGGACGAGTTTGTTGCGCTCGTACAACGTACAGAGACAACTACTGCTAAAAAATCAGTTCCGCGTGGGTCGATTTACGATAGCCAAGGACGTATTTTAGTGGGAAATAAACCAAAACTCGCTATTAACTATACAAGACCTGCAGATGTTAAAGCCTCAACGATGTTAGAAATCGCAAAGAAATTAACAACATTGATTTCTGTGGATGCTTCCGAGTTAAAAGAACGTGACTTGAAAGACTATTGGGTAGCGACAAACCCTGACAAAGTGGATAGCCTTCTAACAGCAGAAGATAAGAAGAGAATCGCTAAAGAAAATCTCTCAACGAGTCAAACGTATGAAATGCAATTGGCACATATTCCTGCTGATGAATTAAATTATAGCGATGCGGAAAAACAAGTGATTGCTATTTTTACGAAAATGAATAGTGCGTATGCCTTATCAACAGTGACACTGAAAAATGAAGGGGTCACAGAACAAGAGGTTGCTAAAATCAGTGAACGCCTTGGAGAGCTTCGCGGGGTCGATGTGGATTCTGACTGGGACCGTGAAGAACCACTGGGCGATAAGATGAAGACGATTCTTGGAACGGTATCTTCTGAAAAGACGGGGCTTCCTTCAGATAAAGTGAAGTCACTTCTAGCGCAAGGCTACTCACTTAATGACCGTGTTGGAACTTCTTATCTGGAGAAACAATACGAAGAGGTTTTACAAGGGAAGCGCACCGTAAAAGAAATCCATCTCGACAAATATGGTGATATGGAGAGTGTGGAAAATGTCGAAGAAGGTAGCAAGGGCAAAAATATTAAATTGACCATTGATTTGACCTTCCAAGACAGTGTGGATAATCTTCTGAAAAGTTACTTCAATTCAGAACTATCAAATGGTGGAGCAAAATATTCTGAAGGTGTCTATGCAGTAGCCCTCAATCCTAAGACTGGTGCTGTGTTAGCTATGTCAGGGATTAAACATAATCTGGAAACGGGTGAATTGACCTCAGACTCGCTGGGGACAGTGACCAATGTTTTTGTGCCAGGTTCTGTCGTTAAAGCAGCTACCATCAGCTCAGGATGGGAAAATGGTGTTCTTAAGGGGAACCAAACCTTGACAGACCAACCAATTGTTTTCCAAGGATCCCCAGCTATCAATTCTTGGTATACTCTTGCTTACGGTTCCTTCCCGATTACAGCAGTCGAGGCTTTGGAATACTCATCCAATGCCTATATGATTCAAACTGCCCTAGGAATGATGGGGCAAACCTATCAACCGGATATGACAGTTAAGACCGACCAACTAGAGTCTGCCATGGGAAAACTACGCGCAACTTTTGGTGAGTATGGTTTGGGTGCTGCTACAGGGATTGACTTGCCAGATGAATCGACAGGATTTATCCCCCAAAAATTTGACTTGGCTAATTATTTAACTAATGCTTTTGGCCAGTTTGATAACTACACACCGATGCAATTAGCCCAGTACGTTGCAACTATTGCTAACAATGGTGTTCGTCTAGCTCCACATATTGTCGAGGGAATATACGACAACAATGATAAGGGTGGCCTTGGGGAATTAATCCAAGCAATAAATACCAAGGAAATCAACAAGGTCAATATTTCTGAATCAGATATGGCAATCTTGCACCAAGGATTTTACCAAGTATCGCATGGAACTAGTCCCCTTACGACAGGACGGGCGTTTTCAGATGGCGCCACTGTTTCTATCAGTGGTAAGACCGGTACAGCTGAAAGCTATGTAGCTGGTGGTCAAGAAGCTAATAATACCAATGCCGTGGCCTATGCTCCAACAGAAAATCCTCAAATTGCAGTTGCAGTAGTCTTTCCTCATAATACCAATTTAACCAAAAATGTTGGGCCAGCAATTGCTCGCGACATTATCAATCTATACAACCAACACCATCCAATGAACTAGAAAGGAAGCCATGCTTTACCCAACACCTATAGCTAAGCTGATTGACAGTTATTCTAAACTTCCAGGTATCGGGATTAAGACAGCGACCCGACTGGCCTTTTATACCATTGGGATGCCGGATGACGATGTCAATGAATTTGCAAAAAATCTCCTTGCAGCCAAGCGAGAATTGACTTATTGCTCTATTTGTGGACGTTTGACAGACGAGGATCCTTGCTCTATCTGTACTGATCCTAGCCGAGATCAGTCAACGATTCTGGTCCTTGAGGATAGTCGCGATGTCGCTGCCATGGAAAATATCCAAGAATACCACGGTCTTTACCATGTCTTACACGGCTTGATTTCCCCTATGAATGGGATTAGCCCAGATGACATCAATCTCAAGAGTCTCATGACACGTCTCATGGATAGCGAAGTTTCTGAGGTCATCGTAGCGACCAATGCGACTGCTGATGGTGAGGCGACTTCCATGTATATCTCACGACTTCTCAAACCCGCAGGAATCAAGGTTACTCGTCTAGCACGAGGTCTAGCAGTCGGAGCTGATATCGAATATGCAGATGAAGTGACGCTCTTAAGAGCCATCGAAAATCGTACAGAACTCTAGTCTGTGAGGATATAGAACAGGCAATTAGCTAATAGATAAGATTTTAAGAAACTAAGAGGCTGGATTTATTTTTAATCCAGTCCCTTTTTTGCTATTCAAGTTTAAAAAAAGAGACAAATGTGATATACTAAAGAGCAAGTATTCTAGTAGAAATAGGACAATCATATGAAACAAACAATTATTCTATTATATGGTGGACGCAGTGCAGAGCGTGAAGTGTCTGTATTGTCAGCTGAGAGTGTCATGCGTGCGGTTAACTATGACCGTTTTGAAGTCAAAACTTTCTTTATCAGCCAGTCTGGTGATTTCATCAAAACCCAAGAATTTACCCAAACTCCTGGACAAGATGAACGTCTCATGACCAATGAAACGATTGATTGGGACAAGAAAATTGCTCCAAGTGCTATCTACGAAGAAGGAGCGGTTGTCTTTCCAGTTCTTCATGGACCAATGGGAGAAGATGGTTCCGTTCAAGGTTTCTTAGAAGTCTTGAAAATGCCTTATGTCGGTTGCAACATCTTGTCTTCAAGCCTTGCTATGGACAAAATCACGACTAAACGTGTCTTGGAATCTGCTGGGATTGCCCAAGTCCCTTACGTAGCCATTGTTGAAGGGGATGACTTAGCTTCTAAGATCGCAGAAGTTGAAGAAAAATTAAGATATCCAGTCTTTACCAAACCATCCAATATGGGTTCTAGTGTTGGTATTTCTAAGTCTGAAAATAAAGAGGAACTCCATCAAGCTCTCGAACTCGCCTTTAAATATGATAGCCGTGTCTTGGTAGAGCAAGGAGTCAATGCGCGTGAAATCGAAGTTGGACTTTTAGGAAACTATGATGTCAAGAGCACGCTACCTGGTGAAGTTGTCAAGGATGTAGCCTTCTATGATTATGAAGCCAAATACATCGATAACAAGATTACTATGGATATTCCAGCCAAGATTAGTGATGAAGTAGTAGCAGTCATGCGTAAAAATGCAGAAGCCGCCTTCCGTGCTATTGGTGGACTTGGTCTCTCACGTTGTGACTTTTTCTATACAGATAAGGGAGAAGTTTTCCTAAACGAGCTTAACACCATGCCAGGATTTACTCAATGGTCTATGTATCCCTTACTTTGGGACAATATGGGAATTTCTTATCCAGAATTAATTGAACGTTTGGTTGATCTTGCTAAGGAAAGTTTTGACAAGCGTGAAGCGCACCTATTGTAAAGACAGACATAAGGGCGGGGAAGGACTCCTTGCCCCTTTTTAAAGGAGTAAACATGAAACTTACGATTCACGAAGTTGCGCATGCCGTCGGTGCAAAAAATGATGTGACAAGCTATGCGGATAACCCGTTAGTCAAGGCAGAGTTTGATAGTCGCTTGATTGGAGCTGGGGATCTATTTGTGCCACTCAAGGGGGCGCGTGATGGTCATGACTTTATCGAGACGGCTTTTGAAAACGGCGCTACTGTAACTCTGTCAGAGAAGGAAGTAGCAGATCATCCTTACATTTTAGTAGATGATGTTCTGACAGCCTTTCAGGCTCTTGCAGCTTATTACCTTCAAAAGACAGGAGTAGATGTCTTTGCTGTTACAGGTTCAAATGGGAAGACAACGACCAAGGATATGTTGGCTCATTTGCTTTCTACAAGCTACAAAACCTACAAAACGCAAGGAAATTACAATAACGAGATTGGACTGCCTTATACAGTTCTCCATATGCCAGATGATACTGAAAAGCTGGTCTTGGAAATGGGACAGGATCACCTAGGAGATATCCACCTCTTGTCTGAACTAGCTCATCCAAAGACAGCTATCGTGACCTTGGTTGGAGAAGCTCATCTGGCTTTCTTTAAGGACCGTTCTGAGATTGCCAAAGGGAAATTGCAAATCGCTGATGGGATGGAAAAGGGTTCCTTACTTTTGGCGCCAGCTGATCCTATTGTAGAGGATTATCTACCTGCTGACCAAAAAGTAGTTCGTTTTGGTCCAGGTGCAGAACTCGAAATTACAGAATTGATTGAGCGTAAGGATAGCTTAACCTTCAAGGCTAATTTCTTGGAGCAGGCTCTCGACTTGCCAGTAACTGGTAAGTACAATGCGACCAATGCTATGATTGCATCTTATGTAGCTCTTCAAGAAGGAGTGACTGAGGAGCAGATTGGTCAAGCCTTCCAAAATCTTGAATTGACCCGCAATCGTACCGAGTGGAAAAAAGCGGCCAACGGTGCGGATATCTTGTCAGATGTTTACAATGCCAATCCGACTGCTATGAAGCTCATCCTTGAAACATTTTCAGCCATCCCAGCCAATGAAGGTGGCAAGAAACTCGCAGTTCTGGCAGATATGAAAGAACTTGGAGACCAGTCTGTTCAACTCCACAATAAGATGATTTTGAGCCTTTCACCAGATGTCCTTGATACGGTTATTTTCTATGGTGAAGATATTGCTGAATTGGCTCAATTAGCCAGTCAAATGTTCCCAATCAGCCATGTTTACTACTTCAAGAAAACAGCTGAGGAAGACCAGTTTGAAGCCATGGTTAAGCAGGTCAAGGAAAGTCTTGGTGCACATGACCAGATTTTGCTTAAAGGTTCGAACTCTATGAATCTAGCCAAGCTAATAGAAAGTTTAGAAAATGAGTGCAACTGATTTCGCTAAAGCTATTCAGAGAATGTTGGCCATTACTGACACTGGACTGACCTATACCAAGGATCCTTTTGACCGTGAACGTTATGAGGCTTTA
>CAJPKC010000088.1 GCA_905370255.1 Streptococcus oralis
GTATATGGTGACTTACGACCTGACTTGCTTTCCTTTGGCTTGCGTTGGAAGAGTTGATAGGTGTTCTTGCCTTCCTTGCGACTAGCAGTGAAGACACGATTATCATCCCCGTCGTAAAGTGCAGCCATGAGAAGGCCTTTCTTGTCCTTGATTGCAAGCAAGCGGTTCTCTGTATCATAGATATAGTCTAGCTTCTCTGAATTCTTCTCAGAAGCGATGCGATTGCCATTCTTGTCGTAGGTATAGGTGATGGTACCATCTGGCCCTTCTAGTTTGGTCAAGCGGTTATGATCATCGTAGGTAAAGTGTGTCTGGTTCTCCTTACCATCAACTGTCTCGGTGCTAGTCAGTTTATTGCCGGCTAGGTCGTAGGTATAGGAGAGTTTAGAGAGTTCCTTACCAGCTCCATCCGATACGGTCATATTTTCCACTTGACCCAGAGTATCGTAGGTGTAGGTATGGACTAGGGATTCGCCATCCTGCTTAATAGTTTCCTTAGCGATATAGCCACCATCATCATACTCATAGCCGTAGCTAGAGATGAGTTTGTCCTGCTTGTCCATATGACGGAGTTCGGTGAGACGGTGAGACTTGTCATAGGTCAAAGTTGAGCCATTAGGGATTTGAATCGCACCAATATAGCCATCTGTATTATAGGTGATACTATAAACCAAGCCTGTAGGAGATGTAATCTTGACCAGCTGGTAATTTTCATTATAATCAAAGCTTGTTTTATTGCCTTTTTCATCTGTCTGACTCGTTAAGAGACCATGATAGTTAAAGGTTTTCTCTTGATGATTGTGATCAACAATTCGGTATTCCTTAACATCGTAGTCTTCTTTTTTATCTCCTCCAAAGTCACCTTTCTTTGTTTCAACTGTTTTTACTTCGAGAGTGAGGTCATAGCCACTTGGAGCACGATATTTATCACCATCCTTTTTAAATTCCTTGAAACCATGCTATAATATAGTAAGTATAGCTCCAATAACCTAATGTTAAAGATTTCTTACATCATCCGTAAGTGTTATTCTACTCTGATTCATATTATAATGAAAGTAACAAAAGATGGAGGTGTTTCACATGGAAACAATTTTACGAGTAGAATCATTAAAAAAGCATTATGGAAAAGAACCGAATATCACCAAAGCCTTGAACGGTATATCTTTTCAGGTTGTCAAAGGTGAGTTCTTAGGGATTATGGGGAGCAGTGGTTCTGGGAAAACAACCCTTCTTAACTGTCTCGCTACTATCATCAAACCAACTGACGGCTCCATTCAAATGCAAGAAAAAGATTTAGGTCAGTTAAAAGGTAGTCAGTTAGCTGATTATCGTGGCAAGGAAATTGGTTACCTCTTTCAAAATTTTGAGCTTTTGGACAATCTGACAGCCAAAGAAAATATTTTACTCCCCTTGTCTTTGCACAAGGTCGATGCCAACGAAAGCAAGGTTCGGTTAGAATTACTTTCCCAATATCTAGATATTTCTGAACTTCTGGATAAGTTCCCTTCTCAATTATCAGGTGGTCAACGGCAAAGGGTAGCTGCTGCGCGCGCCTTAATTTTAGACCCTAAGATTGTATTTGCGGACGAGCCCACAGGAGCTTTGGATTCAAAAAATGCGACCATTTTGATGCAAAAATTATCCGAAATGAATCAAGTGGAAGAAACCACCATTCTCATGGTGACCCACGATTCAGTCGCTGCCAGCTTTTGCAACCGCATCTTGTTTATCCAAGACGGAAAACTATTCCATGAAATTCGACGCGATTATCCAAGAGAAAGTCAAGAAGATTTTTACCACAGAATACTAAAGGTCATGTCTGCACTGGCTGGAGGTGATGGCAATGTTTTCTAAATTAGTCTCAAGAAATAGCAAGAGGGATCGAAAGAATAATGGCTTGTATTTCAGTTCCATGGTTCTTTCTATTATCTCCTTTTACATCATCCTTTCTTTGTCCCATCAAGATGTGATGTTCTTTCTCAAACAAATAGAGAGTGACGCTGTAAATAAACTCTTTAGCATGATTCCCATTCTTTATGTAGCAACGCTCTTTATTCTCTTTTTTCTAGTCTACTTCGCAAGCAGTATGCAGATGGAAAGAAGAAAACATGAATTTGGTGTGTATCTCACATTAGGCATGCGAAGAACCAAACTGTTCTTACTACTCCTCCTTGAGGATTTGAGAAACAGTGTCCTTGCCCTTGGAGTAGGTCTTCCAATTTCTATCTTGATTTCAGAACTAATCAGCCTAATAACCGCTAAAATTGTGGGACTAGGGATTATTGAACATCAATTTTCTCTATCTACTACAGCTCTACTCTATACAGTCATCGGCTTCCTAGCCGTAAAATTAGCTGTTTTTGTCCTTTTAAGTGCAAAAACAGCCAATAAGGAAATCGGAAACCTGCTTGCCTATTCTCCTTCTGGGATGAAGAAACTACTCCCCAAGGGGGTGTACCTTCTTGCTTCTGTCCTCGGAATTTTGCTTCTAGGAACAGCCTATTACTTGGGGATGAGTGGACGAGCTTGGGAAAATGCCATAACAATGGGCATCACTGTTCTCTTGGGAACTCTAGGAACTATACTACTCTTCTTTGGTATGCGTTTGTTTATAGACTTTTTGGTCAAGCTTGGAAGCAATCGAAAACTCCACACCTATAATTTTAGACAGATTCAGGAATTAGTTATCCAGCGCTCAACTATACTGGCTATCTGCTCCCTCTTAATCTTCTCTGCCTTGTGCCTCTTTGGAGCAGGTGTTGCCATTGCAAGTGGCAATTCAGGCAATCAAACCCACGTTTTGGATTATACATTTAGAGATAGCAAGCAGGAAACAGATGAAAATCTTGATGTAAATACAGTAAAAAAAGAGCTTGAAGCTGCTGGACTGGCATCACAGTTTTCAAAGATTCTACAAATCAAAGTCGGCAAACCGAAAGAACACGAGTCCGTGTCCTTCGAAGAGATCATCAAGGAGTTGAAAAAGCAAAAAGGCAACAAGAACATGGAAATTTTGCTCCAAAGATTTAAACAGTCTACTACTTCCCACCTCATACCAGTTTCCGAATACAATGAACTTAGAAAGGCTGCCAATCTCCCTCCTCTAGAATTAACTAGTAAGGAAGCCTACTTGTATATGGGAAAAGATTTTCTCCTGGATGAGAATCTAGTTAACTCTGTTCTGAAAACAAATCCTCAAATCAAAGTCATGGGAAATGATGTAAAATTGATTGGAGAGGTTCAGTCTTTACCGATTGTAACGGATCGTGAAATCACCCTCTCTGTTGCCCTCATAGTCCCAGATGAAGTCTTTATGAACTATACAGACGGTCGATACTCGAACTATGTCAGCGGTATCTTAGCTCCTGAGCTAGTCAAGGAAAAAGGCCTGATGAGGGCTATCTCAGATACCAATGAAAAGCTAAATCAAACCTCTCTTGGCTATGAAAGCTATATACAAAATATGGGAAGACAATTGTTTTACATTATCTCTGCCAGCTATGTCACCATCTATCTGTCTATCATCTTCCTTGTTGTCGCAAATACAATTATCGGCGTTCAGTTTTTGATGGGACAAAGACAATCCTACAGACGATACCAAACCTTGATCCATCTCGGAGCCAACTACGAAACTCTTTGTAAATCGTCAGAAAAGCAAATCAACTGGTATTTCGGTCTGCCAATAGCCCTTGCACTTATCAGTAGTAGCTTCGGAGTGAGCTCCCTCCTCACAGGAATAGTACCAGCCAGTATAAGAATGGTCATGGGGCAGAAATTTATCACAGCCATGGTGATAATACTGCTGTTAGCTGGATTTGAAGTCATCTATATAAAAATTGTAAAGAAAAATAGCAACAAGTACTTGTTGTCATTAATGGAACCCAAAAGAGATGAATAAAGTAGAATAAAATAGGAAAAGGAGGAGCTGATATGAAGCATATTCTGGTTATTGAAGATGAAACCTTGATTCGAGATGAAATTGTCATTTTGTTAGAGAATGCGGGTTATCAAGTTGATAAGTTGACTGACTTCAAAGATACAAGCCAGCAAGTATTGCAATACGATACGGATTTAATCATACTGGATTTGAATTTACCAGGAGAAACAGGTTTTCAAATTTGTAAAAATCTCAAGTCCAAACGCTCTGTGCCCATATTGGTTCTCACCTCCCGTGAACAACTAAAAGATGAGATTTACGCCCTAAAATTAGGGGCTGATGAGTACTTAACAAAACCTTTCAAGAAAGAAAGATTCTTGGCTCGTATAGAAAACATCTTGAAACGCTATGAAGGTAGACAAAATTTGCTTGAAAAAGATAATTTCCTGCTGGATCGAAATACCTATACTCTTTATATCAACGGACATTCGATTTTACTCCCTCAAAATCAAGGGAAATTGTTAGAAACCTTATTAGTGGCAACTGATTCTGTCGTCACAAAAGAAGAACTAAGCATGAAACTGTGGAATACAACTGAGTTCATCGATGAAAATGCCCTACAAGTAAACATTGCAAGGCTGAAAAAGATGATGAAACAGGTTGGCATTGCCCTTAAAGTCAAGTCCGTCAGAGGTATTGGTTACAAGCTAGAAGAGGTAAGTCCAGATGAAACATAATCTAAAATATTTAGCTAGTTATCTGCCTTGGTTACTTGTTCTCTTAGCATTTGATCTATTTACAGCTGTCCTGCTTTGGCTTTCAGACGTGAGGATGTTTCAAGTCCTCATCCTTCTCTATCTTTTAGCTACAGTCCTGCTCTTTTTTATCCTATCACTCCTACTTATAAGAAAAGAAAGAAAAAAATCAACTGCTTATAAAGCCTTCATAGCCAATCCTAAGATCGATACTGAGCTGGAATTATTGCGTTTATCAACTAACTCAGAAAAAGAAAGCATTAAAGAAATCACAAATGCGTTTTACCAAAAACAGGCGGAAATAGGAAAGCTCAACTCATTACTAGCTGACTATGAGGACTATGTTGAAAAGTGGGCTCATGAAATCAAACTCCCTCTATCCCTTCTTTCCCTCCTTTTGGACAACCAAAGTGACCAGTTGCCAAAGGATACAGCTTTTAAGTTGGACTATGTAAAAAATCAAATCCAAGGAAATGTGTCACAGATACTATTCTATTACAGGGTTAAAAGTGAAAAAAATGATTTTCTATTTGAAGATGTCGACCTCCAAGAGTGTATCCAAGATCTTTTGGAGAACTTTGATCCCTTGCTCAAAGAAAAGAATTTTACGATTAAGTTAGAGAACATACAAGGAATCTGCTACACTGATCAACGCAGTTTTGGATTTATCCTGTCTCAAATACTAGCCAACGCCCTTAAATATAGCTCTGACAAACCAGAACTCAAGATTTCTATGTCAAGTGACAAGGGGCGCAAAACCCTGATTATTAGGGATAATGGGTGTGGAGTTAAAGCTTGCGACCTCCCTCATATCTTTGAAAAAGGATTTACAGGTGATTCAGGAGAGACAAGGAAAAAATCAACAGGCATGGGTCTCTATCTTGTCAAACAATTAGCAGATGCTTTAAAAATCGAAATCACAGTAAAATCCGAATGGATGCATGGATTTGAAATCTCTCTTTCTATTTCGTAATGTTTCGATTAAGAAAATTACCTAGTCATAGAAAGCACATATTTTATACCAAAAAGGAAAACTGTACTGACCCCTAAAAGTTGGACAAATAATTATTGCAAGGATTTAGTTCTGTATTGCACAGGGC
>CAJPKC010000089.1 GCA_905370255.1 Streptococcus oralis
TTATTAACAGTAAGTCAGAGGACTTTAAACTCCTTATTTTACTATCAAATATTGTTAAATTCGATTGTTCATCATACTGATAGAATTCCTTAACTATTTGAGCAAACACACTCACATCCTCAATTACGAGAACTGTCCCCTGGCTAATCTCCATAGGCTCATCCAAAAGCGAAAAATTAATCTTCATCACAATAATCTTCTCCTAAGAACACTAACCTTTCGTCTGAATTGGCAACACTGGTGTTCTTATCTCCGTACAAATAAATCATACGAGCAAATTGCTTTTCAGTAACTGTTAATATTGTTATATTTCCTTTTTTAGGATTATTAGCCTTAAGTCGTCCAATCATTGCTGTATTTGCGGTATTGTTTAACAAAAGTTTACTATAAACCGAATACTGGTGCATAATAAAACCTTCACTTAATAGAAACTTCCTAAACTTACGATACGCTTTCCTCTCTTCAGCAGTATCTGTTGGCATATCGAACATTAATATCATTCGCATATATCTGTAACTCATATTCTAAATTCAGGAATTCCCTCACCTAACTGATTTAACACTTTTATAACTTTTTTTGTATAATCACTAACAATGTTTGATAAATACATCTCTTTTCCATTGTAGAGATAGGTTTCTGAAAAAATCGAAAAGAGTTCTTTCTTGATTTTGACAAAATTCTTATGTCGATTTTGATAAACAATTCTATCTATAATTGGTCTAAATGGTTCCATAATATCACTAGCAAGGTTAAATTGATTAAACTGATTAGCATGCTTTAAACCAATTTGTGTCATACAACCACAGACGACAACCTCACGTGCAAACATACTCAATAATAAAGTATAACCATAATCTAGCGCTGCATTGATATCATTATCACTTTCCCTAGTAAAGTCATTACCGAAAAGTGTATTAAAATAAATTCTGGCAGAGTGACCCTCACGATTACTAGGATCAAACTGTTCTAAACCATGATATAACTCCATAATTGATTGAGATTTCTCAAAGAAAGAACATTCTCCCAAATAGTATGATTGATTCAATATCTTTTGTGCAATAATAGCAGTCCATACTTCACATTTTACATCTTCTTTCCAAGAAATTTGTCTAGCTATTTGTAGACTAGAATCATGACGCGCATAATACGGTGTAACAAAAGCTGTCGGCAATCGTTTATCATCACAGAAAATAACAAGAATATTTTCATCAACTAATCTCTTCACTAACATTGTAGTCAGTACAATATCAGTAGTTTCCAATAAAAGTATATCAATCTCAGAAAGATGAATCATCTCAGTTTTATATGAGTTTCTAAAAATAAGATGATTATTCTTATATGACAGTTTAGAATGTGTGTTTACGACTATAGTTCTCCAACCCGCCATTAATCCTCTCCTAGTTTGCCAAGGTCGATTCGTGTTTCATAGAGACCTGTAACAGATTGATGAATAAGTGTAGCATCTTTTAATAAGGATGATGGGGTATAATCTCTATACCTTGGAATTTTAACACCTAAAAAGTCAAAATCAGCAGCACCTCCTCGAGAGGTTAATTCAAATAGTCCCTTTCTTTCACTTCCGGTAGGTCCTATAAAACTACTACAGAGTTCATCTATACTATGATTTTGCCATGATTGAAAGGCAGATTTTAAGAGTTCACCATTCTTTTTAGCTCCAACATAATTCTCATTAAATTCAAGAATATAGTAAAATAATTCTTCAAACTCTTTTTTATGATTTTCAACATACTTTCTATGATTATCATTAAATGTGTTGCTTATTCTTTTAGCATGATAAAGTAATTTCACATACTTCTGTGAAATAAAGATTTGATTTCCCTTGTGAATCTCTCCCCTCTTATTATTCGTTGACAAAATACTAGCCAACATCCGTCGTGAACCATCTGAAAGTTCAAATAAACTATATTTAGGTAATTCAATAATCAAATCAATATCTTTATAACCTTTTTCAAGTAAAAAATTAAATTTATCTTTTCTATACGTAATCCTATCTAAAATAGAAATACCTTGAAATTCAAGTATATTTGTTATTTTTTTCTTTGCACCTTTTTCAATTGTCCCTTTAACAAGAACAGCAAATGAATTAGAAATACCAGCATACCCCCCATACTTTTTAGGGTCAAGATACTCTTTAGCACCTACTAAATTTTCTTTACTATTTGGTTTTGGTTTCGAGGAAAGATTTGCATTAAACAATCCCTTTGGTTTTCCTCTATCCAATCCGTGATTTTGTTCCTCCACTTTTTTGACAATATTAACCTGTGAATATGAAAGAACTTTTCTAACAGTATTTAGGTCTGCCACTTTATTCCAAACGGATTCGCCGGTCTCCTCATTTACCTCAATAAGTGGTCTTTCAATAACTGTACCATCAGCTAAAGAAATAGATTTTTTAAAGATATTCATGATATTTGAATAGAAATATACCTTTTCTGTAGCTGACTTTCTTTCTCTAAAACTATTGTATTTTGGGTAGTCACCATACACAAATTCTGGCTCTAGTTTAGGGTATTTCTTCAGTAAAGCACTTGCCACAACAGCATTCAAATAGGCATCATGAGCATGATGAAAATCGTTGATTTCACGGACTTTATAAAGTTCAAAATCCTTACGAAATTGAGAAACTAAGCTAGATTTCAAGGTAATGATTTTTACTGTTCGTAACGTTTTATTATCTTCATCTTTTTTATTATTAAATCTCTCATCAAGTAAACGAGCTACATGTTTTGTTATTTGACGTGTTTCTACCAACTGGCGTTGAATAAAACCAGCTTTAGCCTCAGGTGACAAACCTCCCCGTTCAGCTTTTGTCAGATTATCAAATGTTCGTTGAGAAATTAATTTTGACTTCAATAATTGATACCAAAGTGTCTTTCTTTTTTTGACAACCTCTAAACTTGGAACATCATCTGATTTACCACGGTTACTAGCAGATGAAACAAGTACTTTATTGTCAATAGAATTATCTTTCAAAAAAGCTTGAGGAATAATATGATCAATATCATAATTACTTAATCTATCAATATCTAATTCTTCTCCGGTATACATATCTTTGCCGTTTTGAAGATAATACAAATAAAGTCGATCATTTTGAAGTGCATTATTGTCTATTTTAGAAAGTTTTGCAGGAATATTTTCCTTAAGTATCTTACTACTTAACTCTTTGAGAGATTCTTCTAAACGTTTCAAGCGTTGTTGAGAATTAGATTTACCTTGGTTGGTATATTGGTTTTCACGAGCCATCTCAACAACAATTGACTCAGGTCTTCTTCCCATAACTTTAACTAATTCATCTACAATCTTTATGCTTTGTAAAATACCTTTTTTTATCGCAGGACTTCCTGGCAAAGCCTGAACGACCTGTTTAATATTATCTTTGTCACCAATAATTTGTGCCTTCTTTATCTTCTTTTTAAAAGAAAGAGCATCATCGTGAATAAGTTGCATGAAATTACGGTTAGAAACACCATCATCAATTAAGTAATCAAGAATAGTATTACCAGATTTTTCATCTCGAATACCATTAATAAGCTTAGCAGATAACTTACCCCAGCCAGTGTAATGTCTACGAGATAACTTTTTCAAAACGGATTTATCGAATATATTCTCAAATTTTGAAAGACGTTGTTTTATCATCTCTCTATCTTCAAAAATTGTCAAAGTATGGATAATTTCTTCGATAATCGCTTCATTTGAACTATCATCCAAAAACTCTTTATCATTAATAATATTTAAAAGATCGTGATAAGTAGATAAACTAGAATTAAACTGTTTCTCTATGCCTTTTAATTCAATTCCATCATATCCATCAATTGCATGTAAATATTCAATAATATCCTTATCAGTAACTCTCCTTTTATTTTTAAAATAAAGTCGGACAATATCTTTCTTCTGCTTACTATCTAAAAATTGATAATCTCTCATACTTTCGGCAATAAATCTAACTTTTGTTAATTCATTATATACATTAAAAGTTTCGTATAAGAGACTATGCTTTGGAAGTACCTTCTCTTCTGGCAAATACAAATCAAAACTAGTCATTCGATTAATAAAAGCCTCTGCCGAAGATTCTTTGTCAATAACGTCCTCAAAATTCCAAGGTGTAATTTTTTCATTTCGTTTTCTTATTGACCAAGCGAAGTCACTATTCCCTCTCGCAAGTGGACCTACATAATAAGGAATTCGGAAGGTTAAAATCTTCTCGATTCTTTCTTTATTTTTAGCCAAGAAAGGATAAAATTTAGCTTGCTTATCGAGAATTGCTCTCATTTCTTGAAGATGAATCTGATATGGTATCGAACCATTATCAAATGTACGTTGCTTTCTTAAAAAGTCTTCTCGATTAATTTTTTCAAGAAAATAGTCCGCACCTTCAAGACCAGCCAATAGTTTTTTTAGATAAACATAGAAATCTTTACCATCTTCCTTATATTGCTTATAAAAGGCATCTACACCATCTTGAAAAACACGTTCAAATACATCTTCACGATGATTTCGAGGATTCAGATCTTGATAAGCTGTATCAAACCAACCAGTTGCATATTGAATAGATGCATCTTCAATATTATTTTCACCAATCATATCTAATACAGTTGGAATCTTAGATTTAGATTCAGCCGTTCCTTTTGGCACAACACCTGATAATTTGGTCAATTTAGATGATGAATCAATAGGTAAATCTACTTCCACAACATCAACTTTATAGACAGCCTGTTTACCAAGTTGTTCCAAGTCATCATTTGTAACATTTTGGATCAATTTTGGATTCTTGTTTAATTTTTTCTTAAAAATTTCAAGACCCTCATTCCAAATATCTTCTAAATCTTCTTTAGATGGAACTTCACCGAATTCACGAACTTTAGCTGCACGATAGCCACTGACAAAAATATCAGCTTTTTCACGTTCAACATGACTCATTTCATATAACTGTTGTTCATCTTGTTTCTGACGATAGATTTCTTGCAAACTTTTGTGCAATCCATCCCACGATTCATCATGTAGTCCATTGAATAAAATATCTTTTGCAGATGGTGAATAAATAATGTCATCACCATTCAACTTAATTAATTTTGATAAGAATTTGCCATGAGAACTACCACGATCTTTCATTACTTGATTAAATGTTGTTCCACCTGAACCATTATTGAGTGATGCTTCATAACGAGCACCCTGCTCAACATCCCTCAAAAATTGAGGATTCTTCTCAATAATATCAGCAATGACATGATAACCAACAGCAATTTGTTTATCACGAGCCAATTTTTCAGATGTTGGATCAATAAACGAATAGGCAAAATGTTTAATATAACTATCCGTTGTCACAGAATATTTTCTATGATTAATTCGCTTTTTCATATAGTTTAAACCACCTTGGATTAAATTTTAGTCTTATAATTTATTATATCATCTATTATGAAAAAAGCAATTCAAAATACTAGAAATCTCCCAACACCGTGTTGCGAATACCCATTATTTTTGATATAATATAATTATCAATTCAACATTATTTTGAAAGGATTCTAATATGAATTTCGAACGTAAACATTTCATCATTGGTGGAAGTATTATTGCAGTCATTGTACTTGGCGCATTAACATTTTTCATCTTAAATAAACCAAATAATGATTCAGCTAGTGAAACATCTGAGT
>CAJPKC010000090.1 GCA_905370255.1 Streptococcus oralis
AGGAAGGAACTATTGTAGTATTCCATCACATTTGTGATTTCGTTGGTTACTTTTAGTTTCTTCTCACGAATCATATCCGTCTGCATGATAATCTCAATGTAGCGACGAAGATCATTGTGCCATTTTTCTTTGTTAATAAGCCCCATTCTCACGTCACGGTATTTACGCAAGAGAGTATGGATATGATTGGTCAAGTCCAGCATACTCTTACGTTGAACCTGAGTTGGATGGGCTGTTAATACTGGCACCACGTTCAGATGTTCAAGAATTTCAGCCGCATTTTCTTTTTCAGCAACCATTTCAATGGTTGTTGACAATTTACCAAGATAATCTTGATCAATATTGTTTAGATGGTTAATCTCATAAGCTAAGTCTACGTCTTCGGAGATGTTAATCAAAAGTGGTAAAATAGAGAAATATCTAGAGATGTAGACCATTTCATCATTTGAAAGGTTTCTCACTACCTTATCTAGTCCTTGATAGTCTAGATTTGATGATAGCTTCTTCAACTGCATAATCTTGTCAAACGTATCAGCGGGAAGCATATTTTTCGTGATATCTTCAAGTAAATCTGTCAAGATTTGAACTTCTTCTTGGACTACAGTTTTGTTTCTGTTATTTTCTAGTTTTTGAAGAGACATATTTTTCTCCTTGTCACATTTTCTTAGAGCTGTGCTTCATATTCGCTATAAAGTTTTGCACGTTTTTCACTAGCATCGATATTTAACACAAAGGCGATAGCTACTGATAGAACCAGGAGACTATTCCCCCCTTGTGAAAGGAATGGGAAGGTTACACCTGTTGAAGGGATCAATCCTGAAATCCCTCCGATATTAACGAATACCTGAATTAAAATCATTCCACCAATACCGATTGCTACCATAGAGTTGAACGGATCTTTTGCTCGTACCCCCACTAAAATAATACGAAGAATTAGGAAGAATAATAGAGCTAAAATAAGACTGGCACCGACAAATCCAAACTCTTCAATCACAATAGAGAAAACAAAGTCCGTGTGTGCCTCAGGTAGATAGCCTCGTTTTTCGATAGAGTTTCCTAATCCTAGCCCAAACCATCCTCCATTTACCATAGCATAGTATGAATTTGCCAACTGGTGTCCTGCACCAGCGACATCATCAAATGGATTAAAGAAAGCACTGAATCGTTTAGCTACGTATCCAAATACTGGAATCTTAGAAAACTTATCAACACCAACAAGCTTAATGGTTGATAGAGAAACAAAGGATAAACTGGTCAATACTCCAAGAATAGTTGCAAACCATCGGTGAGCTATCCCACTAATTGAGTACATCAACAATGCTACCAAAAAGAGAATTGTAGCATTTCCAAGGTCAGGGAAAATAGCCAAACTACCAATCATGACTAGAAGGACAAATCGCCAATCGTTAAACGCTCTAGGAAACCATTGGTTTTGAGTTAATACTTGGAAATCATAAACGGCAATTTCTTCTTGTTGTTTTGAAAAGCGTTGAGCCAAGTACCAAATGATGATAATTTTCAAGTATTCCGCAGGCTGAACAGTAATAGGTCCTACTTTGATCCAACCGTAAGCACCATTGATGGGAATCCCAATCAAACGAGCTAAAGCTAGTAACACTAACTCAGCAAACATAACGATAAATAACAAACGTTCGTTTCGAAGAAAACCAAGTTTCAGCTTATAGATTACTGCAATAAGCAACAAACTAACGATCCAAAACAAGCCCTGATTTCGAACTAATTGAAAAGCGCTCTTTCCTTCTTGAATCAAAGATGCACTCGTTGTCGAATATACCACTATTAAACCCAGAACGGATAAGAGAATATAGGGCACTAAAATAGAGTAATTCAACAGGTGCCTTTTACTAATTTTCATATTTCACCATCTACTAAATTTTTAATTTTCTATTAATTCTAGTTTTACATGCTATTATACCACTTTTTAGACTAGAAAAAAACTCTTATCCGTTAAAGCCTAGAATTTAAGCTTTTAGAATTCACAAACATTTATTTATATTTTGGGCTTTTAGCTAAGAAAACTCCAAAAAAACTCTACCTTTCAAGAGTAGAAAGATAGAGTTTTCATCTTTAGTTTGAAGATGTTGTTGTCGTTTCAGCTGCAGTTGTGGTCGTTTCAGTTGCTGCTGATGTAGTTGTCGTTTGAGTTGTTGTATCACTTTGAATGTACTGAGTAAAGATATTTTGGAAGGCTTGATCTTTAACCTTGATATTTGCCGCCTGCAACTCTTTACTAATTACACCTTGAACAAAAGTAGCATCATTTTGTTTTTGAGTCAGGATAACTGTCTTCAATTTTTCTTTATAATCTTCCCAGTTAGAAGATTTTTCTGTTTTCTTGGTCAATTTCACAATATAGAAACTGTTTGAATAAGCTTGTGTACCTGGAGCTGTGATCACATCTGAAATACCATTTACATCAAGAGCAAATGCAGCTTTTTTAACAACGTCTGGCAATTCTGTTGATGCAGAGTCAAAAGTGATTTCTCCACCATTTGCTTTTGTCTTTTCGTCAGTTGAATTATCTTTAGCCAATTGTGCGAAGTCAGCTCCAGATTCTTTTGCTTTAGCAAGAACTTCTTTAGCCTTATCTTCACTATCAAGTTTAATAATTTGCGCAGTTACTTCTGGTGTGTACTCATCGTAAGCTTTTTTGTAGTTCTCATCCGTCAATTCAGCTTCTGCAGCTTTTTTAACAGCATACTCAACTAATTTACTTGTACGAATTTGAGCTTTACGGCTTTCTGCTGTCATACCAGCACGAGAAAGAACGATTTGATAGCTATCACCATATCTTTTTTGCTCTTCTGCTACTGCATCTTCTACTTCTTTGTCACTTACTTCAGATCCATATTGTTTTTCAAAAACTTTTTGGATTGTCATATTGAGCAAAATTTGTTGAGCAGTTGGGTTGTTTTTCACTTCTTCATAAAATTGGTGCTCAGTGATGACATCACCCTTCATACTGATGAGGTCAGCTCCTTGAGAGCTATTTGAACAAGCAGCCAAAGTAGCTACTGATAACAAAGTGATGGCACCAGCCAATAATTTTTTCTTCATGTTTACTCCTTTTTATACACTAGATAAATGTTTACCTTATCTATTTTACTAAATTGTCTTAAAAATATCTGAAACTAATCAACATCAGGCAGTTCTATTTCTGCTTGATTCTTTCTTAGCATCAAGATTCCATCTCCAAGAGGAACTAGACTAGCTGTTAATCCCGGATTGTTTAGAGTTGCGTCAAATAGTCTTTGCAAACCACGATAAATGGTTCGTTGCCCGCGTCGGACTTCCATAATATCCTTAGCAATGTCTCCACCTTGGAAAATATCATCCAAGACAACTACTCCACCAACCTCAAGGTGTTTTAGGATTTCTGGCAAAAATACGATGTATTTGGATTTTGCAGAATCCATAAAAACAAAATCATAGGTCTCTGTCAATGTTGACAAAACGTCTACCGCATCGCCTTCCAAAAGAGTGATTTGTTGGCGATTATCAAACTTGGCGAAATTTTCCTTGGCAAAACCAATCATTTCAGGATTCCGATCAATGGTTGTAATTTTAGCCTCTGGGGCATGTTGAGCCATCAAAAGTGCTGAAAAGCCAATTGCCGTTCCAATTTCTAAAATATTTTTTGGTTGAATTGTTTCCATTAGAAAACGGAAATAAGCGACTGTTTCATGAGGAATGATAGGAATATTCTCCTTGCGAGCAAAGTTTTCTAGTTCTTTTAAAGAACCAGTCACCTGCTCTTGTCTGTGGCGCATAAATTCCACAATCTCATCCTTAACAACAGGCCGTCGCATGTTATGGTTAGCATTTTTACTGTATGACTCAACCATTTTATGCTAATCCTAATTTTTCAACAAGGGCTTCAAACTCATTCAAACGACGTTCAAAGACTGCAAAGGCATCGTTAAGATAGTCTTCTTTTTCCATATCAACACCAGCTTTTCGCATGATATTTAGAGGATAGTCTGACTTCCCAGCCTTGAGGTAATCAATATAACGGTCACGATCATCTTGACTACCGTGAACAATCTTTTCAGCCAAGGCTGAAGCTGCTGCAAAGCCTGTTGAATATTGATATACATAGTAATTATAGTAGAAATGAGGGATACGAGCCCACTCGTACTGAATTTGAGGATTGTCTTCCTTGCTCAAGCCATAATAT
Source organism: Streptococcus oralis (assembly GCA_905370255.1). The sequence goes on from CAJPKC010000090.1 coordinate 4,199, forward strand.
TCTTGGTTCAAGTCAGCATAGAGATTGTTTAAGAACTCGCTTGTCAAGACTTCACCATTTTGATCCGCTTGGTGAATAGCGTGTTCAAACTCAGCAAATTGAGTTTGACGGAAAACTGTTCCACGGAAACCATCCAAGAAGTTATTGAGAATAGCAAAGCGAGTTGCGTCATCTTGAACTTCTTGCAATAATTTTTCAGTTAAGATATTTTCATTGGTTGTTGAAGCAATTTCTGCCAAGAAGATTGAGTAATCTCCGTATACATAAGGTTGGGTTTCACGCGTGTAGCTTGAATGCATACTATGACCTGTCTCATGTACAAGAGTAAAGAGATTGTCTAGGTTATCTTGCCAGTTAAGAAGCATGAAGGCGTTGGTATCATAAGAACCGCCAGAATATGCACCTGAACGTTTGCCTTGATTTTCATACACATCAATCCAACGTTCGCTAAAGGCGCGTTTAACACGACTCAAGTAATCCTCACCAAGAACAGCCAAAGCTTCCTCTGCCTTCTTCAAGGCTTCCTCATAAGTAAAGCTGTATTCTACTGAAGACAATGGTGTATAGACATCGTACATTTTAAGGTCTGGAATACCCAAGATTTTTGAACGAAGTGCGAGATAACGATGCAATAATGGCAAATGCTTACGAACAGCAGATACTAAGTTGTCATAGACACTTTCTGGAACAAAGTTGGCTGCAAGAGCTGCTTCACGCGCACTCTTGTAGTTTCGAACTTTTGCACGGTAGTTTTGTACTTTTACATTGGTCTGCAAGGTTTTAGCGTAAGTGTGCTGGTATTGCTCATAGGTAGAGTATAGTGCTTCATATGCACCACGACGAACTTCACGGTTCTTAGATTCTACTAAGCGCATATAGACACCGTGTGACAACTGCACTTCATTTCCATCTTCATCTTTAACAAATGGAAAGACGATATCTGCATTATCCAAGATAGCAAAGGTTTCACTAGCTGCCCCGAAGATTTCACCAGCACCTGCTAACAACTCTTCTTCACGTTGTGAAAGGACATGTTCCTTATTTTGCAAGAGTTTATCAAAGAAGTGTTTATAAGGCTGGAGTTTTGGTTCTTCTGCTAAAAAGTTTTGATACTGCTCTTCTGTTATAACCATAAATTCTGGCTCATAGAAAGAGAATACCTGGTCGAGTTGACTATAAAGAGTCATTGCTTTTGCATAGTATTCTTGATATTTAGCAACTCGTGTATCCTGGTCGTTTTTCATATGAGCATAGACATAGAGTTTTTCAAGACGACGGCTCACATCCAAATAACGCTCTGTAATATTAAGAAGGTTTTCTGCGCTATCCAAAAGATGCCCTTCAAGACTAGCTGCTTCTTTTGTGTCCTCTGTTAATAGGGCTTATTCTTGTTCCCATTTTTGGTCTGTTTCAAAGATAGTTGATAGATCCCATGTATCTTTTTCATTGATTTACTTTCGTTGTAA
>CAJPKC010000091.1 GCA_905370255.1 Streptococcus oralis
GCCTTAAATTAGTAATGATTATTTGATGAGAAGTTTTTTCTCTAACCTTTCTTCTTCATGTAAAGGAGATTGAGAAGAAGCCCAACAACTGCGAGAGCGATAGCAACGTAGAATGCGGCACTGTAATTTCCATTGTTGGCTGCTGCCATTTGAACCGCAACTTTAGGTGCAAAAAATGCAGCTAAAGAATAACCTGTGAAGACGATACCGTAGTTGACTCCCTGATTAGCAGGTCCGTAGTTCTCCATGACAATAGATGGGAAGACACCCATAACACCGCCGAAGCAGATGCCAAGACCGATGATTCCTAGAGTAAAGCCAAATTGTCCAGGGATGATTGTTAAGGAGAAAAGTGCCAATACGATGACTGAATAGATAATTAATAGAGTCTGAGAACGACCAATTTTATCAGAGAGTGATCCCCAGATAAAGCGTCCGCTAGAGTTTGCGATTGAATAGAGAGAGACATAGAGAGCTGCTGTACCAGCAGAGAGTCCAAACATGGATTGACCAATTGGGGATGCTTGAGAGGCAATCATCAAACCAGAGAAGGCACCGACAAAGAACATGCTGATAATGATGTAAAATAGTGGACTTTGTAGCATTTCTTTCCAGTTTTTATTAGCAGGTCCTTGTTTAGTTTGTACGGGAGCTTTCCAACCTGCTGGTTGGTAGCCACTTGGTGCAGCCTTGATGAAGAAAATGGCAGCGATAATCACAACAATATAGATAAGTCCAATGGTTCGAAAAGCAAAGAAGGCATCTTGTTTTTGAATGAGACTACTTGCAACTGGTGACGCAATAACTGCGGCAAATCCCATACCTCCTGTTAGAATCCCAGAAGCTAAACCACGTTTATCTGGGAAGAGGCGAAGAGAATTTGAGAGGGCTCCTGAATAGGCAAATCCTTGACCAAGACCTGCCATCAAACCATAGGTAAGATAGAGCATGGCTGGTGAACTAGCATAACCAGTTAGGAAAAAGCCACTAGCAAATAGAAGGGCACCAAGTGCAATTGTCCATTTCACATATCCCTTGTCTACCAGGTAACCTCCAAGAATCATCGGAATCGGTCCGATAGCTGAGTTAATAGCAAATGCGAGCATAATCTCGGACATAGACCAACCTGTTGAGGAGCTTAAAGGTCCAGCAAAAACTGAAAAGGAATAGACAGCACCTGTACAGAGAAGAATAGCAGTTGACGCAGCTAGAACTTGCCAACGATTGAATGTCTCTTTCATAAGAAGACCCTCCTTTAACTTAATACATTTTTCACAAAGACTATAACATAGTTAAAAATGAGGGTCAATACTTTCTCGGAAAATATTGTTAATTTTTTCACTAAGTTATACTAAGATAAGATAAACTGATAGAATAACACAATGTTTTAGTGTCATGAATGTCGAAGATAATTTAAAGTAGTATAATGAAAGTGAATAAAACAAAAAAGGGGGTAGCAAGATGAAATTAGTTGCTATCGTTGGAACAAACTCTGACCGCTCAACCAATCGGAAACTTTTGAAATTTATGCAAAAGCATTTTTCAGATAAAGCCGACATTGAGGTGTTGGAAATCAAACACTTGCCAGCATTTAACGAACCTGAGGACAAGCTAGCGCCTGCCGAAGTTCAAGCTTTTTCAGAAAAAATCCTTGCTGCAGATGGTGTGATTATCTCAACACCTGAGTATGACCACACCATACCGGCACCCCTGGCTTCAGCCTTGGAATGGATTGCTTACACTAGTCGCGCTTTGATTAACAAACCAACGATGATTGTCGGAGCTTCTCTTGGATTGCTTGGAACATCTAGAGCCCAAGCGCACTTGCGTCAGATTCTTGATGCGCCTGAACTGAAAGCAAGAGTGATGCCAGGGACAGAATTTCTCCTAGGTCATTCTGAACAAGTATTGGATGATGACAATCATTTGAACAATCCTGAAAAAGTTGCAGAGTTGGAAGAACATTTTTCAGAGTTCCAAAACTTTGTTGAACTAACAAAAGCTTTGGTCAAACCAGAAGATACAAACCGTAAGAAATCATTCATCTGGGAAGAATGGTTGAAAGCATAAGTATTTCAAGAAAGGAGAACAATCCATGAAATTAGTAGCTATTGTTGGTACCAATGCCAAACAATCCTATAATCGCAGTTTGTTGCAATTTATGAAAAAACATTTTGCGTCAAAAGCCGATATTGAGATTTTAGAAATTACCGATGTACCGATGTTCAATGAAACCGATGATCAAACAGATACACCTGTTATTCAGAAGTTTAACAAAGCGATTTCGGAAGCTGATGGTGTCATTATCGCGACACCTGAGCATAATCATACAATCCCATCAAGTTTAAATAGTTTGCTCGAATGGTTGTCTTTTAACATTCATCCACTAGATGGGAAACCAACCATGATTGTAGGGGCTTCCTATGATGTTCAAGGATCTTCGCGTGCCCAACTTCATCTTCGTCAGATTCTTGATGCACCCGGGGTAAATGCAACAGTTATGCCAGGAAGTGAATTTTTACTTGGTCGAGCTCATCGAGCATTTGATGCAAATGGAGATTTGATTAATGAGCGAACTGTTGATTTCTTAGATAGCTGTTTCTATCGTTTCCTTCGCTTTGTATCTGTTGCAAACCAACTAAACCTTCCTGAAGAAATCCGATTTGAACCAGGAACTTATCATGTTACAACTGAAGGTCACAATGGTAAGTTACCGATGGACGTCACCGTTTCTGAAGACCGTATTGAAAAAATTGAAATCGATTCTTCTGGAGAATCTTCAGGAATCGCAGATGTTGTTTTCACTCGTATTCCAGCAGAAATCATTGAGGGACAAACTTTAAATGTTGATGCGGTGTCAGGAGCTTCTGTGACTTCAAATGGTGTCTGGGACGGAGTTGCACGTGCGGTCAAACAAGCCGGTGCAAATCCAGATGTTTTACGGAAACGTTCCAAAGCACCATCTGCCTTGGATAAAGAAGATAAAACTTATCAGGCCGACGTTGTCATTGTCGGAGGTGGAGGAGCTGGTTTAGCTGCAGCTGCTGCAGTTTTACAAGCTGGTAAAAAGCCAATTATCGTAGAGAAATTCCCAGCAATTGGAGGAAATACGGTTCGTGCAGGTGGTCCAATGAATGCACCAGATCCAGCATGGCAAGGGACCTTCGCAGCTCATCCAGGTGAGGCACATACGCTTCAAGAATTGATTGCGACAGATGAATCAACGATTGACCCAGAATATTTAGAGGACTTTAGAGCCTTGAAGGTTGAGGTTGAGAAGTATTTGCAAGATCCAAGCTATTTGTTTGATTCTACCTTACTTTACCGTATCCAAACCTATATCGGTGGAAAACGAAAAGATTTACAAGGACATGAAATTCATGGCCAATATGATTTGGTTTCTGTATTGACTGAACGTGCCCTAGAATCTGTTCGCTGGTTGGAAGACATCGGTGTTGAATTTGTTCGTAGTGAAGTAACAATGCCAGTTGGAGCCCTTTGGCGTCGTGGTCATAAGCCGGTTCAACCAATGGGGTATGCCTTTATATCTGTCCTACAAAAATATGTTCTAGAACATGGTGGCAAGATCTTGACTGACTCTCCAGTTAAAGAATTGCTTGTAAAAGACGGGGCTGTCAAGGGTGTCAGAGCAGAAGGTCGAAACGGTCAAACCATCATTGTCAATGCAGATGCTGTTGTTCTAGCTTCTGGAGGATTTGGTGCCAATACCAAGATGCTACAAAAATACAATACTTACTGGACCGAAATTGCGGATGATATTGCCACATCTAATACACCAGCTGTAACAGGAGATGGAATCCTCTTAGGTCAAAGTGTAGGTGCAGATCTAGTGGGTATGGGCTTTAGTCAAATGATGCCAGTATCCGATCCAGTGACAGGGGCTCTCTTCTCAGGACTTCAAGTTCCTCCAGCTAACTTCATCATGGTAAATACTGAAGGGAAGCGATTTGTAGATGAGTACGGCAGTCGAGATAAGCTATCTCAAGCAGCGATTGATAATGGAGGCTTGTTCTACTTGATCGCAGATGATCGCATCAAGGCAACAGCCTACAATACTAGCCAAGAAAAAATCGATGCCCAAGTCAAAGCAGGCACTCTCTACCGTGCAGATACGATAGAAGAGTTGGCGGTTCAGATTGGTATGGCCCCACAAGTTCTAGTGGAAACGATTAAGAATTACAATTCCTATGTAGATGCAGGTTTTGATCCTGAATTTAATAAAGGTAGTTTTGATCTCAAGTGTGAGGTTGCGCCATTTTACGCAACACCGAGAAAACCAGCCGTTCACCATACAATGGGTGGGCTCAAGATTGATACTTCAACACACGTTTTGAATGAACAAGGTCAGATTATTCCTGGTTTGTATGCTGCCGGAGAAGTTGCAGGAGGACTTCATGCAGGTAACCGTCTAGGAGGAAATTCGCTTACGGATATCTTTACGTTTGGACGTATTGCAGGTCAAACAGCTGTTCAAGAAAATTGTTAATAATGGATTTAAAATCTTAAGCTAATTTTAAGTATTGTCTTATATCATATAGTTATTAAGTAAAGACCTCCTAACTTTATTTAATAGAAATCCTAAACTTTTCTTTTTCATAATAATCTCCCTAAAGAAGCCACCAAATTCGGTGGCTTTTTTTTATGTTCACCTGTAGAAATTTTAAAATAAAATTGACCACATAATCATCCATTTCGACCACATAGCTCCAAAGTATATTTTTTCTTTTTCCTTTTTGTTAAACTGAGAGTGTGAAAAGGAGGAAAGAAATATGATTTTACAAGCAAAAGGTCTCACTAAGAACTATGGAGACCATATAGCAGTTAGAAATATAAATTTAGAGTTTAAAAAAGGGAGTTTTAATGCAATATTAGGACCTAACGGGGCTGGGAAATCGACAACGATTTCAATGTTAATCGGACTTAAACGAGCAACTAATGGTCAAATCATCTATGCGCCCAATACTAGGATTGGAGTTGTTTTTCAAGCAAGTGTATTGGATGAAAAGTTGACAGTCAAAGAAAACCTAACCATTCGAGCCCAGCAGTATAAGGGGATTAAAGGTGGTCGTGTGGAAGATTTAATCAATCAACTAGGGTTGACTGCTTTTCAGAAACAACTTTATGGAACTTTATCAGGAGGACAGAAACGTCGAGTTGATATTGCTCGGGCTCTCCTATCCAATCCCGATATTTTATTTCTAGATGAGCCTACGACTGGACTAGATATTCAGACTCGCAAATCCATTTGGGATTTATTGTATCGTCTACAAAGAGATGAAGGGATGACTATTATCTTAACGACTCATTATCTGGATGAAGCAGATGAGGCAGATCAACTTTATATTATAGATCATGGAAAGGTTATTGCCCAAGGTTCTGCTGCTGAAATTAAAAGTGAGTACGCTTCCAATCTTTTAAAAATTTGTTTTAAAGACAAGCAGGTGGAGAAATTCTTACCTAAAAATATGCCTGTGGAAAAGGAAAATGAGTTTGAGTATAGTCTTTATCCCGAGAACCAATTGGAAGCTATTGATTATTTGACCCAAGTTCGTGAGAAGATTGCTGGCTTTGAATTTCGTCCAGGAACTATGGATGATGCCTTCATAGCCC
>CAJPKC010000092.1 GCA_905370255.1 Streptococcus oralis
TGTGGTTAGAAAGGGTACAACGGCCAGAATATGAGATACACATAGCTCCATGTACAAAAGCTTCAATCTCAACGTCTGTACGTTTGCGGATTTTTGCCAATTCTTCCATAGAAACCTCACGCGCCAACACGACACGAGTCAATCCAAGTTCTTTCCAGAATTCTAGAGTTTCATAGTTGGTCGCACTTGCTTGTGTTGAAAGGTGGATTTCAAGTCCTGGTGCTTCTGTTGCTGCAATCATGATCAAGGCTGGATCAGACACGATAACCGCTGCAATACCAATGTCACGTAGCTTACGGAACCACTCACCAGCGCCTTCTTCATTTCCTTCGTGCATAACCATATTAGCAGCTACATAAACCTTAGCACCATATTTAGCTGCGAACTGTACTCCTTCTTCCATTTGTTCAAAGGTAAAGTTACCTGCACGGCTACGAAGACCATAGGCCTGACCACCGATAAAGACAGCATCCGCTCCGTATTGGACAGCTACTTTTAGTTTTTCAAGTGTTCCTGCAGGTGATAGAACCTCAGGACGTTTCAAAGTTTTTGTCATGTTTTCTCCTATTTGCAATATAAAAGTTTGACACTAATCTTTACCATTTTATAGCAAAAAGGTTCTAAAATCAAGTTTTGATTGATTGTTTAGACAATTTTAATTTTCTTGAAAAGCTAAGCTCAGCGAACTGTTTCTATTTGCCAAGCACCCCAACCTTTAAAACGAATGGCCCCCTTTTGATCCGTTTTGTAAATCGAATTCCCAAGTTCTTGGTTACTTTCCCCATTTTTTTCTTTGAATTTTTTCTTCTTGTCTACTGAAATGACCGTGATTTTAGGGTGTACATTTTTGAAGATTTCGATATCTGTCTTTTTCTTCGATGCTTGCTGATGAGTTATCACTACATCTGCTTGGAGTTTTGGATAATGACTCGTTAAAAACTTCTCCTCTATATTTCCAGTAACTAGAAAGGTTTGGTTTAGTAACTTTCCATACAAGACCATTGAATCCTTTTTATCGCTATTTTGGCTAGTGATTACTTCCAAACCACTCCCAAAAATAAACAACTGCTCTCCTGTTTTAATAGGACGTACTTTCAAGTTACTTTCCTTTAATTTATCCATAAATTCTCTTTTAGATAAAGTTTCTTCACTTACTAGAATCTCTTCAAGCTCGAAGGCTTTACTGATTTCTAACACATGATCTAACTGCTTAGTATCACTAGTCGTTAGCACAAGCTGATCAATCTTTGCAACTCCTCGACTTTTTAGATAAGGGATTAAACTCCGTTCGGCATTGCTAGAGGAAATCCTCTCCTGCCAGGCTTCTTTCTTGTCACGTTCAGATTTTTCTCCGACATCCAGTAGTATGGTCTTTCCTGTCATGTCTCTTAGGAAAATGCTCCGCCCCTGTTCCATATCTAGGACTGTGATTTCATTCTCCAGTGGATGTTTGGTTACTAAAAAGAGTGAGATAGCAACTATGACAAGCATAGATATTTTTTTCAAATTCTTTCGATAATCGTAGATGAGAGCTAAAGTAATCAAAAGAAGGATTAAAATCCAAAGACTCGGCTGACCAAAAACAAGAGGCCTCGTAGATAGCTGAGAAATATAGCGAATGATGTTTTCAAGCCATTCAAAGAGAAAGTTGAACTGGGTGATGGGATATATAAATGACAGACAGAAGAGAATCGATAAGAGCGGTAACAGGACCATATCAAATAAGAATGAAAAGACAAATGTCAAGAGAATGGACCACGGTTGAAATTCTGAAAAATAAAATGATAAAATTGGCAGAATTCCCAAGGAAATAATGCAACTCTCTCTAACCAACCCTCTTATTCCTTCTATTTCTTCACCTGTCATGGTCAGTATAAAAGCATAGGCACAGGATAGAACCCCTCCAGCTGTTAAGAAAAAGTTCGGCATGATAAGAAATAGAATAAGAATCGTCAAAGCAAAATTATCTAGTGACTTAAAGCCATGCTGAGCCAATAGCTTTTGTAGAAGACTACGAATAACTGAAGCTGAAAATCCTGTCAAACCTGCATAGACCAATGACAATGGATAGGCTAACCATTTGAACTTCTCTTGCGTCAAACCCAAACGCAGAAGTAACTTCTTGAAAGCATCCATGAAAAAGCCTACCTGCATTCCAGACAAAGCAAAAAGATGAATAATCCCTAGGCTGGAATAAAGTTCATTCATTTCCTCAAAATCTGTGTCCAAATGCCCCAATAATAGACCGGTCATGTAGTTGCGCATGGGATCGGGAAATTTCCTTTTTATCCAGACAACTGATTTTCTCCTCAAGCTTGATAGATTTTCTCCGATATCCCAACTACTTGTTTGCTTTAGCTCAACAATTTCGGATATAGTTAAGGTCTGATAAATCCCCTGTGTTTTGAGATAGTTTTGATAATCAAATCCAGCAAAATTATTTGCTCCTTGAGGAATAGCTAGCTTTCCTTTTACTACTATCTCATGCAGTTCAGATAACTCTTTAAGCCTTTCCTTTTCAGCCTCTGACTGGAATTTATAATAGACCTGAAAGAGTCTGCCATCAGCCTTCCCACGAAAGGATAAACTATCTCCATTGACCTTGATAGTATCAGGCAAGATTCGTACCGTATTAACTGAGTCAACAAGATGTTGACTCGCTTCTTCTTGTTGCCATTTTTGAAATATAAACCAGCTTCCAAAAAGACCACAAACAAAGAGAACCTTGACCACAGTCTTCCATGGAAATTGAAAAAAGAGGCAGAGCAGTAAAAAGACAAAGCCCAAAAGTGCTAAAAAGCTTGCTGAAAAGATAGCATAGTAGAGCCAAAGCAGGAGAAAACTGAGATAGATTTTTGGGATGGGAAATCGACTAATCCACTGTGACATACTCTTTTAACTTTTCTATCGTTTTTGCACCAATACCAGAAACCTTTTTGAGCTCATCAACTGACTTAAACTTACCGTTGGACTCACGATGGTCGATGATATCCTGAGCACGTTTGGCTCCCAACCCCTTGACTTGTTTCAGCTCCTCTAAACTGGCTTTATTGAGATTGACTTTCTTGTTTTCTTTGGTGTTGGAAGCACTTGATGGCATTTCTTGACTAGTAGCTTCTTCCTTAGTCGGAACATAGACAAGTGCTTCGTCACTAATTCTCTGGGCAAGATTGATAGACTTACTATCAGCATTATCTGTCAGTCCACCAGCTTTTTGAACAGCATCATTGATACGACTTCCAACTGGCAAATCATAGATTCCAGGTGATTTGACCGCTCCTTTTACATCAACAGTAATCAGATCTTGCTCCACCACTTCTTCCTTCTGATTTTTATCTTCCTTTTCATCCTTTGAAACAGTTGTAACTTCTGTTTGCAAATTACTTTCCTTAGCAGGTGTTTGAGCGACTGGCTTTAGGAGGAAAAATCCGCCTAAGACCAAGCCCAAACTAGCACAGATAACAATGATTTTATATTCTTTGATTTTCTCAATAAGTTCTTCCATATTTTCTCCTCTCTTAGCTTATTCGTAAGAGAAAGAAAAAACAGCTGAAAAATCTTTTCAACTGCTTACTTATTTGCAAAATAATCTTCCTTATTCAAGACATATCTTAAGTAGAGAAATAAGTTTTTCTTGCAATTTATAGCGGTTTCATATAAAATAAGAACATCACAAGAAATGACTGGGTTCTTCCTGTGATGATTTTGTATAAGAACCTAGATGTTAAATAAGGAGCTAATCTCTATGTTAATTGGAATTCCAAAGGAAATTAAAAATAATGAAAATCGTGTTGCTTTGACACCTGCTGGTGTACAGAGTCTTGTTGGTCGTGGTCACCGTGTCCTCATCGAAACAAATGCGGGACTTGGATCTGGTTTTGCTGATGCTGACTATGAAAAGCAAGGAGCTGAGATTGTCGCAACTGCTGCTGAAGCCTGGGCTGCAGAGTTAGTTGTTAAAGTCAAGGAACCCCTTGCTAGTGAGTACCAGTTCTTGCGTGACGATTTACTTCTCTTCACCTACTTACACATGGCAGCAGCCCCAGAATTAGCGGATGCTATGCTTGCAGCGAAAACAACTGGTGTTGCTTATGAAACTGTACGCGATACTGAAGGTCAACTTCCTCTATTGGTTCCAATGAGTGAGGTTGCAGGTCGTATGGCTGTCCAAATCGGAGCTCACTTCTTGACGAAACAAGCTGGTGGTTCTGGAGTTCTTTTAGGTGGTGTCCCAGGTGTACCAAAAGGAAAAGTAACCATTATTGGTGGTGGTGTCGTTGGTACACACGCAGCACGTATCGCTCTTGGTTTAGGAGCTCAAGTAACTATTCTTGATATCAGCGCTAAGCGCCTTTCTGTACTTGAAGATGTCTTTGGTCACCAAATCCAAACTTTGATGTCTAACCCATTTAATATTGAAGCAAGTGTGCGTGAAGCAGACGTTGTTATCGGTGCAGTATTGATTCCTGGTGCTAAAGCTCCAAAATTAGTGACAGATGACATGGTTCAACAAATGCGTCCTGGTTCTGTCATCGTAGACGTTGCTGTAGACCAAGGTGGTGTTATTGCAACAGCTGACCGTGTGACAACCCACGATGAGCCTGTCTATGAAAAACATGGGGTTCTTCACTATGCCGTTGCCAACATTCCTGGTGCAGTTGCCCGTACATCTACCATCGCCCTCACAAATGTAACTCTTCCTTATATCGAAGCCTTGGCAGGTAAAGGATTTAAGAAAGCAATCCTTGAAGATGCTGGTTTGCGCGAAGGGGTTACAACTTACCAAGGTCAATTGACTAGTCAACCAGTTGCTGAAGGTTTAGAACGTGACTATACACCTATTAGTGAGCTTGTTTAATAAGAAATTCAAAAAAAATAAGAGCAGTTTTTCAACTGCTCTTTTTCTTTATTCTGTTTCTTCTTGATTTTCTTCAGCTTTGACAGGTCGAGGTTCATAGGCTCTGATAATCTGAGCAACGACTGGATGGCGAACCACATCCTTGGCTGAAAAATGAACGAAGTCAATCTGGTGAATGTTCTTAAGTTTTTCCTGGGCATCAATCAAACCTGATTTAACATTACGCGGCAGGTCAATCTGGCTAATATCCCCATTGACAATCATTTTAGAATTGAATCCAAGACGTGTCAAGAACATCTTCATCTGCATGATGGTTGTATTTTGGGCTTCATCCAAAATAACAAAGGCATCATCCAAGGTACGTCCACGCATATAGGCCAAAGGTGCAATCTCAATAATTTCTCGCTCCATGAGACGAGTTGTTTGGTCCTTCCCAAGAATTTGGTACAAGGCATCATAGACTGGTCGAAGATAAGGGTCTACCTTTTCCTTCAAATCTCCTGGTAGAAATCCTAGGCTTTCTCCAGCTTCTACTGCTGGACGAGTCAGGATAATACGCTTGACTTGCCCGCGTTTGAGAGCTGTAACAGCCAAGGTCACTGCGAGGAAAGTTTTTCCTGTCCCCGCTGGCCCAATCCCGAAGGTAACATCATGGTTCTTAACACTATCTACATCAAGTTTTTGACCCAGTGTCTTTACA
>CAJPKC010000093.1 GCA_905370255.1 Streptococcus oralis
GCTATGGACTGGTGTAAAGGTGTTGGTGCAGCGCGTGTAGGTCTTCTTGAAACAACATACAAAGAAGAAACTGAAGAAGATTTGTTTGGTGAACAAGCAGTTCTTTGTGGTGGTTTGACTGCCCTTATCGAAGCTGGTTTTGAAGTCTTGACTGAAGCTGGATACGCTCCAGAATTGGCTTACTTCGAAGTGCTTCACGAAATGAAATTGATCGTTGACTTGATCTACGAAGGTGGATTCAAGAAAATGCGTCAATCAATCTCTAACACAGCTGAATACGGTGACTATGTTTCAGGTCCACGTGTGATTACTGAACAAGTCAAAGAAAACATGAAAGCCGTTCTTGCTGATATCCAAAATGGTAAATTTGCCAACGACTTTGTGAACGACTACAAAGCTGGTCGTCCAAAATTGACTGCTTACCGTGAACAAGCTGCTAACCTTGAAATTGAAAAGGTTGGTGCAGAATTGCGTAAAGCAATGCCATTTGTTGGTAAAAACGACGATGACGCATTCAAAATCTACAACTAATTTTTGAGAATAAAAATAGAAGGCGAGTTGGGGGGTACCTAACCCGCTTTTTATCTTGAAAAAGAATCAAGGAGAAGATTATGCTTAGTGCAAAAGATGTGGTGAAGGCCCACAAGGTTCTGAGTGGTTTCGTAGCCAATACACCACTTGACTACGATCATTATTTATCAGAAAAATACGGAGCTAAAATTTATCTCAAAAAAGAAAATGCTCAACGAGTTCGATCGTTTAAGATTCGAGGAGCTTATTATGCCATCTCACAATTGACTAAGGAAGAACGTGAGCGTGGAGTTGTCTGTGCGTCAGCGGGAAATCACGCTCAAGGTGTTGCCTACACTTGTAATGAGATGAAGATTCCTGCAACAATCTTTATGCCAATTACAACGCCTCAACAGAAAATTGGTCAGGTTCGTTTTTTTGGTGGAGATTTTGTAACTATCAAATTGGTAGGAGATACCTTTGATGCATCTGCCAAGGCTGCTCAAGAGTTTACAGTCGCTGAAAATCGTACCTTTATCGATCCTTTCGATGATCCTTATGTTCAAGCAGGACAAGGAACAGTAGCTTATGAAATTTTAGAAGAAGCGCGAAAAGAATCCATTGATTTTGATACTGTCTTGGTGCCTGTAGGAGGTGGAGGACTCATTGCAGGAGTTTCTACTTATATAAAGGAAACGAATCCGGATATTGAAGTTCTAGGTGTAGAAGCCAACGGAGCTCGTTCCATGAAGGCAGCATTTGAGGCTGGAGGTCCGGTTAAACTTAAAGAAATTGATAAGTTTGCAGACGGGATTGCTGTGCAGAAGGTTGGACAATTGACCTATGAAGCAACCCGTAAAAATGTTGAAACGCTTATCGGAGTGGACGAAGGCTTAATCTCTGAGACCTTGATAGATCTATACTCTAAACAGGGGATTGTTGCTGAGCCTGCCGGTGCTGCTAGTGTGGCGGCCTTGGAAGTACTGTCAGATTATATAAAAGGAAAGACTATTTGTTGTATCATCTCTGGAGGAAATAACGATATCAACCGTATGCCAGAGATGGAAGAGCGTGCCTTGATTTATGATGGCATCAAGCATTACTTTGTGGTAAACTTCCCACAACGTCCAGGGGCTCTTCGAGAATTTGTAAATGATATCTTGGGGCCAAATGATGATATCACTCGTTTTGAGTATATTAAACGTGCCAGCAAGGGAACAGGACCAGTCTTAATCGGGATTGCTCTTGCTAACAAGCATGATTATGCGGGCTTGATTCACCGAATGGAGAAATTTGATCCGTCTTATATTAACTTGAATGGGAATGAAACTCTATATAATATGCTTGTTTAATATCCTATAAAATTTTTATCATATCATTTGCCTAACCTATATATGAGTGCTATAATGTAAGTGAAGAAAGGGGGAGATTCCCATGGTTTTACAAGTTTTACTTGTTCTAGTGATTCTAATGCTTATTGTAGGAGCTATGTTAGTGAGCTCTGTTTATGTCGTTCGTCAACAGTCTGTTGCAATTATCGAACGATTTGGTAAGTATCAAAAGTTAAGTAATAGTGGTATTCATCTACGGGCACCATTTGGCATTGACAAAATTGCAGCTCGTGTGCAGCTACGCCTTTTACAAAGTGAGATCGTGGTTGAAACCAAAACCCAAGATAACGTTTTTGTGACCATGAATGTCGCAACTCAATACCGTGTAAATGAGCAAAACGTTACAGATGCTTACTATAAATTGATGAGACCGGAAGCTCAAATTAAATCTTATATTGAAGATGCATTACGCTCATCTGTTCCTAGATTAACTTTGGATGAATTGTTTGAGAAAAAAGATGAAATTGCATTAGAAGTTCAAAAACAAGTAGCGGAAGAAATGTCAACGTATGGGTATATTATCGTTAAGACGCTCATTACCAAAGTTGAGCCGGATGCAGAAGTCAAACAATCAATGAACGAAATTAATGCTGCCCAACGTAAGAGAGTGGCAGCTCAAGAATTGGCTGAAGCAGATAAAATTAAGATCGTTACAGCGGCAGAAGCTGAGGCAGAAAAAGATCGCCTCCATGGTGTGGGGATCGCAGAGCAGCGGAAAGCAATTGTTGATGGACTTGCTGATTCTATTAAAGAGTTAAAAGGAGCCAATGTCGAATTAACTGAAGAACAAATTATGTCAATCCTATTAACCAATCAGTATTTGGATACATTGAATAATTTTGCAGATAAACAAGGAAATAATACAATATTCTTGCCAGCAAATCCTAATGGAGTTGAAGATATTCGAACCCATATATTATCAGCTTTGAAAGCTAAATAATTATAATCTTAACGCAATAACTTTATTAATATATGTGTTTCAATTGACAAATGCTATAAAAACATATAGAATGAAGTTGCGTAAAGAAAAAAATAGGAGAATAACATGGCTAAGTCTAACTTTGAAAAAGTAGAAGCAGTTGTTAGCTGGGTTCGTGATAAGAAGATCACAGGGTATCGTATTTCTAAGGAAACGAATGCGCGTGAGATGTCTATCATTGCTTTGGCTCAAGGACGTGCAAAAGTTAAAAACATTTCCTTTGAAACAGCCCTCGGCTTAATTGATTTCTACAATAAAAATCATGAAAAATTTGAAGATTAGTCTTTGGATATAGGCAGGTTCGAAAAGAATCTGCCTTTTAATTTTTTGGAATATAAAAAAAGACTGCAATGGCAGTCTTTTCTCTTATCGAAGATAGCGTTGTAAAAATTCTCTTGTACGTTCTTCTTTGGGATTAGTAAATAGATCTTCTGGTTTGCCTTCTTCTGCAATGACACCCTTATCCATAAAGATGACACGGTGTGATACATCGCGAGCAAATTCCATTTCGTGGGTTACGACGATCATGGTCAAGCCTTCTTGAGCTAAATCTTGCATGATTTTGAGAACTTCACCGACCATTTCAGGGTCAAGGGCAGATGTTGGCTCATCAAAGAGAATGGCATCAGGATTCATAGAAAGTGCACGAGCAATAGCGACACGCTGCTTTTGACCACCAGAGAGTTGTTTAGGTTTGGCTTGCCAGTAACGTTCTCCCATGCCGACTTTTTCAAGGTTTTCTTTAGCAACTTTCTCTGCTTCTGAGCGGTCACGTTTGAGTACAGTTGTTTGGGCAACGATTGTATTTTCTAGCACGTTTAGATTTTCAAAAAGGTTGAAGGACTGGAAGACCATTCCTAGTTTTTCTCGATAGTGAGTGAGGTTATATCCTTTTTCGAGGACATTTTCACCGTGATAAAGGATTTCACCTTCAGTGGGTGTTTCAAGTAAGTTGATCGAACGTAGGAAGGTTGATTTACCACTACCGGAACTTCCAATGATAGAAATAACTTCTCCTTTATGGATAGTAAGGGAAATATCTTTTAGGACCTCGTTTTGTCCATAGGATTTTTTGAGGTGTTTGATTTCAAGAATGGGTTGATTCATTATTTCAAATCCTCCGTTTGCATTTGGTTAGCACCTGTAGTGTAAGTATCCATATCCATCCGTTTTTCGATATAGCGTAGGATACGTGTTACTGTAAAGGTGAGGACAAAGTAGATAACTGCGATAATAGTAAAGGTTTGGAAGTACTGGTAAGTCTGTGTTGCTACTGTATTTCCTGAGAAGTAAAGTTCTACAACAGAGATAACATTCAATACAGAAGTATCCTTGATGTTGATGACGAATTCATTACCAGTAGCAGGTAGGATATTTCGAACTACCTGAGGTAAAACAATCTTACGCATGGTTTGATTATGAGTCATGCCAAGTGCAGTAGCTGCTTCAAATTGTCCCTTGTCAACAGCTAGGATACCACCACGAACGATTTCGGTCATGTAGGCACCGGTATTGATAGAAACGATAAAGATTGCAGCGAGAGTACGGTCTAAGTTGATTCCAAAAGCCTGGGCAGTTCCATAGTAGATAACCATAGATTGTACAATCATAGGAGTTCCACGGAAAATTTCAATATAGATATTGAGAATCCAACCAACTATATTTTGAATGACGTAGATAAATTGATTTTCAGATTGAGGCGCAGTACGGAAAACACCGATAGCAAGACCAATAACGAGACCAACGATGGTACCGATAATTGAAATTAAAAGTGTGATTCCAGCACCACGCAAGAGTTGTTGCCAGTTTTCAGTTAGAATTTTAGCAACTTGGCTAAAGAAATTACTGCTGTTTTCTTCAGTAGTTGTAGCTTCTACAGGTTGCTCTTTAATCATACGATCCATTAGGGCAACTTGTTCATCTTTAGAGATGGTTTCGATGCTAGCATTGATTTGGCTGATACGTTCGTCATCCTTACGAAGACCGATAGCGATAGAGGTATCTTCTTCCCCAGTTTTAAAACCAGGTTCAGGCTGAATCATTTTGAACTTTGCATTTGCTGACTCAGCAGTTAGGGCTTCTGGTCGTTCAGAAACATAAGCGTCAATGACACCAGCTTCAAGAGCTTGACGCATTTGAGCGAAATCACCCATGGCAGTTTCTTTTTTAGCGCCTGGAATTTGAGAAATCAAGTCATAAAGGTAAACCCCTTGTTGAGAAGTGATTTTTGCATCTTTAAAATCATCTAGTGTTTTGGCGTTTGCATAGGCAGAATCTTTTTTGACTAAAAGTACTGGTTCACTGGTATAGTAACTGCTTGAGAAGGCAATTTCTTGCTTACGTTCAGCGGTTGGACTCATACCTGCAATAATCATATCAATCTTTCCAGAAGTCAGGGCTGGAACAAGTCCTTCCCATTTTGTTTTTACAATGAGTGGTTCTTTACCCAGATCTTTAGCGATTTTTTTTGCAATTTGAACATCGTAACCGTTAGCATATTGGTTTGTTCCATCAATCTTGACAGCGCCGTTACTGTCGTCATCTTGAGTCCAGTTAAATGGTGCGTAAGCTGCTTCCATCCCGATGCGTAAATATTCATCGGCTTGGACCTGGCTAACTAGTCCTAGAGTAAGGG
>CAJPKC010000094.1 GCA_905370255.1 Streptococcus oralis
CCCACGGACATAGACATTTCTGCCGTTAGCTAACTGAACAAAGGCTTGTTCCTTGCCACCAAAGACTGCCTCTTCTTGAATCGTTTCAATCTCAGAATTGTGACGAAGGATGCGACCTGTTGCACGCGCAACATCCAAAAGAACTTCCTTGGTGAATTGAGCTTCTAAACTTTCTTGATAAATAGCTTGAAACTCTCTTTCCTGACTAGTTTCAGAAATGGCTTGTTCTAAACGTCGGTCAAAAGATTCATTAGTTGGAAGTTTCATTGCTCGTTCAAAAATACGATGCAAGAAATTCCCGTGACTTCGTGCATCAGGACGGAGACGCAATTCTTCCTGCAAGCCTAAGACATAACGAAGGTAATAACTATATTCATTTCGATAAAACTCCGTTAATCCCGAAGTTGATAGATAAAAATCTTGCTTCTGAGGATATAAAGCTTCCAGTGTATCACTAGCTAAAGTTTTGCTTTTAGGACTAGTTGGTAAAACTGGATTTTCTAAACCTTGGTCTTCCAACTTTCTCCCCATAACACGTGCTAAAACTTTAACAAAGGTTAAGTCTTGTTCACTTGTCTCCATCTCACCTTGCTGATGATAGGCAACAAGACTAGACAAAAGACTGTGATAAGAACCAATATCATCCTTTGATAGGTTTTTTCGATCGATTCTCTTTTCAATCTTGCTAAAACCAAAATCCTGCAATTCTTTCAGATAAACTGACTCTTTACTCTCATTTTCATTGAGTAAACTTGGCGCTGATAAGACTAATTGCTTCTTAGCAGAATTTACCAAAGAAAGCATGGTATAGCGATTCTTCTTAAGATTTTCATGGCTAGCAATCAATAATTGAGAGCCATCTTCAGTACCTTGGTTTAAAACTTCTCTTTCTTCATCACTCAAAAGACTAGTATTTTGGGTGATTTTAGGTAGATGATCCTGGGTTAAGCCAAGTGCATAGATGTAATCAGAAGTTAAAGGCGAAATCAAATCATAACTTTGCACCAGAACAGTATCTACCGTTGCTGGGATCGTACGATAATTTGATAAGGACATTCCTGAATGAAGAAGAGCCAAGAAATCATCTAAAGCAACCTGAGTCCCCTCAAATACGGTCACAAATTGCTCCATTACGTGGCAAAATGCTTTCCAGACCTCTTCTTGTCTTTCTTGCTCTGTCGCATCCATCGTTTCAGATAAGGATTGTAATTGCTTGGTAACAGATGCGTCTTTCAAAAAGTTATTCCATTTTGTAAGGATATTTTCAGTCTTTTGCTTACGACTGGATAATAAAGTTTCTAGTGGATTTAGGACACGGACACGCAGCTCATTTAATTTTTCTAAATCAAATTTCCCATGATGATTTTTTGTAAATTCTTGTTTAAAGTTAGAAAGACCATCAATACCTAAATAGCGGATATATTGTTCAAAGCTATCGATTTCTTCTTGAGTAAGGTCGGTATATAAGCAAGTTCGCAAGAGATTAATCAAATCTTCTTGACGGAAATAGTACCGTTTGAGACGTCCCACAGATTCTACAAATTGAGTCAAAGGATGATGAGCCATAGACTCACTTCTCCCCAGATAGAAGGGAATCTGATATTGATTAAAAATTGTCTGCAAGGACAGTTTATAAGACTCTACGTCTCCTAGTAAGATACGAAAATTATTATAGCTAAGTTCTGGCTCTTGGTGCAATTTCTGGCGAATACTACGAGCAACGAGCTCCAGCTCTTCTTTTTGTGTCAGACAAGACCAGATTTTCAAGTTCTTTCTATCTTCGTCATTCACGTCTAAGCTGATTTTAGAAAAATCATAGGCACTTTCGAGAAGTTTTGACGCTTTTGTAAAAGCATCAAGGTTTTCATGTTCTTGACATGCATCTTCTGCCTTGGTCTGATATTTAAAAGCTAACTGACGTAAAAACTCAACACTGGCTTGATAGAGGTTGCCTTCAATAAAAGGACTTGTATAAGCTTTTTTAGTCGCATAAACACCAATAACAATCTCAACACCCTTACGATAAAGTAGATCCACTAGGTGTTCTTCTTCTGAAGAGAAACGAGTAAAACCATCAATGACTAAGGCAATCTGACTAAAATCACTACTTACTTTATTTTCTTCGATAGCATTGATCAGATATGATAATGGGCTTCCTTGTGAAACTTGACCTTGATTCAGATAAGCTGTTACCTTTTCAAAAATTAAGAGTAAATCAGAGCGTTTATCAGCATCTGTCAAACTTTCCAAGTCCAAAAAACTCATATTTGCAGTTGAAATTTCATGATAAATCTCAATCAGTTGCTGGATGAATTGAGGATCTTGTTTAATAGCCCCGTAAACACGTAAATCCTTAGGGTCAATCTCGGACAGACATTTATAGAAAGCCATACCAAGACCGATATCATCGAGACTTGACCTCTCAGGAATATCATTTAAAACCAGATAACGAGCCATTTGAGCAAAGCGCGTGACTGTGATAGCAAAAGAAGCCTGCTGACTCAAGCACTCCAGCACGGCACGTTCCTTTTCAAAAGAAAGAGAGTTAGGGGCGATATAAAAGACTCGTTTTCCTTGGTCAACTAGTCCTTGAGCCTCCTTAGTTAGGATTTCTGTCAAAGAAGTCCGAATATCGGTATAAAGTAGTTTCATCTCTGCCTCGTTTGTTTTTGTCATTACCTTTTATTATATCATTTTTTAAGTCAAAACAGATTGATATAAAGCCCTAATTTTAACCTGTCCCATATCAAAAAAGTCGGAATAAACTCCGACTTTTTATTATTTACCTACCAGAAAACAAGAGTACCCATAATTCCCAAAATGCAGTAATGTTGATCATGATGTGAAGTAAAATAGGATAATAGAGAGAGTGAGTTTTTCGATAGAGGAATGCTAAAATTGCTCCTCCGCTTGCATAGGTGAAAAAGGCTAGTGGTGTTAAACCTGAACTGATATGCACATAGCCAAAGATACATGCTGATAGTAAAACATCTCCATACCAAGGTGAATCTTTCAAAAATGTATTCATCAGAACTCCTCGATAAACCAATTCTTCTGTAATTGGTCCTAGTAGACAAACAATAAGTAAAAGATAAGGTAACTCTTGTCTCCCTGTCATCTCAATCAATTCATTTAAAGCGATTTGATTGGACGTTGCTGGGGTTAAAAAAGAAAACACAATATCTGAAAGATAACTGACTCCATAAGCAAGAAGCAAATAAACTGGATATCTCCATTTCCACTTCAACTCAAGAATTTTCCTACCTTCGAATACTAGTAAATAAAGAATAGCTATAAAAGTAACGATGAGCTCTAAAAAAGCAAGAATTTGAAAAAATTCTCTACTAGCAGGTACAAGCCTACCTGCAAAATGATTAAAAATCCACCAAAACCATGTCTTCCTATAAATAATTACTAACAAGGCTAGTAAAATCTGTACTGTTCTTCTTTTCATGATAAGACCTCTGCTTTTTTATACTTTACTCTATAATATTAAACGCTCGCAAATTTAGTATATCATATTTTTGTTATCTATCTAGTAAAAATCCTAAAAAGAAATAGCATTTCTCCTTACTTTAGCCTTATTTGTCTAAAATATGCTATAATATAGGCAAAACACGTAAAAAGGTAAATACTATGATTAAATTACTTGCCCTAGATATGGATGGTACTCTTCTCAACGAAGCCAAGGAAATTCCTCAGGCTCATATTGATGCTATTCATAAAGCTATCGAAAAAGGTGTCAAACTGGTTCTCTGTACTGGACGACCTCTCTTTGGAGTTCTTCCCTACTACAAGAAACTCGGTCTTGATTTGCAAAATGAATACGTTATTGTCAACAATGGTTGTTCTACCCACCAAACTAGTGACTGGGGCCTTGTTGACTGGCGAGAACTTAGTAAATCTGACATCGAATACCTGAATGAACTTGCTGAAAAGAGTGAGGTCCAGTTGACTCTCTTTGACGAGGAACACTACTTCGTTCTCGGAGGCAAACCAAATCCTATTGTTCAATATGATGCTACACTTGTCTTTGCTGACCTGACTGAAATCACACTAGAGGAAGCTACCAGCGGTAAATATCGTATGTTCCAGGGAATGTTTTTAGGGACAAAAGAACAGACAGATGACTTTGAACAACGATTTGCTGATGAACTTTGTCAGAGATTTAGCGGTGTTCGTTCTCAACCTGTTATCTATGAGGCAATGCCACTCGGTACAACCAAGGCTTCTGCTCTTTCTCGTTTGGCTGAGATTTTAGATATCCAACCTTCTGAAATCATGGCTATGGGTGATGCCAATAACGACATTGAGATGTTAGAGTTTGCTGGGCTGGGGATCGCCATGGGAAATGCCAGCGACCACGTCAAATCTCTCGCGGATGCCGTAACAACCAGCAATGAAGAAGATGGCGTTGCACGTGCTATTGAGAAATATATTTTCTAAACAAATAAAAAGCAACTAACAGATAACTCTGCTAATTGCTTTTTATTTTTAGAATATTGCTGTCAATGCGGTAATATTCCCAAAAATGATACCTGGTGCATTAGCTGCTGCCAAAGGGATATCTCGTTCTTTTTTAAAGAGTCCGTAGTAAACCCAAAGACTGCAGTTAAGTGCAGCTACTGCTGGTTGGATAAAATTCCCTTTTTGACCAGCAAGGTTATTCATAATTTGAGGAATATAAGAGACATACATCATTACAGACATAAAGGTTGCAATCCAACCTAAAGTTTTCATTTGTTTTTCAGTCATTTTTTCTCCTTTCAAAAACAGTCTCAATTATACACTATTTTTTAAGATAGTGAAGTTTAAAAAGCTATTTGTTAAAAACTTGTAAACTATCACAATCTTGTGATAAGAGAATCAAAAAAAAATACCCTCTTGCTATTTCAAGAGGATATTTTATTCGTTTAGAAACTTACTTTTTCTCAATCGGTGCTACACTGGCTAAGAGTTTTTTGAGACCAACCTCTGGAAAATTGATTTTCAATTCTTGAGTGGATCCACTGCCTGAAACTTCCAGCACAGTTCCTTCACCCCATTTTTTATGAAGGGCAATATCCCCAACAGACCAGTTTGTATCACTAGAATCTTGCTTATTCCCAGCCGCAAATTGTCCAAATGGTAAACCACTTGATTGGATTGATGTAGGAGCAGCATTCCGTTTTCGTTCTTGAAGCGCCTGAGCCAAACTCATTCCTTTACCAAATGCTGTTCCTCCGCCACTATAAGACGCTTTAAAACTTGTATTAGCCGGACGTGCTAATCCTTGATAAGTCAACAAATCTGAACTAATCTCATTGATAAAGCGTGTGGGACGATTGTAACTAGTACGTCCGAATAGCAATCTAGAGTTTGCATTGGTCAGATAAAGAATTTTCTCAGCTCGCGTGATTCCTACGTAGGCCAAACGACGTTCTTCTTCTAACTCATCAGGATCCTCAGCTGCGCGGCTAAGCGGAAAGACATTTTCCTCCATACCAATGATAAAGACAACAGGAAACTCAAGCC
>CAJPKC010000095.1 GCA_905370255.1 Streptococcus oralis
GTGACACACTCCTCCCCTTCATCTCTGATTTTTATGAAGATTATATGGATTTTTGTTATACAGTCTTGGTTGATGATGTTGCTAAAACTGAATTTGACTGGAAAATCTATCACTTGGTTGAAGATGATATCGACGAGATGTTCAGTCAATATAAAACTCACATCGGATAATATGAAAAAACGCTTCTCTCATCTCGAGAGAAGCATTTTCTTATTTCCAAAATTTTGCTTTTGATGCTGCGAGACATTGTTTCAATCGCTTTTTCACAGTAGAGGGTCTTGATAATGTTATTCAAAGAATTCTTTAACCTGCTCATACATATATCCAGGACTAAACCACCACGACTGTTTCGTCATGTAATAATCATGAAATTCATTAATTTTATCATCCGGGACATTAATCCATGTACTTTTGTGTGGGAGTCTCATTGCCAACTTTTTATTAGGAATGTAACAGGATTTTTTACTCGATGGTCTAATATGAAAAACAGTACCTTTACCACTTTCAGATGGTAAATTATTTTCAATAATATAACCTTTTTTTAGATTACTACTTTTATAGGAGAGTTCAACCCCCTTCTCAAATATCTGCTTAGCTTTTGTCCATATTTGCCCCACTGTAATCAAATCTTCATCGGGTACATACCAAAACTTAGCATCCTTAAAGATAGTTTCTTCATTTTTCTTCTCAAAAACTACTAACAGGAACTTATAAGTCGATAGATAGTTATATACATCTGATTCTTCCCAATCAACGGCAAGCATTTCATTTGGATCCACATTGTAATTTCCATCTGGTAATTGTAACTTTAATCCTTCTTTCAACTTTGGATAGGTATGTTTTTTTGTAGAATCGTAAGTTACAATTTTTACAGCAATACCTGATTTTTTGAACTCATCGGTTTCTTGGATATCTGATGATATATTCAACATTTTTCTTGCTAGAAGAGCTGAGCTTGATTTATCATTTTTGTCTTTTATAGTTACATCAAATTGAGATGCCAATTCTCTCTTCGTTTTTCCAATAAATGGAGCAAATCTATCAACAATAATTTCTTCAAATGATTTTTCTTTTAATTCATTAATATCTTTAAATATTGTTTCACTAGTTTTATCCCCCATTAACCTTCTAGCAAACTGCGTCATATATGAAGGTTTAAATGTAAATGCCCTTCTGTGTGCTTTAACATCACTAAAAGGCTGGGAAGTCATGTTTCTTTCAGTTTTCGAACCTTTTGTTGTCGCAGCTAAATATTTCGTCAGTTTATCTGATAATTCTTCTGCTTTTCCTTCCTTTATCTTATCTACAATTTTTTCCCAGTCAGACTTAATGATTAATAAATCCTCTTCAGATATATCTTTCATAATATCAAATAAATGTGCATTAACAATACACATATCTGGATAATCAATATTATTTAAGTATTGATAGTATAATAATTCCGTGAGATTTGCCTTTTCGAGAAAAGAAGCATTTTCAAAAGACCTTTTGTATTCATCATTAAAGTCAAAAATATTTAATGTCAGCCTTTCCTTTGCACTCCAACCTTTTTTTGTTTCTATTATAGGAGTTACCTTAATCTCTAAATTTAAATAAGGAATATCTGCCTCTGCCCTTGAATTATTAGGAATATGAAACCAATCACTTTCTATCGCATTACCTAACCAACCTTTATTATTTGGCGATGCATAATATTTTTCAACTGTTTCTTCTGAAACTAGATTACGAATTTTTTGTCCCACTGCTTTTTTTGCATGCTTATGAACTTCTTCTACTGAATTCCATTTTGTCATTTTACGCCCTCTGTATATAAATAGGATATTACCTATATTCTAACAAAATACAATTAAGAATGTTTATTATTAGCAATCTACAGTAAAAATTAAGCAACTTTATATAAATTACATCACTTACATTGTTCTTAATATTTCGATTTTAAAACTTGATCAATTACGAATAATAAGATATAATTAACATACTGAAAAGGAGAATAGAATGAACGTTTTAGAATTATTTGCGGGTGTTGGGGGGTTCCGTATAGGACTCGAAAATGCTCACCCTGATTATTTCGAAACATTATGGAGCAACCAATGGGAACCTTCGAGGAAGTCTCAGGATGCTTTTGAAGTATACAATTATCATTTTCCAGACAGTGAAAATATTAATGTTAGCATCGCTGATATTACGGATGAACAGTTTGCTGAAATGAATGCGGATATGATTGTCGGTGGTTTTCCCTGTCAAGACTACTCTGTGGCTCGTAGCAAAAAGAACGAACAAGGTATTGAAGGACAAAAGGGTGTCCTTTTCTGGGAAATCATTCGAGCGACTAGGATTATTAGACCGAGATTTCTTATTCTAGAAAATGTTGACAGACTTCTAAAAGCTCCTTCAAAACAGCGTGGTCGAGACTTTGCTATTATGTTGACTGCGTTTAATAATCTTGGATATTCTGTTGAATGGCGTGTAATCAATGCTGCTGATTACGGTCGAAGCCAAAGACGTCGTCGTGTGTTTTTCTTTATTTATCGAAATGATATTCCATTCGCACATCAAATGGATCAACGATTTGAAGAACAAGAACAAGTTTTTGATGAAAATAGATACGACGATTATATTGTTCATGAAGGACTGTTTGCAACCCAATTTCCTATTTTGAATACACCAGTCAAAAAACGCCATGTCTACTATGAACTCCCTGAGGATATCGTTGAGGTTTCTGATAACTTCTCAGGAACTGTTTGGAATACTGGTGTTATGCGTCATGGTAGGTACTATTCTATTGATACTGCACCTAACTATGATGGTGAACCAATTACATTAGGTGAGATTCTTCAAAATGAAGAGGAAGTCCCTGAAAAGTTCTTTATTAATGATCCAGCCAAACTCGAAAAGTTCCAGTATTTGCGAGGGCCTAAACGAATCGAACGTACCTCTGCGGATGGACACACCTATATTTACTCTGAGGGAGGAATGTCACCAACCGACGACTTAAACCTTCCCGGTCGTACCATGCTAACTTCAGAAGGGACAGTTAATCGCTCTACTCATTTCTTGAATGTTAATGGAAAATATAGGCTTATTACTCCTGTCGAGGCAGAACGTTTACAAGATTTCCCTGATAACTGGACAGCTCTAAAAAGATTATCTGACGGTACTGTTACCGAGGTTTCTGATAAGATGCGAATGTTCTTTATGGGAAATGCATTAGTGACAGACATTGTAAGAAAAATCGGTGAATTTATTGTAGAAATCGATATTGCTGGATAATATTTAAAAACGCTTCCCTCAATCGAGAGAAGCATTTTCTTATTTCCAAAATTTTGCTTTTGAAGCTGCGACCCAAGCTGACAAACAAGCAAGGGCTACTACTGCATAGATAGCGTATTGTTTCGCAGGATAAATCCATGCTTTATTTTCTTCATGCCAGCGAGACTTCCAGAGGCCGATGTAATCTCCGGTCATTCCAGGATTTTTAAGGCGCTCCATGTAATTGGCAGGTAGGTTATCAGGCTGATTTATCTGTACGTTAATGATAAAGATAAGCAAAGCAACCACTATGACAACTACGAGTGCCAGGGTAATCTTTTTCTTAGCTGTTAGCTGAAATGTTTTCAATTATTTTTTCTCCCTCATCTATGAAATCATCTACTCTTATAGTTTAGTATAAAAAGTCAATTCTGAAAAGTCCTCTATGATATCAATGTAGGATAAGTCAAAACCTTGCACATCTTCCTCATAGTGTTATAATAAAATTGTCTGTCTTTCTAGAAATAATACACTTTTAGGTAGATACGACTTAGAAAGAGGTGTTTATGACAACTTCAAAAAAGGTTTCCCTTTCTGAGGTAAACCAATCCATAGATACACCAAATAATAATCGTTTTTGGCAAAATCTTAAGGCTTTCTTGGGACCTGGGGCTCTTGTGGCCGTGGGTTACATGGATCCAGGGAACTGGATTACCAGTGTCGTCGGTGGGGCAACCTACAAGTACAGCCTACTCTTTGTCATCTTAATTTCATCTTTAATCGCTATGCAGTTGCAACAAATGGCTGGGAAATTAGGGATTGTGACTCAAATGGACCTGGCTCAAGCAACTGCATACCACTCGCCCAAATGGCTACGATACACGCTTTGGGTGATTCTGGAGCTTGCCTTAATGGCGACGGACTTGGCCGAGGTGCTTGGTTCTGCCATCGCACTTAACCTGCTCTTTGGTATTCCAATTATGGTTGCCATTCTGGTGACAGTCCTAGATGTCTTCCTACTCCTACTCATCATGAAGCTGGGATTCAAGAAAATCGAGGCTATTGTTTCAACCTTGATTTTGACCATCTTGGTTATCTTTGTCTACTTGGTAGCCTTGTCTGAGCCTAGTATTAAGGGAATCCTCGAGGGTTATCTCCCTACGCCAGCGCTCTTTGAGCCACATGCTGCTGGGCACACCAACCAGTTGACTTTGGCACTTGGGATTGTGGGTGCAACCGTTATGCCACATAACCTCTACTTGCACTCATCCTTGTCACAGACTCGTAAGGTTGACTATTCTGATGGTAAAGACGTGACTAAGGCTGTCCGTTTCATGACCTGGGACTCCAACATTCAGTTGACTTTGGCCTTTGTGGTTAACTCCCTCCTCTTGATTTTGGGGGCAGCTCTCTTCTTTGGTCACGCTTCTGATATTTCAGCCTTCTCACAAATGTACAATGCTCTTCAGGACTCTAAGATTGCTGGTGCGGTAGCTAGTTCGACACTTTCAACTCTCTTTGCCTTAGCGCTCTTGGCTAGTGGTCAAAACTCTACTATCACCGGTACCCTAACTGGTCAGATTGTCATGGAAGGCTTCCTCCACATGCGGTTACCACAGTGGGTAATTCGTTTGTTCACACGTCTCTTCGCCTTGCTACCTGTTATCATTGTAGCCATTCTCTACGGCGATCAAGAAAAGACACTGGATCAACTCTTGGTTTATTCACAAGTATTCCTTTCAATTGCCTTGCCATTCTCTATCTTCCCTTTGATTTACTACACTTCTAAAAAATCACTCATGGGAAAACACGTCAATGCCAAGTGGAATACCTTCCTCGGTTATGCCATTGCTATTGTCCTAACCATTCTCAATCTCAAACTTATCTTTGATACGTTTTAAACAAAAAAATAAGGCCAGCGCCATGCTGACCTTGTTTTAGTTTTTGAAGGCGTCAACGAGAACTTGGAATTCTTCGTTGCTGAGGGTAATTCCCTTGCCCATCTTGGTATGGTCTGGACTCCACGTACGGATGTCATACTTAGCAGGTGCGCCATTAAAGCTCACACGATTGAGTTCCTTAGTCCAACCCTTGTCATTCTCAGACAAGACCAAAAGTTTTTCTTCAATTTCAAATGAAAATTCTGCCATTTGCTTACCTCCACTAGCTTTATTCGTTTTTTTCTGTGAAAATTGTGTGTTTTAGAAAGAAGTTATCCACAAAAATTCACCTTTCATGCTAT
>CAJPKC010000096.1 GCA_905370255.1 Streptococcus oralis
CTTCATAATCCTATTTCCTTTGTTATAATAGATTCATGAACATCATGTTCATTATCATTATCTAACATTCACAACAGAAAGGATAGGGGCAAACCGTTTAGGGTGTACGTTACTGAACAGTTTGTTCAAATTGTCCATATGACTGCTCAGGATCGTCGTATTACTAAGACTCGAAAAGCTATCTATAGTGCTTTTTTACAGTTACTCAACCAAAAAGGCTATGAAACCATAACGGTTCAAGAAATCATTGACTTAGCCGATGTGGGGCGCTCGACCTTTTACAGCCATTACGAGAGTAAGGAATTATTGCTAGATGAACTCTGTCAAAAGCTCTTTCACCATCTCTTTGAGCGTGCTGAACACCTCTCACCACAAGACTACCTGGCCCATATCTTTCAGCATTTCAAGAAAAATCAAGATCATGTGACCAGTCTCTTGCTCTCTAAAAACGATTATTTTATACGGCAACTAAGAAAGGAGCTGGAACATGACGTCTACCCAATGGTAGCCGACGAACTAAGCCATGCTCATCCAACCATCCCTCACTCCTATCTCAAGCACTTGGTCGTCAGCCATTTCATTGAAACTCTCAGCTGGTGGTTGAAGAAAGGTAAGTCCTACACTGAACAGGAAGTTATCCAGTTTTATTTGGAGATTCTAAAAGTGGGTACTAACTAGAAGGGAGTATTTTCAATGACCAGCGTGCAATTTTATTTTCTTTTTCCAGCCCTATTCATGCTTCACGAACTCGAAGAAATCGTTTGGATGCCATCCTTTGTCAAAAAAATATCAATCCAGTATCCAAACAATCGAATCCTATCTTTTTACACTCCATTTGCTTTCAATGCCATTGTCTTAGAGCAATTTCTCATCCTTATGACGTCGCTATATCTTAGTTACCAGTTTAATAACTATACCATTTATACAACCATCATAATCGCTTATATCTTCCATGTATTCGGACATCTGATTCAGACAATCGTTATTAGAAAATATGTGCCTGGATTGTTGACGGGAATTCTAACGAGTTTGTTTACTCTATGCAATATCAAAAATGAATTTCCAATTATACTTTATGGTTACTCTCTATTTACCTTATTGGTTATCGTTTTAAATCTTGTAGTATCATTTATGATTCTTAATAAAATCGGTCATAAAAAATAGAACTCAGGCAATCATATCATAGAAAGGAAACGTCCATGTCACTTTATCTCATCTTTAGCATCATCACAGTATTCTTAGCCCTTGCTTTTGTCCTGCTTCATCTTGTTGCTGCACTATCAGCTATTCTAAAAGGCAAAAAAAGCTTAGGAATCGTATTTATTATTGTTGGTGCCATTACTTGTATCTCGGCCCTTCTCCTTGTTATGGTTAATCGTACCTTAGCATTTTATATATGGCTATTTGCTAGCTCGACAATTTGCGGGGGCGCTCTCCTGAATGGTCTAAATAACCAAAAATTCAACAAATCACACCACCAAATTCGTTTTGTGATTGACTTGATTATTACTTTTTTGCTATATGTTTGGCTATACCTATTCCAATAACATGTGATGCTCACTTCTATAAATACAATACAAAAAGGCCTAGAGTTCCAATCTAGGTCTTTTTGCATTGTATACTAAACCCCAAGCACTACCATGCTCACTAATAGTCGTGGGCAAAACCATCGATTTTTGTCATTAGAATCTCCTTGGGGGTCAGAATTTAAAAAGTATCTTTCCTTGACGGCCTGGTTCTTCTTGAGCTGTCAAGGCTTTTTTATAGTCTTCAATCGAAAATATAGCTGATGGTTCTGGTAGGACTAGCTGACCATTCCCTATCCATTCAAATAAGTGATCAAAATAGTTCAGCCACTCAGTCCTATTGACCTTAGCTAAAGTATGTCTTAGGTGAAAAACTTCTGCAGATATGGGGAATTGACTACAGATAAAAGGCCAGTCAACTTGTTCCCCAGATAAGACACCAATGGTTCGAAAGAGCCCTTATCTCTTTTTTTACTTAAAGCCTTGATAGACTTGACAAATGGTAGAAAAGAGCCACTGAAATCAAGGTATTAATGGGAATAACAGCCTAAGATATTTGGAGTTCAGAGAGGGCGCGTTTGATTTTCAAACTTCGCAACAGAATCTATTATTCTATTGCTTATTCAACAAGGTCCCACTATCTTGACCAACAACAAGAGCCGCCAGCTCATTGCCCTGCTGAACGGCCTCTGGCAAGCTCATATTCTGACTTAGACCAGCCAGAAAACCACCGCAGAACGTATCACCAGCTCCAAGCGTATTAACAACCTTGACTTTGGCCGAACGGACCATCTCAAAATGATGCTTCCCTGCATAAAGATAAGCCCCTTCTTCACCTAAGGTCAGAACAATTGGTGCGTGAGTTTTAACAAAGATTTCCTGACACTTCATCTCCAAGCTGCTTACTCCCGGAAACAGATATCTAGTTTCGTCTTCATTGCAGTGAATCATAACGTGATTGTCATACAATCTCTGAAGGGTCTTTTGAGAAATATACTCAATTCTTGGTGAAGCATCAAATAACACCTGAGAATCAGAATTTCGTTTATCCAACGCATCCAGGATGACTCCCGCAACCTTATCATCTTCCATTTCATAACCACTAATATAAAAAGAATCATAATTAGAAATGTCGATATTCTCGAACCAATCAGGCTGCCAGAGCTGTTCAATGCCGTTAACAGTCAAAAAGCTCCTCTCACCATCCGGCTCCACAAATGAAATATCCCAGCCATTATCTGCACCATTAACTTTTAGAAGAGGTCGAATACCCATCTTAGCCATATCCTCCGATACCAAGTCCGCGTATTGGCCTTCCCCAACTGGCACAAATAAATCAGCATCTTGCCCCGCATATTTAATCGCGCCATATACATTAAAGGCTGATCCACCTACGATATTTGCCCGTAGATGACCACTAATATCTTCACCAGTCGTTGGTAGCTTTGGAACGTCCATTAACACATCAACAAAGGCCGCTCCAATCACTAATGTTTTACTCATTTATGCCCCCTTCTTATTTGGAACGGCAACCTTCCACAACAACATGCAAATAATCGCGATAATTGCGGAGACAAAGACTCCTAAACTATTATTCCTAAAGATACCATGAGCAAATGGCCCATTCCAAATTGCGTTGTTTGTGAACAAGAATCCAGTAGTTGTAGCCAAGATCCAAGAAATAATTCCCCGCCAATTGAAATGTGTCTTTGAATCATTTTCAAGCAGAGCGACATCATAACTTTGTGATCTGAACATAACACTATCACATAAGAAAATTGCCACCCAACTTGCTAGACAAATGCCCAGGAAATTTAAGAAGAGCTCAAAATTACTGAGAAAGTTTCCAGAAATAAACAATACATAAATCGGAATTGCCAAAACGATGGCCCCATGAATCATTAATGAGGTTCGTTGAGTGACGTTAATTCCAATTGTCGCCAAATTAATGCGTGCAGATCGAAAAGAAATAATACATTGCGGAATGAGTCCGCCAGCTGCAACTAAGAAATAAATTGGCCCGATCCAAGTTGGTAAAGCAGAATACATGACGCCAAACGGATCACCAGTAGTTGCCAATGAGGGTTCAATCGTACTGAGCATTACTCCTCCGGCCATTAAGACAAACAAAGGAACGGCTCCGCCCATTGTAGTGTTCCAAAAAGTAGCAGACGGCTTTGTCTTTTTGGTCACATAGGCTCCCCAGTCGGCAGCAGCCATCGACCATGAAATACCAGATCCGGCAGCAACGATGCTCACAGCAGGAAGGACCCCAGTAATCCAACTTCCCGATGGTAGACTAAAAGCTTCCTGCCATTTGGCTTTTAAGAGGAACAACACGAGAATCAGCACAGTTAAAATTCCAAATATCCAACTCAACCAGGTTTGTATTTTAGCGAGGGTATCTTCTTTTAACAAACCGGATAGAACAACTAGCCCACCAAAAATCACCAGGGCGACCGCTGTGGTAACTGAAGACTTTTCAACATTGATAATACTGAATAGTGATACCAACAACAATGTTCCCGTAATGACATTAACGGCAAGCCAGCCAACCATGTTAAACCAGGCAATCGCATTAGGAATTTTATTGCCATGCGTGCCATAGGCCGCCCGACTCAATTTAAAAGTTGTGACCCCTTCTTTTTGACCAATCATTGCGACCCAACCAGGGACCGCGAAGGACAGCGCACCAACAAGTGACGCAATAATAGCTTGAAAAAATGATAAATGATAACTGACGATCATGGCACCAAACACAAAGCCCATGATACCGATATTGGCTGCGAACCAGTTGTAAAAGAGTTTGCCAGCAGTCAACGTTTTCTCCGAATCTGGAATCTTGATAATATTGTCATCCATGAATATCACCCCTTTTGGTTAATGTGGAACTGTAAAATTTTATCCGCGTACTCATTGAAGTCATGCTCGGGATTTTGCTGATCGATTAAGTTAACCCACTCCACAGGAATGGAAGATTGACCATTCTTGGCGCCACAAATTGCGGTTGCCATCGCACCAATGGTGTCAGTATCACCACCAAGGTTGGCGCACATTAAGGCGCATTTTTGAACATCGCGACAATAATAAGCGATTGAAACCGCAGCGGGGATGCTTTCAGAAATCATTGTTCCTGTGCCGATCAAGTCGTAAATATGCTGACTAAATTTGCCGTCATCATCCTTATATTTATGAGCAATCTCAATTCCTAACTGCAAACGATCATGTGTCTTGGCTGCCCATGTGGGGGCACCTAATTTGAAACCAGCATCATTGGCTCTTAAGGCAAAATCGATTATGTCGTCCCAATTCTGATCGGCCATAGATGCCGTAACGGCTCCAGCAATCATTGACGCTCCACTGATTGAAACATCGCTGGAATGTGTGATCTTTGTAATATCAAAGACCATTTGGACAAGTTTTGAAAGTTGATTGGGCTCAAATAAAGCACCAATTGGTGAGATTCTCATTCCTGCACCGTTAGTCAGTGCCTGATCCGTAATCGGGCGAGGGTCTTGGCCGGCTTTGATGGCCGACAATGCAGCCTTACTACTTGGTCCAAGGATGTTGTTCTCCCAAGCACCGACTGATTCTGCCCATGCCATAATATGCTTCACCAAGATCTCTGAATTGGGTTGCCAGTTGTTTTCGATTAGTCCGTCCAATATAGCTAGTGCCTGATTGGTGTCATCGGTGTATTGGCCTTTTTTAAAGTTTTTGGCGATATCGTTATTGTCAGGGCCATCAAGAAAAGTAGTAATTTTTCCACCAAATTGATCTCGAATATTCTCGACTGGCCATAATTCCGATGGCATTCCTATTGCATCACCGATGGCTTGGCCGTATAGGACGCCGAGGATTTTGTCTTTGCTGCGCATGTTTGCACCTCTCTTTCTGAATTTTGTATTTTAAAAAAAAGTACTTTCTACTTATATTGATAATATAACTTATCTGTTACG
>CAJPKC010000097.1 GCA_905370255.1 Streptococcus oralis
GGAAACGTGACAGAATCGTCTTCTTATAAAGTTTCCCACCCGAATGAGTCCCTACACGATTTCCGTAGAACATCTCTTTTAAGGCTGTATAGCGATCTAATTTTTCAGAAGATTTCTCCGTTAAAGAGCCAGAGAAATCTTTAGATTCATAATCTCGAACTTCAATCACTGGAGTTGCTACTAGTTCAACTCCGTATTTATCTCTAAGTCCTACTAAATATTCTACAGTCCTTCTATCGTAATAATCATCTGAATCAACAAAGATAATCCAATCAGTTGAGGCTTCTTTAACTCCTGTATTTCGAGCATTTGATAGTCCTCCATTTTCAATATGGAGTACTCGTACACGCTCATCTTCTTGAGCATGTTGAGCACAAATTTCTCCAGAAGCATCTGGCGAACCATCGTCTACCAATATAATCTAAATATTTGTGTACGTCTGCTGTCTGAGGCTATTGACGCAATAGTTTAAGTAAGTTTCGACATTATACACAGGTACAACA
Source organism: Streptococcus oralis (assembly GCA_905370255.1). The sequence goes on from CAJPKC010000097.1 coordinate 504, forward strand.
ATAGAAACCTTTTCCATTATCCCTATCCTTCAAAAATGATATCAACGATTCGCTCACAAGCCTTCCCATCTCCATAAGGATTGCTTGCCTTACTCATCTTGTTGTATTCCTCTTCATTTTCCAAAAGAAGCTTAAAATTCGTATAAATATTTTCTTCTTCTGTTCCTACCAATTTCAAAGTTCCTGCCGCAATCCCTTCAGGACGTTCTGTGGTATCACGCATGACTAAAACTGGTTTCCCTAAGGATGGAGCTTCTTCTTGAACTCCACCAGAATCTGTTAAAATCATGTAGCTTTGATTCATAAAATTATGGAAATCAATGACCTCTAAAGGTTCAATAATTTTCATACGTTCATTATCGCCAAATACTTTACTGGCCAATTCACGAACCTTAGGGTTTTTATGAATTGGGTAAACAACTTTTACATCTTCAAATTCATTTAAAATACGATTAACAGCATTAAACATATTTTCCATTGGTTGCCCAAGATTTTCACGTCTGTGAGCTGTCAGCATAATTAGTTTACTATCCTTAGCCCACTCTAAAATTGGGTGGTCATAATTATCCTGAACAGTTGTCTTCAAAGCGTCAATAACGGTATTCCCTGTTACAAAAATATTCCCTCTTCCCTCTTTTAGAAGATTTTCCTTTGCAACTTCTGTCGGAGCAAAATTATAATCTGCAATAATAGAAGCAGTCTGACGGTTGAACTCCTCAGGGAATGGACTTTGAAGATTGTAGGTTCTTAAACCTGCTTCCACGTGTCCAACTTTTATTCCCATGTAAAAGGCTGCCAAGGCCGTTGCGAAAGTTGTCGTCGTATCTCCGTGAACAAGTACAATATCTGGTTTTTCTTGTTCAAGCACCGCTTGAATTTTGTCAAGAATACTGGTCGTAATTGAAAATAGGGTTTGATTCGCCTTCATAATCCCCAGATCATAATCAGGAACGACTTTAAAGACATCCAAAACTTGCTCAAGCATCTCCTTATGTTGTCCAGTCACGCAGACAAGTGTCTTAATCGAGTCATTTTTTTTCAACTCGTTTACCAAAGGACACATTTTGATTGCTTCTGGACGCGTCCCAAAAACCAACATGACTTTTTTCATTTTGATTCTCCCTTTAGTTCTCTATACAGTTTCCTATAGTTCTCCAAGAATAAAGGATAACTAAATTTATTTTCATAGTCATTCTTTGCTTGGCTAGAAAGTTCCTGTCTTAATGTTGCATCTGTAGCTAATTTATCAATAGCAGATGCTAGAGCAGCAGGGTCTTTTGCCGGAACTAGAACCCCATTTTTATTTGTTACAACTTCGTTTAATCCCGGTATATCCGTCGCAACTAAGGTTTTGCTATTCATAAATGCCTCAATAGCAACTAGGCCAAATCCTTCAAATACTGAAGGTAAAACACAAAAATCAAAACTATTGATACATTCTACGATATCCTTGCGATACCCTAAAAATGTTACCGAATCTTGAAGATGAAGCTCTTTAACCTTATTCTCAAGTTCATTTTTAAGCTCACCATCACCGACGATAAACAATCGAATATCCTTTACCGTAAGTAAAGACATAGCTTCAATAAGATATATCAAGCCCTTCTGTTCAGATAATCTTGCAATACACCCTATTTTAATCCCACTATAACTGATAATCTCATCGACTGGGTCATCCGTTTCTTTTAAAACAACTCCATTATAAATAACCCTACGATCAGTAATCACTACGTCTTCTTTTAGGTTTTTATTTACTGCCTCTCCTACTGCTACACTTTTAGCATTTCCTAAAGCAAATTTATATAGAGGTAATTTATCTTTGAAGACATTGTGGGCAGTATAAACGTGAGTTAATTTTGGATAAACAAAATTTAATAATCGAATATAAAAAGCGGCCATACGATGATGAGTGTGAACTATAGTAATCTCATTATTTTTGATAATCTGGCGAATAGTATATAGAAGCTTTAATATTGTCAAAGGATTTTTACTATCGATATCTAAAATTTTATGATGTTGAATCCCTTGAGCAGCCAGTTCGCTCTCCCAAAGCCCACCAGTAGACGCCACATGGACACTATCAAACTCATCTTTCAAATCTGAGCTCAATTGGTAGACAATTCTCTCTGCACCACCAATATCCATGGTACGTGAAATATGTAAAATATTATTTTTTTGATTTTCGTTTTTCATCTAATACTCGCTTAATAAACGTGACATTTCCTACGAAATAACGTTTAAAGAGACGTTTAGGTTCATTTGCCACTCGGAACAGCCACTCAAGATGCGCATGTTGCATCCATAAAGGAGCTCGTTTAATATGGCCAGATAAAACGTCAAAACTACCTCCAACTCCCATAAAGACCGAGTTTACTCCATTGTCCATAAACTTCTGGATCAAGTACTCCTTTTTAGGAGAGGTAATGCCAACAAAGACAAAGTCAGGATTCTTCTCACGAATATCTTCTTGAATAGCCTCTTCCTCTTCTGCAGAGAAATAGCCATTGCGATGCCCCACTACTCGGAGATTCGGATAATCCTTTTTAAAGATAGTTAACATATCTGTCAAGACTTCCTCTTTTGCCCCGAAGAAGTAGACAGAGTAGCCTTTTTCATTGGCCAAATGGAGCAATTCCTGCATCAAATCAATCCCAGCGACTCTCTCAGGAACTTGATAACCTAAAAAACGGGAAGCAAGAACAACTGAAGCCCCATCTGCATTAATGATTTCAGAATCGTTAACAATCTTTTTAATAGATTCATCTGTTTGACATTGATTAATTTTGTCTGCATTCACTCCCATTAAGTGGAGTGGACGTTGATCAAGAACAAATTTTTCAACAGCTTGGACAGTTTCGTCCATTGTTAAGGGGTCAATTCTGACCCCCATTAAATTAAAACTATTCAATTTAATCTCCCCACGTAGACTCAAAATGACCCTTACGCTCAGCTTCTTTTGGCAGTTGCATGTAATCACCGTATATTTTTGTCAAATATTCATCAGGATTTGCATGACAACTAATTTTTAAGTTTTCAAACTCTAGTAATTGCGGTTCACCGAATACTTCTTTTCTTGCGAGTTCTCGTTCGCGGTAGGAACCCAAGACATTTCCGACCATGTTACTAGTCTCGTAATCATATTGTTTAATGATACTTTGTAATTTTTTGTTAATTTTTGAAGTGTTTAAGAGTTTATTTAATTTTAAGGCTCTTGAAACTTTTACAATCGCATTTTCGAACGAACCTCTATCTCGCTCATGCAAACGATCGATAACAGAAATTTTAGACAAAGCACGATAGAACTTTATTTTATTTGTATGCACCCAGTAATGGATTCCGTCTTCTGGGTAACCGTCTAAGGGAAAGATATCAATAAAAGGACTACACCATTCATTGCCAAATTGAATTTGGATTGAAGTATCCATAATCGAAGTATTACCTAGATTATCATCGTGAAGTCTTAATATAACACTTTCAGGAAGCTCTTTCTCACAAATTGACAAGAATTTTTCATAATCTTTTCTAGGCATCCCTAAATCCATATCGTCATCCCACGGGATAAAACCCTTATGACGAATAGCGCCGAGTAAAGTTCCACCCAATGCATAATAACGCAAATCATGTCTTTTACAAAGATCGATATAACTTTCTAAAAGAGTTAACTCTCCTAATTGAATTTCTCTCACTTTATTCATAGAATCATTTAGCTCCATCTCTCATCAGCACTACTTTTATTGTTTTTAATAAAATTTCGAAGTCTTTCCAAATTGTCCAATCATCGATATAAGCGACATCTAGTTTGACAACATCGTCAAAGTTGGTAATTCCACTTCGACCACTAATTTGCCACAAGCCAGTAATTCCTGGTTTGAAACTCAAACGACGTTTTTGTTCAGGTGTGTATTTTTCGTATTCGTCCACTGTTGGAGGTCGAGTTCCTACTAGGCTCATATCACCAATCAACACATTCCAAAATTGGGGCAGTTCATCCAAACTTGTCTTTCGAATAAAGTGTCCAATTTTGGTAACGCGAGGGTCATTGTCCATCTTAAACATACCACCCTGCATGGTATTTTGGTCCATCAATTGCTGCTTGATTTCTTCCGCATCTACTCTCATAGAACGGAATTTATAAAAAGTGAAATGACGACCATTTTTCCCTATTCGAGTTTGAGAAAAGATCGCTGGTCCACCATCTTTTCGAATCATCGGAACAAGGACTATGCTTACCAGTCCACAAATGATGAGCCCAACAATTGCCCCTAAAATATCAATAATTCGTTTGGCAACTATGTGGCTTGGTTTATATAAGTTTGTAGAAAAAGTTACTACATTCAATCCAGCCATCTCATGGATCTGTTTATTTCTACCTAAATTCTTATCAAAGGCATTTAAATTAACAGTAACATCAATTCCCATCGTTTCAAATTGTGAAATAATGCTACCAATATCATAATCCTCACTAGGTAGGTTCACAAAGACTTCGTCTACTACCTCATGAGTTGCATAATTAATGAGGTTTTCTCGAGGAATAACCGTTACTTTATTGTGTTTAAAATCTGGTTTATCTAGTACACTCACAGCGACAAGTTTCCCACCGACATCAGTTGCATTTAACAAACGGTCGATAACCTTCTCAATTCGGGTTGTCGCAGTGATCAAAATGATTTTACGGCTCCCCTTTAAATTATGGTTAAAATGAACCCAATATTTTTTGATAACAAAACTCAGGAAATAATTAAACACCCCGTACAAAGATAGGAAGTAAATCATACCCCGTCTAGAAATTACAAATTGATCCTTCAGAAAAAAACTAGAAAAACTAATCAGCAATGCAAAAAAGATGATGTATTTTACTATCTCTATCAATTCGACGGATTGACTGCGTTTGAAAAAATCCTTTCCGTAGCCACTGATATAGAAGGCTGCAAAATGAAGAAAATACAGAACAAAAACCGTTTTTGCAACAATTTCTGTT
>CAJPKC010000098.1 GCA_905370255.1 Streptococcus oralis
CTTTCAACTCACGTTGTGTTTCAAGGATTGCTCCCATACCAGCACCTGATACAGCTTGGTAAGTTGACACGATGATACGGTCCAAGCCCCATTTTTGACGAACTGGCTCAAGGGCAACCATCATTTGGATAGTTGAACAGTTAGGACAAGCGATAATACCGTTGTGAGCATCAAGCGCATGCGCATTGACCTCAGGTACAACCAATGGCACATCTGGATTTTGACGGAAGTATGATGTGTTATCAACGACTACTGCACCGGCTTTAACAGCGTATGGTGCATATTTAGCAGAGGTAGATCCACCAGCTGAGAAAAGTGCAATGTCTACACCTTCAAATGCGTCTTCAGTCGTTTCTTCGATGGTCACGTCTTGACCTTTAAACTGCAAGACTTTTCCTGCAGAACGAGCAGACGCAAGGTAGCGAATTTTATCGATTGGAAGTGTTGATTCTTCCAACATTTTGATCATTTGAGCACCAACGGCACCTGTAGCACCGACAACAGCAACTGTGTATCCCATAGTTAAACCTCTTTCGGAATTTTCTATCAATTTAGTTTAGTGAATCTATTATACTACGTTTAAGTCCAGTTGAAAAGGGTAAAAAAGCCAAGAATAAAGAAAAATCCCCTACCAAACGGCAAGGGATAAGAGGCATCTTTCGATGAGAGTAGCAGGTTCACACAACTACTCAAGGTCCGCTCCTGCGTTACAATCTAATGTAGACCTCCTCAGCGCAAAAGGCTCTAAAGAGCCAATCGACTCATCGCATAATCCTATTCTAGCATAATAGATCACAGAGTCAAGTCATGAATACCATGGAAATATCTTAGCTATTGTTCTTACTTTCCATCATCATGACCATCTTTATAACCACGTAGGTATTCTGTTTTTTCTGAAGTTGTTGTGAATTTGCCAAAAAGAGTTGATTCCTTTGAGTATGAATCATAATTATCAATGCCTTTGTCGGCATCCGCAAAGCCATCCTGATAGCCCTTGGTATAAGCGTTATTATTCACTTTTGAATGGTATGAATTCCCATAGCGATGATAAGAACGTCTGCTCATATACATCCAGAACCAGGGATTACGGATGACATCTTGTCTGTAATAACGGTCACGGGTTTGATAGTCGTCATTATTGTCAAAAACACTTTTGGACTGTTCATCTGAAAAATCATCATTTTGTTTGGAATACTTTTTGAGTGTCTCATCGTCACTAACTTTTGCACCTGATTGAAAGTTAGAACGTTCAGAGTCATTTAGCTCAGGAGATGACATCTTAGGCTTTGTGTATTCTGAATTTGTATCCGATTTTGACTTGCTAGAACTGTTACCAGAAGAGGAATGACTGTCTGAATAGCTCTGACTGCTACTTGATTTGGTACTAGAGTCAACGTCTGAATCCGAACTATGCGAGCTACTAGAACCATAAGTTTTACTAGATCCATTGTAACTGTCATGATCACTACTTGACTTGTAACTCTTACTAGACCCACTATCAGATTTATACCCTTTTCCTGAATTGCCATCAGAATGATGTCCTTTGCTTGAGCCAAAACCAGATTTGGATCCACTTCTGCTACCTCTACTTGAAGAACGCGAACCACTACGTCTGCTTCGTAGAGCGATGATGTTTTCAGAAGTTTCTTGAGCTTTAACTTCTTGTGCTGTTGTCAAAATTAGTCCTGAAACTAAGGTCACCCCTAAGAGAGTCATTGCTTTTTTCATTAAAAAATCCCCTTTTTCATCTAATGGTCTTATTATACCATAGAACAAAAAACGGGGAAATTTATAAAGAAGATTACATCAAAGGTCCAATCAGAGAAAAGAGATAGCCACCTAGACGATGAGCCATAGGTATTTTAGACAGACTTTCCAGAGTGACTTCCTCTGAGAGTGCCTGGGTTTTCTCAAAATCTTGTTCAATGTTAAGCACTTCCAGATTTTTATAGAGATAGACCCCATCTTCAAAATTTTGATAGAGACTCCGGTAATCAGTGTTAATGGTACCTACCACAGCTTGTTTGGCGTCAGAAACATAAACTTTAGCATGGATAAAGCCCGGGGTATAACGGAAAATACGGACGCCAGCATCCAAGAGCACTTTAAAATAGGTAGTCGCTAGTCTCTATCAAAAATTGATAGATAAGCGTGTTTCTTTGAATTATGTGGAGGATTTAGAATTATTAAGGACTAAATAATTTTCATCATTAACATAAGACGCGGTGATTGACGCGTCTTAATTATAGTGTTATAGTTTACAGTGTGAAGAGATTTTGCTCGATAGAATACTTGTTTTATCATCAACGTCTAATTCTCCTAGTTCTTCACGAATTATATATCGAAGGTTAGACTCATTCTCTAAATAATTTAAATGAGCTTTGTAAGATTCGATGAAGCTAATATCATCATAGTTAGCTTCGTTTTCACTTCCGTTCCAAATAGTGAGTAAAGTTTCCTTAAAATCGCTCAATTCTCCTTTATCAAGCTTCTCTAAAATAATATAAATTTTATTTCCCAAAACTGAGAATTTTTTGAAAACAGCAGGAAATTTTGGAGGTGTTTTATCATCCAATAAACCTTTTCTACCACCATTAGAAAATTTATCTCTTATAGATGCACTAAATACGAAATAATCATCTAATAAATATCGTAGTATCCCTTTATAGTTACTGTCCATTAAATATCTCTGTGAATCTAGTGATTGTTTAACTCTGAAAATATCAGACGAAAAAAGAATAAAACACTTTGCTAAAATCTCACTCTGAAGTTCTTTTTTTAGGTCTTCAAAGAGCATCGGCTCCGCTTGTCCGTCTGTAGACTGGACATACCAGAGATTCTGACCTTCTTTTTGTTCTTTAAGAAATTTTTGAAGATATTCTGTTTTTTCTTCCTTACTTTGTTGTTTAAATGCGACAAATTTATCCCAGTTTTCAAAAAAGCTTGTTTCAGCATCTTCTCTAACACTTATTTCAAATCTAGGGCTATGAGTAACTTTTATATCTTTCACAGCTTTCCAATATTCAGTAAGTTTAACTTTAAAAGCGTTTTCCTTTTCCTTAAAGCTACCAAAAAATACAAAAATATCTTCAAAATCGTTGGTTGGAGTATTTTCAAAAACTGAATTTCCAGGGATGGTCCAATTTCCCTTTTCACTTGATTTAATTTCGACTCCATATTTTTTATTATTATAGTTTAAGATAAAGTCTGGAAACTTATGACCTCGAATATCTTCTAACTTAATGCCTTGAAATTCTTGTTTCTCTAGAATTTCCTCACATTTTTTCTTAAAAACATTTTCAAAATATTCACCGTCAATTTTACTAAAGTCAATCCCTAAATCGTCTAAAGGTTTATCTTCTATTAACTTTCTTACCTCACTCAAGAGGTATTCGATTTTCTCTTCCATTATATTAATATTCTCCTATTAGAAAGGTGCTGTACATGTCTTCAGTATTCCATGAACATACACAATTTGTAAACGTAACTGAAATTGATGATTTAATTCAAGATATTTTAAACACCCCCATTCACTATAATGTACTAAGTTTATTCTCTGGTGCCGGAGGAATGGACTATGGATTTAAAGGTGGTTTTCAGCTCTTCAATCAAGAATACTCACAAAACCCTATCAATCTAAGATATGCCAACGATATTTTTCTTCAAGCAACTCAAATTTACAAAGATAATTTTGACATTGATCACGATGTAGATACTACAAACATTAACGAAATTGATTTAGAAGAAATTGACCAAAAATACGGCTTCATTCCAAATACTCGGAATGAAAATCAAAATAACCCAAATGGCATCGATATTATTTTAGGTGGTTTCCCTTGTCAGACCTTTAGCATAGCTGGTAAAAGGGCTGGACTAAATGATGAACGTGGACAATTATACCTTCAAATGAGTCGTTTTATCCAGCATTATCAACCAAAAGTATTTGTTGCTGAAAATGTCGATGGAATTCGCAATACACGTAATAATAACTTAGAAAACGTTAACGCAACAGCATTAGAAATCATTATGAACCATTTTAATGAAATTGGATATAATGTACAATACAACGTATTAGACGCAGCAGATTATGGCGTTCCACAATCAAGAAGACGAGTTATCATTGTGGGAGTTAGAAGTGACTTAGGTAGGAATATTGATATTTCTTATCCAAGTCCTACACATGCGACAACTCCACGTACAGCTTTTGATGGTTTAGAAGATATCTGGAATTTATTTAATACAAACCAAATTCCAAATCATAATTGGAATAATGTATCTCATGCGAAATTCTATGGCGACGATATAAAACGACAAGGAAATAATCAAATTCAACGAAATGCCCCTGCTCCCACGATACGTGCTGAGCATCACGGCAATATTGAAGCGCATTATAATACAGATCCTAACTATACCAATAATCCTAATGATCACCGAGATAAACAAGGATGGAGAAGGCTATCCGTTAGAGAATGTGCTAGGATACAATCTTTTCCTGATAATTTCATTTTTAACACTAGCACATCATCAGCATACAAGGCTATAGGAAATGCAGTTCCTCCTATTTTAGCTTGGCACATAGCAAGAGCTGTTATTTACTCACTTCACAACCTTGAAAATCATTAAGAATAAACTATTCATAGTTTAAAGTCTTAACTGTAAAATTGCAATACTGTATAAAAAAAGTTCACTATATGAGTGTAATGCACCCCAAAAGTTAGAGAGAAAAAATCTAACTTTTGAGGTGTTTTTTTTTTATGAAATTGACTTATGATGACAAGCGTAAAATCTATGACCTTAGAAACCAAGGATATAGCTTAGAGTAACTTGCAAATATCTTGAGTATAAATATTCCTAACCTTAAGTACATGATTGAATTAATTAACCGTTATGGAATAAAAATCGTTAAAAAGGGGAAAGATTGTTGCGATTTCCCTGAATTAAATAAAAAAATAATTAATAAAATTCTACTGGAAGGTCGTTCACAGAGAAGTGTATCAGCGTCTTAGACTTTACCTAATCGTTCTATGGTGACAATGGTTAGTATCATACACGAAAAACGAGTATACAATTATTGGGAGAAGAAAAAGAGCAACTAAAATACCCAGAAGACAGGTTCGAAATCTTATAGCGAGAAAGCAAGAGACTATTAAGGAAGAGTTACAGAAAGTTTCCGATAAGACTTAGATTATATTGATTATTACAACAATAAACGAATTAAGGTAAAACTATTTTTCATCAAATACCTTGATACACTTGACAAATGGTAGAAAAGGACTTAGTCCTGTGCAATACATAACTAAATCCTTTTCTTAAATACATTGTCTAACTTTTGGGGGCAGTTCAGAGAGTCATTGCTTTTTTCATTAAAAAATCCCCTTTTTCATCTAATGGTCTTATTATACCATAGAACAAAAAACGGGGAAATTTATAAAGAAGATTACATCAAAGGTCCAATCAGAGAAAAGAGAT
>CAJPKC010000099.1 GCA_905370255.1 Streptococcus oralis
CTAGGAATTCTGATTGGTCACTACCTCCTAGCACCTACTATTTCGCATATCATCACTAAGCGAATGAACGTTGGTGAGAGTCAGCAGTATTTCTATTGGACCTATAGTTGCTTGGCTTTGGGACTAAGCTTAGTAGCTAGTGTCCTACCTGCCTACCTTGTATCTCGTAGAGAATTGCATGAAGAAGCAGCACAATTATTACTACCCAAGCCACCAGTCAAGGGCTCAAAGATTCTCTTGGAGCGGATAACCTTTATCTGGTCTCATTTGAGCTTTACCCAAAAGGTAACTGCCCGCAATATTTTCCGTTACAAACAACGTATGCTGATGACCATTTTTGTGGTTGCAGGTTCAGTAGCTCTCCTCTTTGCAGGGCTTGGTATTCAATCTTCTGTGGTAGGAGTTGCTGACAGGCAGTTTAAGAATCTGCAACAATACCAGATGGTTCTCTCTGTCAATTCTCGAGCTTCAGATTCTGATAAGGCAAAGCTAGAAGAAAAATTGCAGAGTGATGAAGTTGAAAACTATCGTTTAATTTCTTCCAAACAGATTGAGGAAGACTATGCCGGTAAGGCTGGCGTTCAGACCGTGACCATCATGGTCACTGATCAGGATGACCTGGCTCCATTTGTCCGTTTAGAAAAAAATGGGGAAAAACTGGGCTTGTCTAACGGAGTTGTCTTGACTGAAAAATTAGCCCAGTTGGCTGGAGTTTCTGTTGGTGACAACTTTACAATCGATGGGAAAACCTTTAAAGTAGGAGCTATTACCGAGCACTATGTGGGCCATTTTGTCTATATGAATCAGGCCACCTATGAGGAGATATACGGTCATGCTCCTAAGATGAATACCTATCTAGTCCAACTTAAAGATAATAGTGAAGGGAATACTGAAAGAGTTGCGGGAGAATTTATGGAGCAAGCAGCTGTCAGTGGCCTCGTTCAAAATGCTTCAACCATTCAGCTCTTTGAAAGTTTTGCCAGTTCCCTTAACCAAACCATGGCAATTTTAGTGTTGGTATCAGTGTTATTAGCTATTGTGATTCTTTATAATCTGACAAATATCAATGTTGCTGAACGGATTCGGGAACTTTCAACCATTAAGGTCCTTGGTTTTCACAATAAAGAAGTGACCCTTTATATCTATCGGGAGACCATCATACTGTCACTGGTTGGAATGATTGTAGGTTTGGTCTCAGGCTTTTATCTCCATCAATTTCTAATTCAGATGATTGCACCGGGCACCTTCCGTTTTCAACCACAGGTCGGTTGGGAAGTGTATCTAATCCCAGTTTTAGCTGTTGGTATCATCTTGACCATACTCGGTTTTTTTGTCAATCACTATCTCCGAAAGGTCGATATGCTAGAAGCCCTCAAGTCGGTAGAATAGGTTTTTTATAACAAAAAACAAATAAGAAAGCCCTTTGTGGCTTTTTTATTTTCATAAAAATGGTAAAATAGTAAGAGTAGAAATGGAGTTCTAGATATGAAACGAATTGATCAATTTAAAAATAAGAAAGTATTAGTCCTAGGTTTGGCCAAATCTGGTGAATCTGCAGCTCGTCTCTTAGACAAGCTAGGTGCCATCGTAACGGTTAATGATGGTAAACCTTTTGAGGAAAATCCAGCAGCTCAGAGCCTTTTAGAAGAGGGCATCAAGGTTGTCACTGGTGGACATCCTTTGGAATTATTGGATGAAGATTTTGCCTTGATGGTAAAAAATCCAGGAATTCCTTATAGCAATCCGATGATTGAAAAAGCACTAGAAAAAGGGATTCCAGTATTGACTGAAGTTGAGTTGGCCTACTTGATTTCAGAAGCACCAATCATCGGTATAACTGGTTCAAATGGGAAGACAACGACGACAACCATGATTGGAGAAGTTCTGACTGCGGCTGGGCAAAATGGCCTCTTATCAGGTAACATCGGTTATCCTGCTAGTCAGGTAGCCCAAACTGCTACAGATAAGGATACCCTTGTCATGGAACTTTCTTCTTTCCAATTAATGGGAATCCAGGAATTCCATCCTGAAATTGCTGTTATCACCAACCTTATGCCAACACATATTGACTATCACGGTTCTTTTGAAGCCTATGTCGAAGCCAAGTGGAATATCCAAAGCAATATGACAGCAGCTGATTACCTAGTATTGAACTTCAACCAGGAATTAGCTAAAGAACTTGCGACAAAGACAAATGCGACTGTAGTACCATTCTCAACACTTGAAAAGGTTGACGGAGCTTATCTTGAAGATGGTCTTCTCTACTTCCGTGGTGAAAAAGTCATGGCAGCTGATGAGATCGGTGTTCCAGGTAGCCACAATGTGGAAAATGCTCTTGCAACCATTGCCGTTGCTAAACTTCGTGGTGTTGACAATGAAACGATTAAGGAAACCTTGTCAGCCTTTGGTGGAGTTAAACACCGTCTCCAATTCGTAGATGAAATCAAGGGTGTGAAATTCTACAACGATAGTAAGTCAACCAATATCTTAGCAACTCAAAAAGCCTTGTCTGGATTTGACAATAGCAAGGTTATCTTGATTGCTGGTGGTTTGGACCGTGGTAACGAGTTTGACGAATTGGTGCCAGATATTACTGGACTTAAGAAAATGGTCATTCTAGGCCAGTCTGCAGAACGTGTCAAACGTGCAGCGGATAAAGCTGGTGTGGCTTATGTCGACGCGACTGATATTGCAGATGCGACTCGTAAGGCTTCTGAACTTGCAGAAGAAGGAGATGTTGTTCTCCTCAGTCCTGCCAATGCCAGCTGGGATATGTATGCTAACTTTGAAGTACGTGGAGATCTTTTCATCGACACTGTAGCGGAGTTAAAGGGATAATATGAAAAAAATAGTATTTACTGGTGGGGGAACGGTTGGACACGTTACCCTCAACCTTTTGTTAATGCCTAAGTTCATCGAAGATGGCTGGGAAGTCCACTATATTGGTGATAAAAATGGGATTGAGCATCATGAAATTCTCAAGTCAGGTTTAGATGTTACCTTCCATTCGATTGCAACAGGGAAATTACGTCGATATTTCTCATGGCAAAATATGGTTGACGTCTTTAAGGTTGCTTTTGGAATTCTTCAATCGCTCTTTATCATGCTTCGAGTTCGTCCACAAGCCCTCTTTTCTAAGGGTGGATTTGTATCTGTTCCGCCTGTTATCGCAGCGCGGGTATGCAGAGTACCAGTCTTCATCCACGAGTCTGATCTCTCTATGGGATTGGCCAATAAAATTGCCTATAAGTTTGCGACTAAGATGTACTCTACTTTCGAGCAAGCGTCTAGTCTCACTAAGGTAGAACATGTAGGAGCTGTGACCAAGGTTTCTGGTCCAGTTATGGAAGAACCTGAAGAAATGGTGGATATCCGAACTTCTTTCAACGACAAGTTACCAACTCTTCTCTTTGTTGGAGGTTCTGCTGGGGCGCGTGTCTTTAACCAACTAGTTACAGACCACAAGGAAGAGCTGACTAGTCGCTATAATATCATCAACCTGACAGGAGATGCTAGTTTAAATGAACTAAGTTCAAACCTCTACCGTGTTGACTATGCGACGGAACTCTATCAACCACTCATGAATCTGGCTGATGTGGTCATCACTCGTGGTGGTGCCAATACTATTTTTGAACTCCTTGCTATGGCTAAATTGCATGTCATTGTGCCACTGGGTCGTGAAGCCAGCCGTGGAGATCAGATTGAAAATGCAGCCTATTTTGTGAAGAAAGGCTATGCAGAGGAGTTGCAAGAGAGTGACTTGACCTTGTCTACTTTGGAAGAAAAAGTAAATCAACTTTTGACCAACAAAGAGATCTATCAAAACAAGATGAAGAATTCTCAGGAATTAAAATCTGTGGCAGATTTTTATGAGTTACTAAAAAAGATTTATCATAAGGAAAATTGATGTCAAAGGATAAAAAGAATCAGCACACTCAAGGCAAGGAATTGTCAGAGTGGCAAAAACGAAATCAAGAATATCTTCAAAAAAAAGCTGAAGAAGAGGCGAAACGTGCCGAAGAAGAAGCTCGTGAAAAAGAAGAACAAGTATCAGAGTCTTCTGAAAGCGCTCAAGAAGTGTCAGAATGGCAAAAACAACACCAGGAGTATTTGAGCAAAAGAACGGAAGAAAACTCTACGAGTTCTGAAGAAGTGGACCAAGAATCCGAAAAATCTGAAGAGAAGGATTCGGATACTAGCGATGAGACTTCAAATGAAGAGAAAGATTCGGAGAAAATTTCACAAGAAGACGCTAAGAGTCAGGACCAGGCAGGGGAAGAAAATGCTGGTGCAGAGGTTAAGAAAGAGAAAAAGGTAAAAACCAAGAATAAACCTCCAAAACCCGCTATTCCTTCTATACATATCTGGCGAGCAGTTACGATCCTCGTCCCTAGCTTTCTAATCTTATTCTTGTCTATTTATCTTCTAAGCCCTCTGGCTACAATGAAACATATTGAGGTTACGGGTACTGTTCAGACAAGTGCAGACCAAGTTAGAGAAGCGTCTGGCATTCGTGACAGTGACTATACAATCAGCTTGCTCTTAAATAAAGATAAGCATGCGGAAATGGTCAAATCAAATCACTGGATTGAATCGGCTAAGATAGTTTATCAATTCCCAGTTCACTTCACCATTGAAGTGAAGGAATTTGGGATTGTAGCCTACTCTGTTTCTGGTGATAGTTATTATCCAATTTTATCAAGCGGAAGTATTGAATCAACTGCCGTTAGTTCTGACAACTTACCTGAGAAATACATATCTGTTTTATTTAACGATGAGGAACAGATTAAAACCCTAATTTCTCAGCTAAATGAAGTTAGTCCAGAAATTAAGCAAGAGATTGAGAAGATTGAACTTGCACCAAGTAAGGTAACAAGTGACCTTCTAAAGATTACCATGTATGATACAGACGAGATTTTGGTGCCATTATCAGAACTAGGGAAGAAATTACCTTACTATAGTAAGATAAAACCACAGTTGACAGTTCCTAGTGGTATTGACATGGAGGTCGGTATCTATAGCTATAGTCTAGTGGATAAGGCTCTGGATGACGAAAGAGTCAAAGCCAAAGAAGAGGAAAAGAAGAAGCAGGAAGAAGAGAAGAAAAAACAAGCTGAGCAAGGAAATCAAGATCAAACAACACAGACGACTCAAACAACACAGAGTCGCTAAGTTTAAGATGATTCGTTCAGTTACTTGTTTTTACTTGACAAGTACCGCTTTAAATAATAGAATAGTAAAAAACCTTTAAAGCAGTCCAGAGAGGCAGCTAAGGTTAGACGGTGAAAGGGTGGAGACTACCCATTTTTCGTGGAACCTTGCTGTAGCAGGTTCCTTTTTTGTATTATTTACCAAAGGAATTAACTGGATTTGAAATAAAGCAAAAGGAGAAAGATATGCGAGAAAGTCGCCCAGTCATTGCTCTGGATTTTCCAACTTTTACAGAAGTT
>CAJPKC010000100.1 GCA_905370255.1 Streptococcus oralis
GCATTCTAGTCATCACCTGCGGTCGCTTCTGAAACTGTAACTCCATTTAGAGTTGAAAATTGAGCATCAAGAGTCACACCATTAGGGAAAAGGGTGTCAATGGCAGTCGCAAAAGCTTGGAAATCAACAAGGGCATAGTATTTGATATCTAGGTCAAAGTTGTCTTTGAGGACCTTACGCACCATTTCAGCCCCTTGTTTTCCTTCTTGTTCCCCCAATTCGTAGGCCAAGTTCAACTTATGGTCAGCTTGTTTTTGACCATCAACAACCTGACTGTAGCCATCAATGTATACTAGGTTATCACGCATAAAACTTACAAGCTTAAGCTTTTTATCCTTACCACTTACATTTAGAACCATAATAGAATCTGTCCGTGTTTCTGAACTATTCTGTCCAATACGGCCATCTGTTCCTAAGATAAGAATATTGACCCCATCTCTTGTATCCTGTCCATTGAAGACTTCAACTTGGGCAGCCTTGGCATCTTTCGACCCACTTGAGCCATTCGGATTGGCTGACTGGAAACCTTTCAAGAACATAAAAATCATTCCTACTGCAGCACAAAGCAACAGCATTCCTAACCAAGCAAGTATGCGTTTAAAGCGAAAGACCCTTTTTTTCTTTGGTTTCTTCTGCTTAGGAATCTTAGCTTTTGGTTGCGGTAGACTACTACGTCGACTAGCTCGACTTCGATTAGTATAACTCGGAAGACCTGTGTTAGGTTCCGTATAGTCTTGGTTTTCTGCTTCTTCTACGACAACTGAACGAGCTTCTTGTTGACCATCCAGCTTAGCTTGTAAAAAAGCAAACTCTCTCTTTTCTTTATCATTTAGATAGTGGATGTTTTTTAATAGATAGTCGTAACGTAGTTTCTCATGGTGTGTCAGAGGATTTTCTCTAGTCATTCCTTCTCCTTCCCTTTATCCTGTATGGTATAGATAGGGTAAGCTCCTAGTACTTTATAGTGGATCCCAATCGTTTCTAATTCTTTTTGAGCAAAATGGACCAATTCTTTATCAGCATAGTCCACATCAATGATAAAAAAGTACTCACCTAGTGCTGTTTTTAGGGGGCGACTCTCAATCTTAGTTAGGTCAATCCCGCGCCAAGCAAAGGTAGAAAGCGCCTTATATAAGGCTCCCGGTAGATTGTCTGGCAAGGTTACAGCCAAACTCATCTTTTCAGTTGACATTTTTAATGGCAGGCCTGGTAGACTAGCTCCGAGAACCCAAAAGCGAGTGAAATTGGCTTCCATTTCTTGAATATCTTGAGCAATTAATTCCAAACCATATTCTCCAGCCGAACTTTTGGGGGCAATGGCCGCAAAAGGCTGATCTGGATGCTCGGAAACATAGCGCGCAGCGTAGGCTGTACTAGCAGTGACCTCCAGTTGAGCGTCTGGATAATGCTCATCAATAAATTTCTTCCCCTGCGCCAAGGCCTGCGGATGAGAAAAGATTTTCTCAATTTTAACCTGCCCTGGTACCGCCATCAACTGTTGATGAATTGGCTGCACAATCTCCGCCACAGCTTGAATACGAGCTTGATGAAAAAGATAGTCTAAGGTCTCATGAACACTACCTTCAATGGAATTTTCAACCGGCACTACTGAATAGTCCACCAAACCTTGTTCATAGGCCTTGATAACGTCCGTAATATTTGAAAAAGGCTCTAGTTCCTCATGAGGAAAAGCCGTTTGCACCACATGGTGCGAAAAAGATCCTTTGGGACCTAGATAGGCAATTTTCATCTCAGTTCCTCTATAATTTCCTCTGGACTTAGCTTGGACACATCGATAACTTTACTAGCCACTTCCTCATACCAAGCCTGTCTTTCTTTAAAAATCGCAGCCAAATCTTCCTTGCTATTCTTTAAAAATAGTGGACGTTGATTGTCCTTATCAGCTGAAATTCGCTGGTAAAGGGTCTCAAAATCTGCTTTAAGGTAGATGTTGTCTGGATTTTGCTTGAGCAAGGCACGATTACGAGGAGAAATGACTATTCCTCCGCCTGTAGAAATAACTTTATCTGTCTTTAGCAAATCAGCTAGGACTTCTTCTTCTAGCTGGCGGAAGGCTGCTTCTCCTTTTTCTTCAAAGAAACGAGCAATCGACATCCCCAGTCGGCCTTCCAGCAAGGCATCCATGTCTACAAAGTCAGGATCTAGCTTTCTAGCAATAGTAGTTTTTCCTGAACCCATAAAACCTAGTAAAACCTTAGCCATGAATCAAAGTCTCCAAATCATCAAAGAAGCTTGGGTAGCTAGTATTAATAGCTTCGGCTCGATCCAATTCAACTTCTCCATCTGCAACCAAGAGAGCTGCAATGGCTGTCATCATTCCGATTCGGTGGTCTCCAAAGGTGTTGACTTTGGCTCCATGGAGGGCAGATTTCCCTTTGATAATCATTCCGTCTGCTGTAGGAGTAATAGTTGCTCCCATGCTGTTTAAAGCATCTGCGACAACTTGAATGCGATCCGTTTCTTTAACCTTTAGTTCTTCTGCATCTTTGATAACTGTTTGACCTTGAGCTTGGGTAGCAAGGAGGGCGATAATCGGCAATTCATCAATTAAACGTGGAATCAAGACTCCACCAATCTCTGTTCCCTTCAAATCTGAAGTTTCAACAGTCAAGGTTGCAGATTTGGCAATTGGATCCATATCAGTAATCTCTAATTTCCCGCCCATAGCTCGGATAACATCAATAATCCCTGTACGAGTTTCGTTAATGCCGACATTCTTAAGTACCACTCGAGAATTTGGCACAATCAAACCTGCTACCAACCAAAATGCTGCACTAGAAATATCTCCTGGCACGACAACCTTTTGTCCACTTAGTTTCTGTGGTCCCTGGACAGTGATTTTCTTACCATCGACACTCAAGTCTCCTCCAAATTGACGTAACATATCTTCTGTATGATTACGAGTGCACTCCTTCTCAATGATGACAGACTGACCTTGAGCCTGCAAAGCCGCAAAAATCAAGGCTGACTTGACTTGAGCAGAGGCAATGGGCAATTCATAATGAATAGGTTTTAAGTTTTTTGTACCTTTTAAGTGCAAGGGTGGCAAGTCTCGATCTGTTTGACCTGAAATACTAACTCCCATTTCTTTCAAAGGAAGAGTCACTCGGTCCATAGGGCGTTTGGAAAGACTGTCATCTCCAAACATCTCCACTTCAAAATCTGCACCAGCAAGGACGCCTGAAATCAAACGAATAGAGGTCCCAGAATTCCCCATATCGAGAGCATTCCGAGGGGCTTCCAATCCATCCATCCCAACACCTTGAATGGTAACGATACCGTCTTTGTCCTCTATCTCAACACCGAGGTCACGAAAAACTTGCATGGTTGACAAAACATCTTCGCCACGCAAGATATCATAAACTTTAGTCTCGCCCTCAGCCAAGCTCCCAAAAATGATAGAGCGATGACTGATAGACTTATCACCTGGCACTCGAATACTACCATTCAAGTGGCAAATATTTGTTTTTAACTTCATACTAGACCTCATACTGACAATACTTTTTCTTATTTTATCATAAAAAGTCAGAAATTTCTTAAAAATTCCTGACTTTATGAGGTAAATTCTTATTTTAAAAGTTCTGAAATTGGTTCAAAAACAATTTTTTCAATATCAGAAAGGTAAATCGAAAGTTGTTGCTGTTTGGCAAAGAATTCTGACAAGAGAGAGTTACCTTGAATCTGCTTACCAAAGCTTTCCATTTTTTCTTGGAAAGAAGCATCTGGAATTTGACCAGTTTGTGCCATGATTTGGATTTCATGTTGAAAAGCAATATAATCTGCAAAAATCTTGCTAGCTTCTGCATCCGCTTGGATGGCATCTCTAGCTTCTTTAACTGCCTTGTATTCAGGCAATTCGCGTAGTCCACGACTTAGTGCATTTGCACTATCATAAATATTTGACATAATTGTCCTCCTTATTTAATAACTACTGTGTAGTCTGTATTTTCTGTAATGACTTGCTCAGCACGTTTTAAATCCTGAGCATTCTTAAAGGAAATTTGCAGAATCCCGTGAATATCTTCACGGTTTTCCTCATTGATATGGATATTGACCAAGGAAGTTCCTCTTAGCAATTCCAAGATGCGCAAGATAACATCTTCCTCATCGGGAACATCGACATAGAGGTCAAATGAGCTATCTACTCCTCCACGTTTATGGATTTCCATAGCTTGGCGTTGTTCCCGCGCTTGATTGAAAAAGTTCCAGATTTGGTTTTCGTCACCCTTACTAATAGCTTGTCCAACCTCGTCTAAACGTCGCTTGAAATCCTCGATGCGTTCAATAATGGTCTCTCGATTGGATAAGAGGATAGAAGTCCACATGCCTGGCTCACTTTCGGCGATTCGAGTCATATCCCTGAAACCACCTGCTGCAAACCGTCGGGCCATCTCATGCTCTTCAGCATAACTAGCAGTTTGTTCCATCAAGCCTGATGCTAAGATATGCGGAAAATGGCTAATCTGAGAAGTCACTCGGTCATGCTCTTCAGCATCGATTTCAATGAAACGAGCATGAAGACCTGACAGCAAGTCTTTCATTTCTTCGAGCGTATCCGGAGTTGTCAGACTAGATGGCGTGAAGATATAATAGGCATTTTCAAAGAGGTTGACATCTGCAGATGCCGCTCCTGTCTTGTGGCTCCCTGCCATGGGATGGGCCCCCACAAAGCGAACAGACTTATCAGCAAAACACTTCTCAGCTGTAGCCACGATAGCTGACTTGGTCGATCCAGCATCAGAAATAATGACGCCT
Organism: Streptococcus oralis; assembly: GCA_905370255.1. The sequence continues at coordinate 4,777 of CAJPKC010000100.1, forward strand.
TCTTTCAAGTCCAAGTTGGCCAATTCCTTAATAAAGGCAATAGTTTGCTTGATTGGCAGGGTAAGAATGATGACGTCTGCAAGTGGAGCAAAACTGGCAAAATCATCCGTCGCTCGGTCAATCATTCCTCTCTCCAAGGCAATATCTCTAGACGCTTGACTACGATTGTATCCTAAAATTTCATAATCAGGATGATCCCGCCTGATTCCGAGTGCCATGGAAGCACCAATCAAACCTAGTCCTGCGATATAGATGGTTTTTGCCATAAGAACTCCTTAATAATTCTTTGTATACTCCCGATGTTTCGCAACAGCTTCTTTTAATTCTTCCAGATTATCAGAGGAGAATTTCTCAAGGATTTCTTGAGCCAAAACCGTTGCTACGACTGCCTCCATAACGACACCTGCTGCTGGAAGAGCAGTAGGATCACTTCTCTCTACTGTTGCTTTATAAGGCTCATGAGTTTCAATATCGACACTCATCAACGGCTTGTAGAGAGTCGGAATTGGCTTCATAACTCCACGAACGATAATCGGTTGGCCGTTGGTCATACCACCTTCGAAACCTCCAAGGTTATTGGTGCGACGGGTATAGCCCTCTTCTTCAGACCAGAGAATTTCATCCATGACTTGGCTACCCTTGAGATAACCTAC
>CAJPKC010000101.1 GCA_905370255.1 Streptococcus oralis
CAAGTCTGGCTATCCAAACGAAGGCCAGCCTGCCTTTATCACAGGTGGAAAACGTGATGTCAATACCATTTTTAAAAATCTCATTGCTCAACCAACCAACTTTGAAGCGGACAACCCAGGAGATGTTATTCAGTATATCGCAGCCCACGATAACTTGACCCTCTTTGACATCATTGCCCAATCTATCAAAAAAGACCCAAGTAAGGCCGAAAACTATGCGGAAATCCATCGTCGTTTGCGACTTGGAAACCTCATGGTCTTAACAGCACAAGGAACACCATTTATCCACTCTGGTCAGGAATACGGACGTACCAAACAATTCTTGGACCCAGCCTACAAAACTCCTGTTTCAGAGGATAAGGTTCCAAACAAGTCCCACTTGTTGCGTGATAAAGACGGCAATCCATTTGTCTATCCATACTTCATCCATGACTCTTATGACTCTAGCGATGCTGTCAACAAGTTTGACTGGACTAAGGCAACAGATAAAAAAGCATATCCTGAAAATGTCAAGAGTCGTGACTACATGAAAGGTTTGATTGCCCTTCGTCAATCTACAGATGCCTTCCGACTCAAGAGTCTACAAGATATCAAGGAGCGTGTCCGCCTCATTACTGTCCCAGGACAAAATGGTGTTGAAAAAGAAGACGTGGTCATCGGCTACCAAATTACTGCTCCAAATGGAGATATCTACGCTGTCTTTGTCAATGCAGACGATAAAGAACGTGAATTCACTCTAGGAAGAGACTTTGCCCACTTGAGAAAGGCCGAAGTCTTGGCTGATGAAAACCAAGCAGGACCAGTAGGAATTGCCAACCCGCAAGGTCTCGAATGGACTGAAAAAGGCTTGCAATTGAACGCTCTCACTGCTGTCGTTCTCCGCTTGTCTCAAGGTGGTGCCATTGTCGCTCCAGCTGTTGAAGAAAAGCCAGAATTTGATCTTTCTAGCTTGAAAGTAGAACAAAATCAGGCCCAAAACCTAGCTGTAAATCCTGAAACTCAAGAAACTGTTGTAGAGGCTCTTTCTCAAAAAGTCCTTCCAAACACAGGAACTGAAAACAAATCACCTCTTGCTCTTGCTGGATTCAGCATTCTGTCCCTTCTTGGACTTGGAAGCTTCCTAAAGAAAAAAGAGGAAAAATAGGGCTATAGACTTCAATAAGACAGCACGTCATAAATAATCAATAAAAAAGCAAGAACTAAAAAATTCTTGCTTTTTTACATGAGCGAGTTAAAATAGAGACTTTTATGACCAAAGAATTCCCTTATAAGATAAAAGAAGAGCTAGGAATAATAATCCGTAGAAGAACACAAAGAGCCACTTTAATGTCACACATAGAGCTACAAATTCACGGATAAAGGCTAATATATTTCCTGTAACAAGATACATCTTCTTCTCCTTTATCTAATTACATTTCATCATAATTAGCCACATAGAAAAAGAGGACCTTAGGTCCTCTTAACTTTAGATTCTTGCTTCTGCATCTGCCACTACTCGGGCCAGACTAGTTTGGCTTAATTCTTCTTCCATGGCTTCTTGAATTTTATCTAACTTTTCATCTAAAACCCCATGGATGTTAGCTCCTACTGGACAGTCAGGATTAGGATTATCATGGAAACTAAAGAGTTGTCCAGTCTTTCCAAGGCATTCCACCGCTTGATAAATATCCAAAAGACTGATATCCTCAAGATTTTTGATAATCTCTGTCCCTCCAGTTCCACGCGCGACGGAAATCAAGTCTGCTTTTTTCAGTTGGGACAAAATTTTTCGGATAATAACAGGATTGACTCCAACACTACTAGCCAGAAAATCACTGGTCACCTTGCTTTCCTTCCCTTTTAGGGCAATGATTACCAACATATGTGTCGCAATGGTAAATCGACTTGAAATTTGCATGTTCTATCCTCCTATTGAGCTGATATCCTTTATTTATTATAGCCCATCTAGTTGTAATGTCAATAGTTACTACTAAGCCAATCATCAAGCTCTTCATCATGTCCCTGATCTTGAGCAATCGCATGCAAAAACTCTTGATTATGGGTATGGTGGATTCCATTGACTAAACTTTCATAGTAAACTTGGAAGTAAGGGAGTTTCAGATCCTTAGCGAGTTGGAGTTCTTTCTCAATGTCATAGGAAACCCGCCGAAAGTCAACATCTTTCAAACCCGATTCATCAAACTCTAGAATAGCATACATGGCCCGGAGATCCTTTCGAAGATTGGCTTGCAAAAAGAAGGGTTGGCCGATAGAACCCGGATTCAAGATGAGCTCTCCACCACTTCCATATCGGAAAAATTGTTGGTGGATATGACCATAGACGGCTAGATCACAAGGGGGATTGGTTACGAGGCGATCAAAATCTTTCTGGTCTCCTATATGGATCAATTCGCGTCCCCAGTTTTTGTCTGGCAGATGATGGGTGATGCCCACTATTAAGCCAGAAACTTCCCGATGCACTTGCATGGGCAGACTTTGCATGGCCTCTATTTCTTCTGGACGAATTTCTTCTAAGATATACTGACAATGGCGCATCAAATAACGGTGACTAGCCCTTGATGGATCCAGCATCCCCTTCATCGCTCGCCACAAGCTATCTTCCCAATTTCCTAAAATCTGTACGGTGATAGGCAATTCTTCAAGTAGGTTCAAAAGATGTCGTCTACCAGTCCCCGGCATAAGGACATCCCCTAATAACCAGTATTCTTCTACACCTGCCCGCTTGGCATCTTCAAGCACAGCCTCTAAAGCAGTTGTATTCCCATGTATATCCGAAAGCAAAGCAATTTTTGTCATGTCTCTTCTCCTTCTCTCATTATACCAAAGCTCTAAAAAACTTCCACCCTAGGGTAGAAGTTTCTTTTTTTATTCAACAGATTTCAAAGCCTCCAGCATGTCTACCTTACGAAGATGATGATTAACCAAGATTCCTAAGCTAGCTAGGATCAGAATGACGCCAGCGATAGGATAAAGATAGACACCAAGGGCTACCCGCGGATAGAAGAGAATGGCATCTGGGGCGATCATGGCAATCAAGAAGCGATGGAGATAAAAACCTCCTAGCAAACCCAATCCTATCCCTACAAGAGACAAGAGGATGGTTTCTCGATAAATATAAAGGGTAACTTCTTGATGATGGAAGCCGAGGACCTTAATGGTGGATAACTCACGGATTCGTTCTGCCACATTGATATTGGTCAAATTATACAAAATAACCATCGCTAGCAAAATAGATACCAGAACTAAAATCATCATGGTCTTATTCAATGATTGGGCTACAGAACTGAAGAGAGAAATCAAGGAAGTATTTTGCGTAACAGCAAGCACCGCCCCTTCTTCCATCATGTCCCGACTGACCTTCTGGACGAACTGCTGAGAAGAAGACTGTAATCGGACCAAATAGGCATTCATATTAGCGCTTTTTCCATAGGTTTTCTGATAGGTCGCTTGATTCATATAGACAAAATGGCCTACATAATTTTCGGTAATCGCAACCACCCTAATCGTATGGCCATCTATCCGCAATTCATCCCCAACGCCCACCTTGGCCAGCTGCGCTAATTTGCTAGTAATTACCGCCCCATTGGATAGGTCGAGTCTTCCCCCTTCTGAGCGGAGACTGATAAAGGGTTCCAAGCTGTCTTTAGAGGACACCATTAAGGTCATGCTTTGTTTTCCACGTCCTGATGGATAAGAAGCCTCCACTTGTTTTGTAAAAATGGCTTCTGTCTCTTTAATATCTGCTTGCTTCAAGCGCTTCTTCAAGGATTCTTCCTCTTCGTCTGTCAGACTGGATTTGGTCGAGAGAATCATATCATACTTGAGGATTTCCCCAAACTGACGTTGGGGCACACCACCGACTGAGGATTGAATACCAAGACCCGCAAAGAGAAGAGCAACCGAACCAGCAACACCAAAAATGGTCATCACCATCCGCTGTTTATAGCGAAAAATATTTCTAGCGGTCACCTTTTGGGTGAAACTCAGACGTTTCCATAAAAACGGAAGGCGTTCGAGAAAAATACTGGATCCAGAAACTGGCGGTTTTGGAAGAAGGAGGTGACTGGCTTCTTCCTTCAACTCTCTCTTAGCGACTAGATAAGCTGGAAAGACGCTAGAAAGAAGGGAGAGCCCCAAGGCTAATAAGCTATAAGACTCATAAAAATACTGTCGACTAGTGCCTACGACCATCCCCTGCGTAATAATTTGCGAAATGGTTCCTGATAAAACATAATGACCGAGAAGAGTTCCGATGCCTGTCCCAACTGTTCCAGCAACCAAGCCATACAAGAGGAACTTTGCCAAGATATCTTTTGTTCGATAGCCCAAGGCTTTGAACAAGCCCGCATGGCTCCGTTCTTCGTCAACAAAACGAGTCATGGTCGTAAACGTGACCATGGCCGCGACTGCGTAGAGTACCACAGGAAATAGATTGCCTACGGCGGAGATACTGGCACTGGCATTACTATACATGAGGTAACCCTGGCCACCTGGAATGGTTTTTCGATCATAGACATGATAGTTTGGTTGCTCTAGATTTTTCAGATCTTCCTTGGCCTTTTCCAGGTCCTTCTGTTTAGTTGCTAGTTCCGATTCACCTGTCTGAATGTTGACCAATTGCTGATCTAGTTGCTTTTGAGCTTTTGCCAACTCGAGTCGCCTTGTTTCTAGTTCTTCCTTGGGCAAGAGTGTAGACAGTTGATTCAGTTTATTGGATTGCTCCGTCAATTGTGTCTGTGCTTGACCTGCCTTTTCGCGTGCGTCTGCTAACTGTTTGTTGGCAGCATTAAGTTCTTCTTGCCCTTTTTGGATCTTTTGTTTCCCATCAGCCTGTAGCTTTCGATAGCGCTCCTGACCATTTCCAGCTAAGAGTTCTTCCAGGTCCTTTTGATGGGAGGCCAGACGATCTTGATAACTAGTCGAGAATGGATTGAGCCCCCTCAAATCATCAAACCGAATCCGAGCAAGGCTATAAACAGGACTAGTAAAGGATTCTTTTGAGAGGACGCCATAGGCATCCAAGGAACCACTCCCACTCCTAGCTTGTCCCAAGTCTTTTTCGGACCACATCTCAGCAGACTTTACAAAGCCAACAATTCGATAGTTTTTTGTCTTTAAAACAGATGGACTTCCAGCTTTTTCATGTATCCTTAGCTGATCCCCAATCTGGTAACGATCTTTCCAAAACGCTGCTAGAGCGACCTCATCTTCCTTCTGCGGAAGCCGTCCTGAAGCCAGCTGAAAGCGTGAGATGGTTTCTGGAATGGAAAAAAGTCGAACAGCTTCGTCCTTTCCGTCAAGCGTCACATCTGTCAGGTAGGAAAACTCCAAGCTGGCCCCCGTCAATCCTTGTAGCTCTTCTTGGTCAGTCTTATCCAAACCAAGATCTCCCATGACAGCTAGGTCCAACATTTCTTGTTGGTCTATAA
>CAJPKC010000102.1 GCA_905370255.1 Streptococcus oralis
GTCATCTAGTGAATAGGTGAAATCCATGAAGTAACCAGCAATTATAGATGTTGTCAGATATGGCAACATAATTTCCTTGAACATCTGGAACTGACTAGCACCTAAGTCATAGGCTGCATGAATCATGTCATTATTCATTTCCTTGAGACGAGGTAGAACCATGAGCACTACGATTGGAATGGAGAAGGCCACGTGACTAGACAGAACAGTCAAAAAGCCAAGTGAAAACTTGAGTTGGGTAAAGAGAATCAAGAAGCTGGCACCAATCATAACGTCAGGAGCAACCATCAAAATGTTATTGAGAGATAGAAAGGCTTCTTGGTACTTTTTACGTGATTGATAGATGTAGATAGCACCAAAGGTACCAATGACAGTCGCAATCAGGGCTGATAAGAAGGCAAGTAAAAAGGTCTGAACCAAAATCAGCATGAGTCTTCCATCACCAAACATGGTTTCAAAGTGAGACAAACTAAAGCCTGTAAAGCTATTCATATCATCCCCGGCATTGAAGGCATATCCGATCAGGTAAAAGATTGGCAAATAAAGGACGATAAAGACAAAGGCTAGGTAAAGATTTGATAATTTTTTCATCGTTCTCTCCTTTCCTTAGTCACCCACATAGTGATAAACATAGTCAGGATAAGAACAACACCGATAGTTGAACCCATACCGTAGTTGTCGTTGGTCAAGAAGTTCTGCTCGATGGCAGTCCCCAAGGTAATCACTCGGTTCCCCCCAATCAAACGGGTCAACATGAAGAGACTCAAACTTGGGATAAAGACAGATTGAACTCCGCTTCGCACCCCGTTCATAGACAGAGGGAAGATGACATGACGGAAGGTTTCCCACTTGGTTGCACCAAGGTCATAGCTGGCATTGATGAGATTGTTATCCATATCATCCAAAACATTGAAGATGGGCAAAATCATAAATGGAAGCTCGATGTAGCTTGCGACAAAGATAAATGAGAAATCTGTAAATAGCAACTGCTGAGAACCAATTCCGATAAATTCTAGGAATTGGTTGATAGAGCCATTTTGACCAAAAATTCCGATAAAGGCATAGGCCTTAAGGAGTAGGTTGATCCAAGTTGGCAAGATGATTAGCATGAGCCAGAGTTGACGGTGTTTGAGACGAGTCAAAAAGAGGGCTGTTGGATAACTGATAAGAAGCGTCACTAAAGTCACAATCCCTGCATAGAGAACAGAGTTGAAGCTCATTTTGAGATAGGTTAAGTTTTGTGACGCAAAATAGGATTTATAGTTTTCTAAACTAAACTGACCTTCGATGTTGAAAAATGATTGTCCAAAAATCAAGACCAAGGGTGCCAATACAAAGAGTGCAATCCAAAGCATGTAGGGCACTACAAAGAGTTTAGAGGTTGTTTTCTTCATCTCTTTCCTCCTCAATAGCGTTAATCAAACCTGCTTCATGCTCTTCGATTTCTACGTACTCTTCGATACGAGCATCGAACTCTTCTTCTGTTTCATTGAGACGCATGATGTGGATGTCTTCTGGTTCAAAGTCCAGACCGATTTCCTCACCAACGATGGCCTTACGAGTTGAGTGGATCATCCATTCATTACCAAGTTCGTCATAGGCGATAATCTCATAGTGTACTCCACGGAATAGCTGCGTATCGACCTTCACTTGAAGTTTTCCTTCTTCTGGGAGGGTAATGCGCAAGTCCTCTGGACGAATGACGACTTCGACTGGTTCATTTGGCTTCATCCCACCGTCGACCGCTTCAAATCGTTTGCCATTGAACTCGACCAAGTAGTCCTCTATCATAGTCCCTGGCAAGATATTTGATTCACCGATAAAGGTGGCAACAAAGTGGTTAATGGGCTCATCATAGATATCAACTGGTGTACCAGACTGAACGATTTCACCGTCATTCATAACAAAAAGCCAGTCGCTCATGGCCAAGGCTTCTTCCTGATCATGGGTAACAAAAACAAAGGTGATACCCAAACGTTGTTGCAGTTCACGCAGTTCGTACTGCATGTCTGTCCGCAACTTCAAGTCAAGTGCTGACAAAGGCTCATCCAAGAGCACCACACGAGGCTGGTTGATAATCGCACGCGCAATAGCTACACGCTGACGTTGTCCTCCAGATAACCTACGGATAGATCGCTTTTCATATCCTTCAAGCTGTACCATCTTGAGAACTTCTAAGACACGTTTTTCGATTTCTTTTTTATCGACCTTTCGCAATCGCAATGGAAAGGCAACATTTTCAAAGACATTCATGTGCGGGAACAAGGCGTAAGATTGGAAGACTGTGTGAACATCACGTTTATTAGTCGGGATATCATTGATTCTTACGCCATCCAGCAAAATATCACCCGTCGTTGCGTCTAGCAAACCCGCGATAATATTGAGAATGGTTGATTTTCCTGAACCAGAAGCTCCTAGCAGTGTATAAAATTTTCCTTCTTCCAACTCAAAGTTAATATCCTTGAGAACCTTAGTGTCACTATCTTCAAAAACTTTAGAAACGTTTCTGAATTCGATAATTGGTTTTTTCAATTCCTCTAAATTCCTTTTTCTTCGTAAATTAACAGATTGGGACCTTTTTGAATGCTAGAAACAAGCTTAGGACATAAAATGGCCTAAATCTCATCTAGCGATAAAATCCCAATCTTTGAATGATGTGTAAAAATAATGTTATTCGTGTTCACCCAGGATACGAACTTCTCGCTCGAGCGTAACGCCTGAATGTTCTTTAACTTTTTCAATGACAGACTCAATTAAGTCTTCATAATCTCGAGCTGTCCCATCGGCTACATTAATCATAAAGCCTGCATGTTTTTCTGAGACTTCGACACCACCGATACGGTAGCCCTTCAAACCAGCTTCTGAAATCAATTGTCCTGCAAAATGCCCGACTGGACGTTTAAAGACAGAACCACATGATGGATATTCCAAAGGTTGTTTGAGTTCTCGAAGGTGGGTCAAACGTTCCATTTCTTGATTAATAGTCTCATAATTCCCTGGAGATAGTGCAAATTTAGCTGATAAGACTACTGCTCCAGAATCTTGAATAGCTGAATGACGGTAACCAAAGGCTAAGTCCTTGGCTGATAAAGTCTCGATTTCTCCATCCTTGGTCAATACTTTGCAAGACTGCAAAATATGAGCAATCTCACCTCCATAAGCACCAGCGTTCATAAAGACAGCTCCACCAACGCTTCCTGGAATTCCACAGGCAAACTCAAAACCAGTCAAGCTATGGCGTAGAGCAATACGAGTGGTCTCAATCAAGTTAGCACCTGCTTCTGCTTCAATGGTGTAACCATCGACCGAAACATTGTTGAGCTTGTCACACATAATGACAAAGCCACGAATTCCGCCTTCTCGGACGATAATATTACTGGCATTTCCAAGAACCATCCATGGGATATTTTCTTGATTAGCGAACTTAACCACACGGGCCATCTCATAATGATTGCGAGGAAAAGCTAAGTAATCTGCCTTCCCTCCAACTTTGGTATAGGTATAAGTTTTCAATGGCTCATCGAATCGAATATCAATTCCTTCTAAGGTTTCTTTTAATTTATCTAGTACTGTCATATCTCTCATCCTTTTATAAAATCCATTCCATTATACCATTTTTAGCGATTTTTTTCGACGATTTGAAAAGCTTTTTTATTCACACAAGTAAAAAAGAGGTCAGACCTCTTTTGCATGATTATTCTTTATACAAGATGGTTTTTGTAAAGTATACAAATAAAACAACTTCCACTGCTAACAATCCTTCGACAAGAAGCGGATTTGAAATCCAACCAACCTGTGAAAGACTCGGAGCCAAATCAAATAAGGCATGTAGACCATAAGCAGCTACTAGGTAAATCCAATTCTTTTGACGGACTGCTTGATAAACCCAGAAAGAGAGACCAATTTGCATAACAAGAGCAAGCACACGCTCAACACCGAGTAAATAAACCTGCCATCCAGATAGAGATTGGACTGTTTCAAGTGTATTTTTGGGAAGGAGATTTGCCAAATCTGGATTTGAAGACTCTAATAACGAAAAGAGAATCAAAAGACTAATCAAGCTTCCCATTCCGAGGTAGAGCAATTCCAAGCCACCATGACCAAGTCCATAGGCGAGGGCATCCGAATCTTCCAAAGCTCTCTTCTTCTCTAACCATTTAAAGAAGACAAGTCGAGCTGTTTCTTCAAACAAAGCAGCCATACAGACCCCGTAAATCACATAGAGAAGGGGATTTTCCGTCATGAGTGGAACTGTCCCATCCTTTTGTGGATGAAGAACTATAAGGTGAACAATTTTCTCCAGTACTTGAGATGAGACAAAAAATGCAACTGCCCCAAGTCCTAAAACTGAAAGGTTAATCTTGTACTTCTTTTTTGAGAACCAAATGGCAGCTATGAGAATTACAAATAAAGCTATCATTGTGATTATTACATGAATTTTCATACTTTTCTCCTTTTATTCAGCCTGATCGATATCTTTTTTCATCTCATCAACATTGAACTTAGCAAAGAGGTACTGACGATCCTGGACAGGGAAACGTTGATCCAGCTGGTCAACAGCTCCTACCTATACGATTCCCTCCTTGATGACAAAGTCCATAACGTGACCACCAAAGGTTAAATCGTCTGAGATAAAGTGCAAATGGTAACCAGCAACACTAACGCCATGGAAAATTTCAGGTGTCCAGAAACCAACGATAGTTCCTGAGACATTGTCACAGCTATATTCAGGCTGATGAGTCGCAACCTCAGCAAACTTTGTTTCAGTTGTTGATTTTGGAATCATACGAACATGCATATGCTTAAAATCACCATGAATCTTAATCGAACGAAATAGATTTTCTCCATCATAATAGGACTCAATACGTTTTTCAAGTTCCTGATCAGTCATTTCAAAACGCTGGCGGAAAATAACTTCTGCCTGGTGGGGTACAACTGCTGCATAGGGAATCAGCGCGTCTGGTGAAACTTCAACGATTTCAGGCTTCTCACCTGAACCCTTAGCTTGATAGGCTTTACCATCTAAGACAATTAACTCCCCATCAATAGAGTCCAAGGTTCCTAGCCCTAAATCTCCATGTTCAAGTAACTCACCAACTGTCATGGTCCCGCCGTAAAGTCCTGCCATCAAGGCTCCCAAAGTATTGTATTGGAATAATTTAACTGGTTCTTGCACCTTTATCATCTCACTCTTCTTTGAAAATTTTACTTACTAAGTATATCACATTTCTGATTAGAATTGAATGCTAGACTGCCTTTTAATACTCAATGAAAATCAAAGAGCAAACTAGGAAACTAGCCGCAGGCTGTACTTGAGTACGGCAAGGCGACGTTGACGCGGTTTGAAGAGATTTTCGAAGAGTATAACATTGTCAAACGTCCAAAAAAAAGGTACAATGTAACAAAATCAAGAGAG
>CAJPKC010000103.1 GCA_905370255.1 Streptococcus oralis
AATTCCAGGAGAATGGCTATGTGGCTAATAAATTCATGGACAAGCGTCATATGGATGAAGTCCTCCAAAAAACTAGCTACAAGACTGAGTAAGCTCTCTTTGCGGCTATTGGTTTTGGGGAAATTGGAGCCATCACAGTCTTTAACCGTTTAACTGAAAAAGAGCGCCGTGAGGAAGAACGCGCCAAGGCTAAGGCAGAAGCAGAAGAACTGGTCAAGGGTGGCGAAGTCAAAGTAGAGAACAAGGACACGCTTAAGGTGAAGCATGAGGGTGGAGTTGTCATCCAAGGTGCTTCTGGGCTCTTGGTCCGGATTGCCAAATGTTGTAACCCTGTTCCTGGTGATGATATCGTTGGTTATATTACCAAAGGTCGCGGAGTTGCGATCCACCGTGTGGACTGTATGAACCTTCGTTCACAGGAAAACTATGAGCAACGTCTGCTAGATGTTGAATGGGAAGACCAATTCTCAACCAAGGAATATATGGCTCATATCGATATCTATGGACTCAACCGTTCTGGTCTTTTGAATGATATCTTGCAAGTCCTATCAAACACAACGAAGAATATCTCATCGGTTAATGCCCAACCGACCAAGGATATGAAATTTGCCAATATCCATGTATCCTTTGGAATTTCTAACCTTTCAATGTTGACAACTGTGGTTGATAAGATTAAGAGTGTACCAGAAGTCTACTCAGTCAAACGGACCAATGGTTAAGTATGCTCGATACAGTCAGAAAGGATTTCTATGAAAATCATCGTTCAGCGAGTCAAGCAAGCTCAGGTTTCTATTGAGGGGCAGATTCATGGTCAAATCAAACAAGGACTCTTGCTCTTAGTGGGTGTTGGACCTGAAGACCAGCAAGAGGATTTGGAGTATGCAGTCAGAAAACTGATCAATATGCGAATCTTTTCGGATGACGAAGGCAAGATGAACCTATCTGTTAAGGATATCCAAGGAGAAATCCTCTCCATCTCTCAATTCACTCTGTTTGCCGATACCAAAAAAGGCAATCGTCCAGCCTTTACAGGCGCCGCTAAACCAGATATGGCTGAGGCCTTCTATCAAGATTTTAACCAGGAACTAGCCAAGGAAGTTCCTGTTGAGACAGGAGTCTTTGGAGCAGATATGCAGGTGGGATTAGTCAATGATGGCCCAGTAACCATTATCCTAGATACTAAAAATAGATAAGAAAAAACCAAGCTTGTATGCTTGGTTTTTTTGTGACGTATTTAGTTCAGTTTTTCAACATAGAGCTGTTTGGCGATTTCTAGGCTTACCAGGAGTTCTTCATTCTTGTGAATCAAAGTAAAGGTGTTAGAAAAGTCATCAAACTGTTGAACTTGGAGTTTGTCTCCAATATTGATAGCATGTTTTTCAAGATATTTGAGGAGGTCAAAGCTATCGTGAACGCGAGTCAGGAGATAGGTTCCAGCTTCTTTGGTTTCTGCTAGTGGCAAGTTATTGATTTCAACCAAGAGTTCTCCCTTGGCAGGAATGGTACCACCATGAGGGCAGGTCTTTGGAAAGCCGAGCATACTTTCTAATCTTTCCACAAAAAAGTCTGAAACGGTATGTTCTAATACCTCGGCTTCCTCATGAATTTGGTCGCTGGTATAGTCTAGATGGTGGACCAGAAAAACCTCAATCAAACGGTGTTTACGATAGAGCTCAGATACAAGTTTTAAACCAATATCAGTCAATAAGTATCCTTTTTTCTTGTCTTTTAGGATGAGATTTTCAGACTGCATGCGCTTGATCATTTCGGTTACAGCTGGAGGAGATACCTGCATTCGAGCAGCAATTTCCTTATTGGTAATCTTAGGAACATCCATGCCAATCTCATAAATACATTTTAAATAGTCTTCTTTATTTGGGGTCATTCGCATTTCCTTGTTTATTATCTCCATCTAGTATACCAAAAAAAGCTAGATTTCTCTAGCTTATTGCTACAAGAGCTGGACTTAGTTGAGTTCTTTTGCAGCTGCAATAGCGGCTTCAAAGTCTGGCTCGCTGTTGATATTATCCACGTATTCGACGTAGCGGATGGTATTATCAGTATCGAGAACAAAAACTGCGCGTGCAAGCAGATGCCATTCATTGATTAAGAGGGCATAATCGCGTCCAAAGGAGTGGTCGAAGTAGTCTGAAAGCATGATGGCATTCTCAATTCCCTCAGCACCACACCAGCGTTTTTGTGCAAATGGAAGGTCCATAGATACCGTTAGGACAACAGTGTTGTCTAAGCTAGCCAATTCTTGGTTAAAGCGACGAGTCTGAAGCGAGCAGATGCCTGTATCGATAGAAGGGATGACACTCAAGATCTTTTTCTTGCCTTCAAAGTCAGCCAGTGTTTTTTTAGAGAGGTCAGTCGTTGTGAGAGAGAAATCAAGTGCTTTGTCTCCTACTTGTAGTTGTTTTCCTGTAAACGTAACAGGGTTTCCAAGGAATGTAGTCATAAGCTACTCCAATCTTTTTTCTTTCATTTTACATTAAATGTTCAGACTCTTCCAATAATTTGACCGAAATTTAAATAGATAAAAAACGCCAATTCATGGTGACTGACGTTTTTAAAATGATTATTTAGCTAAACCTTCAGAAATTTTATCAAGGTTGTATTTCATCATGTTGTAGTAGCTGTCGCCTTCTTTACCTTCTTCAGCGATTGAGTCCGTAAAGATTTGAGCATAGATTGGGATGTTTGTGTCTTTAGAAACAGTCTTCATTGGACGATCATCGACACTGGATTCAACAAATAGTGATGGAACTTTCATTTGGCGAAGTTTTTCAACCAAAGTCTTGATTTGGTCAGGTGTTCCTTCTTCTTCAGTATTGATTTCCCAGATGTAAGCACTTGGGACACCGTAAGCTTTAGAGAAGTATTTGAAGCATCCTTCGCTGGTTACGATGAGTTTCTTGTCCGCATCAATAGCGTTAAATTTCTCTTTGGCTTCCTTGTCAAGCTTGTCTAGTTTTTCAGTGTATTCTTTGAGATTCTTTTCGTAGAATTCCTTGTTGCTAGGGTCTTTAGCGATGAGTTGCTTAGCAATGTTTTGCGCATAAATGATCCCGTTTTCTAGGTTGAGCCAAGCATGTGGGTCTTCTTTCCCTTTTTCATTTTCCCCTTCTAGGTAGATGACATCAACGCCTTCACTAACTGCAAAGTAGTCTTTGTTTTCAGTTTTCTTAGCATTCTCAACTAATTTTGTAAACCAGGCATTTCCACCTGTTTCAAGGTTGATACCATTGTAGAAAATTAAGTCGGCTTGCGACGTTTTTTTGACGTCTTCTGGTAGTGGCTCGTACTCGTGTGGATCTTGTCCTACAGGCACGATACTATGAAGATCAATCTTGTCTCCTGCGATATTTTTAGTAATATCAGCGATGATAGAGTTAGTTGTTACAACCTTTAGTTTTTGGTTTGTAGATGCTGTGTCTTTTTTTCCGCTAGCACAGGCAGCTAATCCAATGATAGCAAGAAAAAGAACAAGCAATGTACCTAATTTTTTCATTATATTCCTCCAGAGGGGCTCCCTCATTATTGTTTGATTTTTTTATTTTTCAGCTTCAGATAACGTTGTTTTGGTGCGATAAAGAAACTGATGAGAAAGAAACTTGCAGATGTCAGCACGATACTTGAACCTGCAGCCAGGTTAAAGCTATAACCGATAAAAAGTCCCAAGACAGAAGCTAGAGCTCCCAAGCCTGATGAAAGAAAAATCATGGTCTTTAGACTATTGGCGTAAAGATAAGCTGTCGCGGCTGGAGTAATCAGCATGGCTACGATAAGGATGGTTCCGACACTTTGCATAGCAGTCACTGACACCAAAGTCAAGAGTATCATGAGTAGATAGTGGTAGAAATTAACTGGCATGCCCATAGCTTTGGCTAGGAGTTCATCAAAGGATGTAATCAAGAGTTGCTTGAAGAAAATCCCGATAATCAATAGAATGAGAGCTCCCATACCGATGGTAATATACATGTCTATGTCTTGCACAGCTAAGATATTCCCAAAGAGAATATGGAAGAGGTCAGTCGAGCTTTTAGCCACACTAATCAAGATAATGCCCAGAGCCAATAAAGATGAAAAGGTAATCCCAATGGCAGTGTCACTCTTGATAATAGAGTTCCCCTTGATGTAGGTGATGATGACAGAGGCAAGCAGTCCAAAGATGATAGCACCAATAAAGAAGTCAATTCCTAAAATAAAAGAAAGAGCTACACCAGGTAAGACAGCGTGCGAGATAGCATCTCCCATAAGGGACATCCCACGGAGAATGATAAAGCATCCGACCGCTCCAGCAACAATACCAATCACAACAGCTGTAATCAAGGCATTTTGGAGAAAGTGGAAGTTCTGCAATCCATCTATAAATTCTGCAATCATAGGTCACCTCCATTGAAAAAGAGTCGGTCACCATAAGCTTGTTTGAGATTGGCTTGGGTGAAGGTCTCCTTTGTTGGACCAAAGGCAATTAGCTCCTTGTTGAGAAGGAGTACCTGGTCAAAATAATGGGCAACCTTGCCGAGGTCATGGTGAACGATAAGGACAGTCTTGCCAGCTTTTTTAAGTTCTCTCAGCGTGTTCATGATGATCTCTTCACTGACAGAGTCAATCCCCACAAAGGGCTCGTCTAAGAGAATATAATCAGCATCTTGAACTAGACAACGGGCAATCAAGACACGCTGGAATTGGCCACCAGAGAGTTGACTAATCTGACGATCTGCGTAGTCAGAAAGTCCAACAATTTCTAGTGCTTCAGCCACCTTTTGCCAGTGGTTTGCTTTTAAAGTGTGAAAGAGTGGAATGGATGGATAGAGTCCCAGAGAGACACATTCTTTTACCTTGATAGGGAAGTTGTAGTCGATATGAATTTTTTGCTCGACATAGGCAACTTTCTTAAGAGATTTTTTCATTTCTTTATCTTCGATAAAAGCATGTCCTTCATGTGGGATAATGCCCAGCATACCTTTTAATAATGTTGATTTCCCGGCGCCGTTTGGACCAATAATTCCGGTAATCGTTGGTCCTTGGAGCACTAGTGAAATATCCTTTAGTGCCAACGTTTCTTTGTAGGAGACACTGAGGTTTTCGATACGTATCATACAGTTGTATTCCTCCTGGATTTTAATATACCTTAATTTTATTTTTAAGTCAAGTTAATTTTGGTAAAAATTTAAAATATTAATGATGAAATCGATCAGTAAGAGACGGCATTTTTAATTGCATTCCCCAGGGATTTTTGCTAAGCTAAGAATAAGTGAAATTAGGAAAGCGAGAACAAGATGACACGTTATCAAGATGATTTTTATGATGCTATAAATGGTGAGTGGGAAAAGACTGCAGTCATTCCAGCCGATAAATCACGAACAGGTGGTTTTATCGACCTTGACGAAGAAATTGAAGAGT
>CAJPKC010000104.1 GCA_905370255.1 Streptococcus oralis
CATTTACCAATAATTCTACGAAATCTTGTTGCCTGTTTCCTAGAAATTCTTTCTGCCGTTTGGTTTCCGAAATCATCCTTCCTACATGATTTTATATACGCCTTTTATTCTATTTCAAAGGCAGCAGTATGATATGAAAATCCTTTTGTGCGTATATTTTTGACGAAATAAGATGAAAGTCGCCTGAAAGTTCGTTTTCAGACGACCTCTATGTCAACTGCTAATGAGATTGTTAAAGAACAAATGATTCAGACGGCCTCAAAGAAGATAGTGAGGTCGTCTGAAAAACAGAAACCGCATGTGTGCGTACCGCATACACCCTACGTCGGGATTGGAAGTTTCATGTGGTCTACGACTTGCTTGGGCTACTTTACAGTTGATAATTAAATTTAGAAAATTATGTCTAATACTCTATTTTTTAAAATAAATTCTTTTTTTAAATGTTCTAAAATATTATCTAACTCTTCCTTGCTTAAAATTTGGTTGGTCTTAGTAAATTTTGCTGTTTTCGCATATAGGGAAAAGTGAAACTCATTATTTGGAAAGAACATTTCTCCTTCAAATGAAATTTCATGTCCATTTAAAGAAACAATTAACATACCTCTTGAAATTTTTTCAATTACGAAATCATCCATAGTAATTACCTTTGAAATATAACAGTTGAAATCTTTGTTTTAGAATCTATTATTACTATTTTTATTATATTAGGATTGTTCTTCAAAGCGGGTAATTCTCTATTTTCCCATATATTTCCTGGTCGCAGATCTTTGCCAATAACTCCTGTTAGAGTACCAGAAGCGCATGTTGCATACTCTGATGAAATATCTTCCCATGCTTTAATGCTTGCTTGGTTATTTTGATCCCACGTAGGCATGATAATTTTTCTAGCTTCAATTAACATTTCTAATATTGTCCCTCCATTAGATTTGGCAATATCGGCAGCAATATGTTGTCCACCAATACCATCTGTTCTACCTGACCCAAAAAATGCTGTGTTTGGTTCTGTTTTAACTTTGCTATTTTCACAGCATTTATTCAAACCTAGAGGATCAACCCACTCCTGCGCATTCGGCGCAAAAGCATAAAAATTCTCCCCGCCCACTAATCCTATGGGATCTTGATTGTTAAACCGTCCGATTCTACTGCCGTAGTACCTGAAGAAGTTGTAATGCAGCCCCGTCTCACGGTCGGCATACTGGTTCTGCAGGCGGAAGGGTTGGTAAGCATTATCCGTTACTCTAGTTTTCTCTTTCAGACGACCCCAGCCGGTGTAGTTGCCGAACCACAGCAAATTGCCGTCCTTATCGGTCATCTCTCTCGGGATGCCGATTTGGTCGCAGTGGAAGTAGTGGGTTTGTTGGCGGTTTTCGCCGTCTTCGTTGGTCCGGTTATGTACCTGTGCCAAGGGTTTGTAGCTGTCTTGGTCAGAGATTTTGATCTGGTTGCCATGTCCATTTAGCACCGTATTTTTCAAGTAAATCAAAGCTAGCTTGAGGTCCCATTGTACCAGCCTTGTAGTCATGAAGTGGAGCTCCATTTTCAGCCCAAAGCTTCTCGATACGGTCAATTAATTTCCAAGAAGCGCTAACTTCTTCCCAGTGGCTAAAGTTAGTTGAATCGTTATTCAATACATCGTAGATTAGCTTTTCATAAGGATCTGGTGAAGCACCTGTAGCTGTAGCATCAGTTCTGTAGTCAAGCGAATTATGTGCAAGTTTGAACTCTTCTCCAACTTCTTTACCGTTAAGGCTGAGAGAGAAACCTTCTGTTGGTTGGATATAGATGCTCAAAATGTTTGGTGCTAGAGGCTCTCCAAAAATGGAATCCATCTGCTTAAAGACAATATTGACATGCGTTCCCTTTTCAGTCATTCGTTTACCTGTACGGAAGAAGAATGGAACACCACGGAAACGGTCACTTTCAACAAAGAAGGCACCTGAAGCAAAGGTTTCTGTCATTGATTCTGGGTTAACATTTGGTTCGCTACGGTATGAAATATACTTCATACCATCAATTTTACCTGAACGATATTGGCCTCTAATGAAGTGTTCTTTGAGTTCTTCATCTGTTGGATGATAGAGGTTTTTAAAGACCTTGATTTTCTCTGCGCGAATGTCATCCTTTGTAAAACTTGCAGGCTTGTCCATAGCAAGGAGTGACAGAAGCTGAAGTGTGTGGTTTTGTACCATATCACGAAGGGCGCCAGACTCATCATAGTAGCCACCACGCTCTTCAACACCTAGACGCTCTGCAAAAGTAATCTGAACATTATCGATGTGCTCACGATTCCAAACATTTTCAAAGATCATATTGGCAAAACGAACTGCAAAGATACTCTGAATCATTTCCTTACCAAGATAATGGTCGATACGATAGATTTGCTCTTCGTTAAAAGTAGCTAGAAGTTCTTCGTTTAGTTTGCTTGCAGTTTCATAGTCTGTACCGAAAGGTTTCTCAACAATCAAACGTTCAAAGCCTTTACCATCAACGATTTGCTCTGACTTGAGGTGTTTGGCAATGGTACCAAAGAATTGAGGTGCCATAGAGAGGAAAAAGAGCTTGTTGTGTTCAGTTTGATACTTTTCATTTAACTCAGCCTGAAGCTTGCGTAATTCGATGTAGTGCTCAGTGTCATTAACATCGTGACTTTGATAGTAAAAATGACTAGCAAATGCTTGAGCCTCTTCTGCGCTATCTGCCAAGTCTAAAATAGATTCGACAACAACAGATTCGAAATACTCTTTACTCCAAGGTCTACGAGCAGTTCCAATAACAGCAAAATGATCAGAAAGATTACCTGATTTATAAAGTCTAAAGAGTGAAGGGTAGAGCTTGCGTTTAGCCAAATCTCCACTAGCACCGAAAATTGTAACAATAACTTTAGATGACATCCAGCTACCTAATTTCTATTTACTTTCCTAGATATCCTAGGCATGAGGAATCCCCATTTTCATACCCTTTATTTTATCATAATTTTCTAAAAAATCCAAAATTCCAATACAAGTAAGAAAAAAACTGCAAGGTTTACCTTGCAGTTTTTTTAAGCGTTGAGAACCTTGTCCAAAAATTCTTTTAGACGAGGGTGTTGTGGGTTATCAAAGATTTGGTCAGGGGTTCCATCTTCTAGAAATTCACCGTCTGCAGTAAAGATAACACGATTGGCAACCTTACGAGCAAATCCCATTTCATGGGTTACGATGATCATGGTCATACCTTGTTCAGCCAATTCTTTCATAACGTTAAGAACGTCGCCGACCATCTCTGGGTCAAGGGCAGAAGTTTGTTCGTCAAAGAGCATGATATCTGGATTCATAGCCAAACCGCGAGCGATAGCCACACGTTGTTTTTGACCACCGGATAGACTTTCAGGATTGGCATTGGCCTTGTCAGCAAGCCCAACTTTTTCAAGGAGTTCCATACCCAATTTTTCAGCTTCAACCTTAGTCATTAACTTATGTTCTACAGGAGCGAAAGTGATATTTTCCAATACGGTCATATGTGGAAAGAGATTGAAGTGCTGGAACACCATCCCGATATTTTCACGAACATGGTCTACGTTGGTAGATTTATCCGTCAAATCATAGCCATTAACTGTGATGCTTCCTTTTGTTCCTTCTTCGAGGAGATTTAAGCTACGCAAGAAAGTTGACTTACCTGAACCAGAAGGTCCAATGATACAAACAACATCTCCTTCATAGAATTTCGCTGAAATTCCTTTAAGGACTTTGTTTTTACCATATTGTTTATGTAAGTTATGAACGTCAATTTTTAATTTTGCCATTATTGAATCCTCTTTTCTAAGCGTTTCGCTAATCTAGTTAGAAGAGTGATAATCACAAGGTAGAAGACTGCGAGAATTGCATACATTTTGAAACTTTGGTAGTTACGAGCAATGATAATCTTACCAGTTTGGAAGAGTTCTACCAGACCGATTGCAGATACGATTGTTGTATCTTTAAGAGCGATAACAAATTGGTTGACGAAGTTTGGAAGCATGAGCTTGGTTGCTTGTGGCAAGACAATCTTACGCATGGTTTTTCCATATGAAATACCAAGACTTCGACTAGCTTCCATTTGTCCAACAGGAACGGCCTTAATACCACCACGAACAATTTCAGCGATGTAAGCTGCTGAGTTTAGGGAGAGGGCAATTGTACCAGCGACAAAGTCGTTGATTGGACTTTGTTGACCTGTAAGAGATTCGATAAAGTTAGGAATGCCCCAGAAAATGAAGGCTGCGAGAATCATGAGTGGAATACCACGGATAACGTCAACGAAAATCTCTGAAATCAAACGGAGTGATTTATAAGGGCTGACACTAAAAATACCAAAGATAATTCCGATGAAAATCGCAATTACAAATGAAATCAGTGCTAATGAGAGGGTAATTCCAAGTCCGCTGAGAAGTTGTTTGTAGTTGTTTTTCAACAAGCCCCAGATAGTTGTTTCATCAGCGGTTGAACTTGTAGTAGTAGAATCGCTAGCTAGATACTTATCAAGAATCTTTTGGAATTCTCCATTTGCCTTAAGGTTTGCAAGACCCTTGTTAAACTTCTCTAGCAATTCTGGATTGCTTCCTTTTTTTACTGCAAAAGCAGTTTCACCAATTGGTGTACCTGCGATTGGTGTTTTTAACTTTTGTCCTTGACTGATAGAGTATTTAATAACAGGTTCGTCATCCATAACGGCATCTATTGAACCGGTATTTAAACTATCATACATAGAAGCAGCATCTGAAAAGGTCTTGATCTTATAACCATATTTGCTTTGATTCTCTGTTAGGAAGGTTTGTGAAGCAGTACCGTTTTTCACACCTACAGTCTTACCGTTCAAATCTTCATAAGAAGAAATGGTACTTGATTCTTTAACACCAAGAATAGTATTTGCTGTATAGTAAGAATCAGAGAAATCAAAAGTTTCTTTACGAGCATCAGTCACTGACATACCTGCAATGATACCGTCTGCTTGTCCAGATTGGACTGCGTTAATAGCAGCATCAAAACCAGGATTGGTAATCTCGACCTCAAAGCCTTGGTCTTCAGCGATAGCCTTGATTAGATCCATATCGATACCAGTGTATTGATTGCTTGAGTCTTGGAAAACAAATGGCGCAAAAGATGAGTCACTGGCGATAACATACTTGGTTTTTTCTGTGTCAGCTTTTGCTATTCCTAGTGAAAGAATAGGAAATAAAATTAGCAAACAAGCTAGAATTTTTTTCTTCATGTGATGTCTCCTTTCAAGATATTTTTAAATTATATCAAAAAAGTTGAAGAACGGCAAACATTTTATATTTTGATGTAAGAAGATATAACATAGAACAAAGTGAGGTGGTCTGTTGAGAAACAGAAACTATTT
>CAJPKC010000105.1 GCA_905370255.1 Streptococcus oralis
TATTGTAGCTGAGGAAGGGATTCCTCAAAATATCGGATGTCAGGGAGCACTGATTGCCTATTATGGCAGTGAGATAGAATTTCATTATGAAACCGTGCCACCGCACGGGGATGAGATTTTTTCTGCCAAGTTGCCTTTGTTAGAACTTGAACTGCCCTTTTGGATCTATGGGAGAAATCTCATATTTTTAGACGCTTACTACCTTTTAGCTGAAACTGTTAAAAAAGGGACTTGGAATCCCATAACCAGTATACTTATCAACATTCATATGGGGAAATACGCCAGCCTAGACCACTGGTACAATAATATATCTATTGAGCAAGACGGTCTTGAGTTGAAAAATGATTATGATGGACAAGTCATGACTTTGAAAACGGTTGACAAACTTCATTGGTTTGTCCTAGATACCGAATCAGAAGAAAGGAACTAAAAATGGCAAAGAAAAGAGTTACATTACCAAAAGAGTTTAAGGATTTAATGGATGAAGGAAATATTGAAGCCCTTAAAGCAGTCTATGATTGTTGTGAATTAACCGCACATGATGGAAGATTTAGCTTATGTACACCACTTCATATGGGAGGAGTCCCGGATGAATTGGTTATCTGGCTGGTGGAAAAGGGCTTGGATATCAATATCCCTGATTATTATGGAGCGACTCCTTTGTACCGTCAAGCAATCTTGGGGAGAGATACAGTAAAACTCTTGCTTGAATTGGGGGCAGACATTGGAAAACCTAATACCTATGGTGAGACCCCCCTACATGTAGCAGCTGAGTTTTTCCATCCTAAGACTGTCAAACTTTTGATTGATAAGGGAGCAGATGTCAATGCTAAAAATGATATGGGAAGAACCCCACTAGCTTCAGTCTTGATGGTTTGTCGGGGGATCTATATTGCCCAAACTGCTGAAATTGCCTCTATGTTACTAGAAGCAGGTGCTAAGAAAACCTCTAAAATGAAGGAAAGAGTTGAGCAAATCGGCAAGGATTTTGAATTTCATCGAGAAAGTATCCATCCTGACTACATAGAGGCTGCAGATAAAGGATTAACAAAACTATATGAGCTCTTTGATGTCAAGCCTGTAGCCAAACGAATAACCCACGATGGAGTTTCTCCGATTCTCGTAAAAGAAGGTAGCTGGGAGGAGCAATATGAGGAACTTTGGTCCTTCTTGATTCCTTCAAGTGGAGCAGCAAAAACTGTTCAGGGAGAAGTTATCCGTATCCCAGGCAGAGTTCGAGATGAACTGGATCGCAATGGTGGGGCAAACTGGGACAGGGATTACCGCAAGATGCTACAGGCTATGCCTCACTACCTGTCTTTAGGAAGCTCTCTTTCAGATCAAGAATTGGAAGAAATCAAGCAAGTCATTGCGCAAATCCATAGCAAAGAGAATGATGATGAAGCCTGTCTAGACCGTCTCTGCCAATTGGCTCTTGCTTGGATAAAGCAAAATCCTAAACCAATTGACTTAAAAGAACCAAGTTATAATCGTTGAAAGAAATTTTAAGATAGTTAAAATAAAGAACTCATGGTGAAATGATGCAACTAATTGACCAAGTTAAAAAAATAGAAACTTATATTTGTGAGTATTTTGAAGACTGGGATTTGGATGATCCTGTAGAGGAAGGATATCTGGAAGATTATCAGGACATTTCTGGTGCTTCTGAGGAAGAGCTTCAAGCCTTTGAGGAAAGACTTGGTATTCGTCTACCTAGTGACTTCAAAGAGCTTTATAGCTACAAAAATGGGAGTAAATACTTCTCTATTTTACCTTGTGTGATTGACCAGAGAGAGCTGCCTTTTTCTCTCATGAGTCTGCAAGAAATTGAGACTTGTAAAAAGTACTTTCAAAATAGAGATGCTCTGTTAACCGAATTTCCCGACTATTTTTCTAGTCAAGACCTGGAAAATATGCGTGATAGCAGGATTAAGCCCTATCTTTTTAATAAAAAATGGCTTCCTTTTGCCCAGTATTGTGACTCTTGTTATCTTATGCTGGATTTTGATCCAGACCGAGAGGGTCAGGAAGGGCAGATTATATGCTACATTCATGACCCTGATGAAATTATCTATGTAGCAGAAAGTCTTACGGAGTTGATTGAAGAGATAATGGATGAGATCATATGAATGGACAAATGTATCAGATAGCCTGTATCGTGGCAGCCGCTAGGAAGGCTTTAAAAAGTGGTAAAGAAATATGCTATAAGCCTGAAAAATATACAAATAAGTTGAGCTTTCAAATTTTGCCGTCAGAAAATGGGGAAGCTACAGAACTTTCTGTATCTGATTGGTTTGAAAACCTTAAGGAAAAAGGTTTGAAGGATTTACAATTATTTTGTCCTATTTCAGTTGAAGACAGAGGTATTTTAGGCTTCTCTAATACAACACAGAGTGCAATTCTCTGTTTTTATAAAGATGGGAAGGCAAGTTATTTCCTACCAAATTGGAAATCTGCTTCCCCAGGCAGGGGCTGGGATGTTACCTACACCGAGTATGAATGGGAAAGGCCTTTTCAAGACATTCCCCACTATGAAAATAATATGGAGGAATTTAAGGACGTCTTGGCTCGTATAGAAGGTCTAGCAATTAAAATTGAATGTGAGAACTTTGCCAAAGTCTTTCACTCTGCTAGAAACTTTTTGCTAGACCCAGAATCTGGTAAAGGACTGGCAGAACCTCAAATTCCACCGCAACATCTAAGCATATTTAGAGCTGCAAGTGCAGCGGATGTTTTTGGAGCAATGGGCTCCTGGAATGATGAACCTGGATGGCTGGCACAAGATAAGGGACTGGGTAAAGTATACGATGAACTTTCGGATCAGTTGCTAAGAAATATTAGATTAGCCATTCTATTTGCCATCAATGAATGGTGATTGTTTATACTCTTCAAAAATCAAATTCAAACCACGTCAGCTTCGCCTTGCCGTATATGTGTTACTGACTTCGTCAGTTCTATCCACAACCTCAAAACGGTGTTTTGAGCAACCTGCGGCTAGCTTCCTAGTTTGCTCTTTGATTTTCATTGAGTATTAGGAGGAAGAAAATGAGGAAGCTAAAGTTAAGCCTATTGAACAAATGGGAACTTGACAAGAATTATAGTATTGTCCTAAGCTCAGCCATGCTACATGATGGTCGAGCCGTTGTCTTGACCAGTGAGAAGGAAGCTTTTAATCGCTACTGTCTGCTTGAAGTATCACCTTTGGGTGTGAAGGAGATAGATGCTTGGGCTTGTGATCATGTTTGGGAGGAAGAGCCTCTACTATTTACAGATGGACAAAATATTGGCATCATCAAGGCTGGCAAGGAAATAGTCTATTATACTGGTGATTTTTCTAATCCAGAAATCATTGCCATAAAGGATTCCCAGAGTATACTTCCTAAAAAGGCACAAGAGAGATATTTTCAAATAGTATCAGATAGCGACCAGATACCCGTGTGTTTTGAAGATCAAGTTTATACAAATCAGGCAAGAAACTTTGCCCTTTTAGAATTTGATAGAGAGAAAAAGCAGGCGAAGTGGACCACTTATTCGCATATTGATAAAAAAGATTTAAACCACCACGACAGGAGCTCAGATGCTTGTCCTAAAATCGATAGCATGAAATATTTGCAGCAAGAGCTCTATGCCTTTAGCTCTGGAGAAAGTCAAACCTCCGTCAATAAATGGGGCATGGACTATTATGCTCTTGTTAAAATCTCTAGTGATGGTCGTATTATCGAAAAGTTATTAGAATCTGAACATTTAAAGGCTTTAGGTAAAAAAGCTGGTGTCAATGGACTCTTTACGGCTTCGCCTTATCTTATCTTGAGCCCCCTATTTAAGAATGATGACTGGAAGGGCAAGCAAAAGCTATTTTCTCTGGCAACAAGAGAATTGTGCGATATAGCCTTGCCTAGAGGAATGAGTAAACATAAGGTTCAAAATATGACAGACAACTTTTGTTTAACCTTCCTGTACGACAGAGGATTAAAAGAACTTGCCCTTTGTCAGATTGACTAGGCTGTGAGGCTGAATTTGGGAGCTTTTTATTGATAGGTGCTGATATTTCTTGATTAGTCTACAGAATTTATTTTGAGTTGTTTTCTCGTTAAATTTGACCAAGTATTGCAAATCGAATCTTAAAATAGTATACTAGTTCTGTTAGTTGTGAAAACGTTTGCGTTTTTGTTGATGATGATTATTTAGGAGACAAGACATGGAATTAACAGCCATTTATCATAGACCAGAATCAGAGTATGCTTATCTTTACAAAGAAGGTCAGCTACATATCCGAATTAGAACAAAGAAAAATGATGTCCAGAAGGTTATCTTACACTATGGAGATCCCTTTATTTTCATTGAGGATAAGTATGAAGCCAAGAAAGAAATGACCAAAGTAACCTCAGATGCCCTATTTGACTATTGGCAGGTTACGGTATCGGTTGACTTTGCACGGATTCAGTATCTCTTTGAGCTCCTTGATGAGGAAGGTCAGGGTGTTTTTTACGGTGATAAGGGTTGCGTAGAACATACTCAAGAAAACTTGGATGCTGATGGAAACGGCTTTAAGCTTCCTTATATTCACGAAATAGACGGATGTCAGGTTCCTGACTGGGTTTCAAATACCGTTTGGTATCAGATTTTCCCAGAACGATTTGCTAATGGAAATCCTAATTTGACTCCAGATGGAGCTCGAGAGTGGGATGCTGCCATTGCACCTAATATTGATGATTTTTTTGGTGGAGATTTACAAGGGATTATTGACCACTTAGACTATCTTAAAGATTTGGGAATCACAGGACTTTACCTATGTCCGATTTTTGAAGCTACAACCAATCATAAGTACGACACGACGGATTATTTTGAAATTGACCGTCACTTTGGGGATAAGGAAGTTTTTGCTAATCTAGTCGAGGAAGCCCATAAACGGGGCATCAAGATTATGCTAGATGCTGTTTTCAATCATATCGGCTACCAGTCTGCCCAATGGCAGGATGTTCTAAAGAATGGAGAAAATTCCCCTTATAAAGATTGGTTCCATATCCAAGAATTTCCAGTTACTGAGGATAAACTTCAGAATCCAAGACAACTCCCTTATCATACCTTTGCCTTTGCTAGCTATATGCCTAAGTTGAATACAGCTAATCCGGAGGTTAGGGACTATCTTTTAAGTGTTGCGACCTACTGGATTGAAAATTTTGATATCGATGCTTGGCGCTTGGACGTTGCCAATGAAATTGACCATCAGTTCTGGAGAGATTTCAGAAAGGCAGTTCTCGCTAAAAAACCTGATTTGTATATCTTAGGTGAAATCTGGCATACCTCACAACCTTGGCTACAAGGGGATGAGTTCCATGCTGTCATGAATTACCC
>CAJPKC010000106.1 GCA_905370255.1 Streptococcus oralis
ATTGGTGAAGCAACAGCTGATGAAAATGGTAAAGCTACGATCACGCCAACCGTTGATATTCCAGCAGGTAATGTAACAGCTAAAGCTACGAAAGATGGTCAAACATCAGATGCAAGCGCACCAAAAGAAGCTACAGCAGCAACACCAGCTAAACCAAGCCAACCAGTAGTCGATACAGACCTTACAGGTAAAGCAGGAACTAAAGATCCAGTTGAAGTGACTGCAGCACCAGGCACTAAGGTAGAATTGTTCGACAAAGATGGTAACAAGATTGGTGAAGCAACAGCTGATGAAAATGGTAAAGCTACGATCACGCCAACCGTTGATATTCCAGCAGGTAATGTAACAGCTAAAGCTACGAAAGATGGTCAAACATCAGATGCAAGCGCACCAAAAGTTGCGACAGATACAACAGCTCCAGCTAAACCAGTTGTGAACCCGGTTAAAGCAGGTGGCACAGCGATCACAGGTACAGCCGAAGCAGGCTCAACTGTAGAAGTCACTCTTCCAGATGGCTCTAAATTATCGGCTAAAGCTGACCAAGATGGTAACTTCAGCGTTCCAGTCAGCGGTTTGGAAGAAGGTAAGACAGTATCTGTAACAGCCACAGATAACGCAGGTAACACATCAGATGCGACAACTGTAACCGTAGCGAAAACAGCTGATACGACAGCTCCATCAGCACCAGTTGTAAACCCAGTTAAAGCAGGTACTACAGCAGTAACAGGAACAGCCGAAGCCGGTTCAACAGTAGAAGTAACGCTTCCGGATGGCTCTAAAGTATCGGCGAAAGCTGACCAAGATGGAAACTTCAGTGTACCAGTCAGCGGTTTGAAAGAGGGTGATACAGTTTCTGTCACTGCAACAGATGACGCAGGCAACACCTCTAACCCAACATCAGTGACTGTAGGTAAGGGAACTGATACGACAGCTCCAGATGCACCAGTTGTGACTACTGATCTTACAGGTAAGGCTGGCACTCGTACTCCAATTGATGTTATTGCAGAACCAGGAACTAAGGTTGAATTGTTCGATAAAGATGGTAACAAGATTGGTGAAGCTACAGCTGATGAAACAGGTCATGCCGTAGTAGTTCCAACAGTTAACATTCCAGAAGGTACTGTGACAGCGAAAGCGACAGACCTAGCAGGTAATGTTTCAGGAGCTAGTGCTCCAATGTTTGCCACAACAAGTGGAACAGTAGATTCCTTTAACAATGGTAAGGGTTCTGAGAATACTCCAACAGTTGTTAAACCGACACTAAGTGGCAAAGTTGAGTCATCAACTACTTCAGCGAAACGCATGAACCTTAAAACTAGGGCAAATATTTCAGCAACTGAAAAAGATGCTTCTACACTTCCAGAAACAGGAGACGAAGCATCTATCGGTGGCGTAGTCCTTGGTGGAATTCTAGCGGCAGCTGGAATCGCCATTGCAGGAAAACGTAGAAAAGAAGATTAAGATAAAATATTCTTATAGAAGTGATTTAAATAGTCTTCTAAGTTTTCAAACCTAAAGACTCATCCCTGATAGGGGTGAGTCTTTTTGTGTCACGAAAACCACTAGATATGCTAATGGTTCCGAAAAGCTTTTAGCGATGTGTCAAAAAAGCCCCCTAAAGTGTAATATTAGATAGGGTTTCCCGACCACTAACTAATATACAAAAGGAGGAACAGTGATGAGAAAGGATAATAATAGTTTATCGTATACTAACATGAAAGGATACTACCGTTTGCGACGAATTCGAGCAGTTAAACCAAGGTTTTTCATCAGATGTTTGAAAGTACGCCAAAAGGTACGGTTTATCACGATGGACATGTCAGGAGCCTATATGCCACTAGCTCGAAGGCTTTTTCCAAATGCCAAAATCATTATTGATCGTTTCCACATTATCCAGCACCTTGGTCGAGCCTTTTTAAAGACAAGAATTGCCATTATGAACCAATTTGATAAGAAGTCACTACCTTATCGAGCTTTAAAAAATCACTGCAGACTCTTCCAAAAGGACAGCCGTAAGTTATCTTGTAAATCATTTCACTCGAAAACCTTCCATCAAACATTATGTCCACATGAAGTCGTTGAGAAGACACTGAATTTCTCAGAAGAACTCGCCGATTATTATAACCTCTATCAGCTTTTGCTTTTTCACTTTCAGGAAAAAAGAGTGGATGAGTTTTTTGAACTCATAGAGGAGAATATAAGCAAGGTCAATCACTACTTTCAAACGGTCTTTAGGACTTTTCTTAGACACAAGCAATACATCAAGAATGTGCTAGAAACACAGTACTCAAATGCAAAATTGGAGGGGACCAATAAGCTTATCAAAGATATTAAACGTCTGGGCTTCGGTTTTAGAAATTTTATCAACTTTAGGAAGCTTGTTTTCATCACTCTGAACATACAAAACACATTTCAGAGAACAGAGTAGGTAACTTGGCTGAGAAGTTAGTTGGACTGGCAAAGCAATCTTATTCTGCCATTTCAAAAACCTCTCCTATAATAGAAGAGGTTAAGTATAATGCACAGGAACTTATAAGGTTGACAAACCGTCGGGAACAAATTTTAGAACAGTTGATAGAGTTAGCTAAACCTCTACCTGAATATGAGATTCTTCTCTCTATTCCTGGTATCGCAGAGACAACGGCTACAAGTGTTATTGGCGAATTAGGAGACATTCGTCGCTTTAAGTCTGCTTATCAAATCAACGTTTTTATCGGTATTGATCTCAAACACTATGAATCAGGAGATTTCCTAGGTCAAGAGCATATTACTAAGCGTGGGAATCCTTATGCAAGAAAAATTCTGCACAAATGTATTCACAATATCGCTTCCGCTAGCCATACCAATCTTTTCCATATCTCAGATTTCTATGAGAAACGAAAAAGACAATCGCAGACAACTTCAACTAAGCCTCATACGATTGCCTCTATACATCGCCTTATTAGGACAATGTATTATCTTATAATGCATAATGAACTTTAAGACTATACTTTAGCCCAAAGTCATTAAAGTCGTCCATGCCCTATAATTCTAACACCTTGTTTCAAAAAATACCAGATAAGGTGTCGTTTTTATATGCTCAAATGTCAGAAAAAACGGCTTGAACTATCCCTCAAAAAATTCTCTTCATACACTTTCAGAAATAATGTTGAGTCAGAAACCGTATTATACTTGACAAATGATAGAAAAAGAGAAGACCTATCTAGTCCTCTCTAGATGTTAGCTTTTCGTCACCCACTACAGTTGACAAAGAACCTTTTTAAATAGTAGCTCATACATGAGTAATATGTTAGTTAGAAGCTAAATGTGAAGTCTCTAAGATAGAAGTTAATTAGAGACGAGGGGAAGGATAAATTCATTTAAATATGAGTCTACTAACGTGATTATAGCAGTGAAATGAGAAATTTGCAACAACTTTTATAAAAATAATATTTTCTGATATAGTGAAGTGAATTTTCAGACTAAGTTATAATTATATAAGAAAATAGAATCTAGTTTAAGATTTATTAATTTATTATTGAGGTGATCTCAGGGGGCGTCAACGCATGGTTACAATTTAATATTTTATATTTTGATAATAAATGGATGTTTAATTTAAGAGACTAATTATATTCTTTCATACACGAAAGAATTTATATAATGAGATTATGTGATGATTGTTATTTAGATTATATTCTGGTAAACTATTTATTAGCTAGTTTATCCATATAGTATGTCTCAAGCCAATGGGTAAACTCTGGAATATTAATGCGAAAAAAAACGCGAGAGAAGTTCTTGCGTTTTTTTCTTGTCAAAATTAGTAGTCTTTATTTATCTTTTTAATTAAAATGTTAGATATATGGGGATATCAGTATAATTTATAAAATTATTTAACTCAAAATATATCACTATTTTGAATTTCAAGAGAATATTTTTACAAATGTTAGAGTCTTTATAATTAGTTATATGAAAAGGTTTTAGAGGTTTTCATGAAAGAAAAGTATGGTTGCTAAACAATTATTTATATTGATTAAAAATTAGAGAAAATACTTGCCTAAAGATTAAAAAAAGGATATGATAGATTTCGGAAGAAGGATAATAAATGTATAGAGTGCGTGTTTTTCAGTAACGTCTTCGTTTTTAAAGTGCCTTTGGGGTACAACGATTAACATATAGGAAGATTATGAATGAAACAAGCAAATCATGTTTTTGAAAAAGTGACAAAATACGCCATTCGTAAATTGTCAGTTGGTGTCGGGCCAGTTGCTATCGGAACATTCTTGTTAGCAGGTGGTCTTTTCGTGTCTAAGCCAGTTTCGGCGGATCAGGTTACTACGGATGCTTCGGTACATATGGCCTATGTTACTGAAAATGAATTGACAGCTGAAGAGCAGAAGCAAGTGATTCATGCTATTCCAAAGGAATATCAAAATGATGATACTTTTTATCTGGTCTATAAACGTAAGGGAGACAGTCAAGCTACTCTTCCTCAAACAGGTAGTTCTGACTGGGCCACAACAGGTTTAGGGCTGACAACAGCAACTTTGGCTGTGCTCCTATTTTCAAAAAAACACCGCAAAAAGATTATTGGATTGGTCTTGATTGGAGCAGCAGGGCAAAGCTTACTTGTCCCTCTTGAGGTTCTTGCTTTGCAAAATAAGGAGTTGCAGGCCTATAATCAAACTCTTGCGGTTTCAAATAAAGAAGATTTGGCTAAGGGTGTTATTGCCATTGATGGTTATGAGTATGTTGGTTATCTGCGTTACTCTGCTAAGCCGGAGCTTGAACAACCTTTGGAGAATACTTTGCAAGGGCTTGAGTCTTCAATAAAAGAAGATAATACAGTTAGTCAGGGGATAGCTGATAGGGATAGTAAGGGAATCAGTTGGAAAAAAGGAACACAGGAGCCAGGTCATGAAGGCGAGGCAGCTGTTCAACCTGCTAACCCAGAGTACACTGGACCAATTAGCGCTAAAGGTACGCAAGAATCAGGTCATGAAGGCGAGGCAGCTGTTCAACCCGCAAATCCAGAGTACACTGGACCAATTAGCGCTAAGGGTACGCAAGAAACAGGTCACGAAGGCGAAGCGTTGGTTCAACCTGCAAATCCAGAGTACACTGGACCGATTAGTGCCAATGGTACCCAAGAGGTCGGTCATGAAGGCGAAGCGTTGGTTCAACCTGCAAATCCAGAGTACACTGGACCGATTAGTGCCAATGGAACACAAGAAGTAGGTCATGAGGGTGAAGCTTTGGTTCAACCTGTTGCCCCTGAATATACCGGTCCAATCAGTGCCAATGGTACTCAAGAAGTTGGTCACGAAGGCGAAGCAGCTGTTCAACCTGTCGCTCCAGAGTACACCGG
>CAJPKC010000107.1 GCA_905370255.1 Streptococcus oralis
AGGTGACTTCTACCACATGAACTACATGCTAGAAGATGGCTCACGCGCCCTTGAAGTGGCGACCACTCGTCCTGAGACTATGTTTGGGGACGTTGCCGTTGCGGTCAATCCCGAAGACTCACGCTACAAGGACCTGATTGGTAAAAACGTCATCCTTCCAATCGCTAATAAACTCATCCCAATCGTAGGGGACGAACATGCAGATCCTGAATTTGGTACTGGTGTCGTGAAAATCACACCTGCCCACGATCCAAACGACTTCTTGGTTGGTCAACGCCATAACTTGCCACAAGTCAACGTCATGAACGACGACGGAACTATGAATGACTTGGCCTTCGAATTTGCAGGCATGGACCGTTTTGAAGCTCGTAAGGCAGTCGTTGCTAAGTTGGAAGAAATCGGTGCCCTCGTTAAAATCGAAAAACGTGTTCACAGCGTTGGTCACTCAGAACGTACAGGTGTCGTGGTTGAACCACGCTTGTCTACTCAGTGGTTCGTCAAGATGGACCAATTGGCTAAAAATGCCATTGCCAACCAAGATACAGAAGACAAGGTAGAATTCTACCCACCTCGTTTCAACGATACCTTCCTTCAATGGATGGAAAATGTCCACGACTGGGTAATCTCTCGTCAGCTCTGGTGGGGTCACCAAATCCCTGCTTGGTACAATGCTGAGGGTGAAATGTATGTCGGCGAAGAAGCTCCAGAAGGTGACGGATGGACTCAAGACGAAGACGTCTTGGATACATGGTTCAGTTCTGCCCTTTGGCCATTCTCAACCATGGGCTGGCCGGATGTTGACTCGGAAGACTTCAAACGTTACTTCCCAACGTCAACCTTGGTAACAGGTTACGATATCATCTTCTTCTGGGTGTCTCGTATGATCTTCCAATCCTTGG
Organism: Streptococcus oralis; assembly: GCA_905370255.1. Next base: position 900 of record CAJPKC010000107.1, read on the forward strand.
AATTCACTGGTCGTCAGCCATTCCAAAACGTCCTGATTCACGGTTTGATTCGCGACGAGCAAGGACGCAAGATGTCTAAGTCACTCGGTAACGGGATTGACCCAATGGATGTTATCGAGAAATATGGTGCCGATGCCCTCCGTTGGTTCCTTTCAAATGGTTCTGCACCAGGGCAAGACGTGCGCTTCTCTTATGAGAAAATGGATGCTTCTTGGAACTTCATTAACAAGATTTGGAACATCTCTCGCTACATCCTCATGAACAATGAAGGCTTGACCCTTGAGCAAGCAACTGCCAATGTGGAAAAAGTTATTAACAAGGAAGCTGGAAACGTTACTGACCGCTGGATTCTCCACAACCTCAATGAAACGATCGGAAAAGTCACTGAAAACTTTGACAAGTTTGAGTTTGGTGTCGCTGGCCACATCCTCTACAACTTCATTTGGGATGAATTTGCGGACTGGTACGTTGAGTTGACCAAGGAAGTCCTTTATAGCGATAATGAAGAAGAGAAAGTCATCACACGTTCTGTTCTCCTTTATACTTTGGACAAGATCCTTCGTCTCCTTCACCCAATCATGCCATTCGTGACAGAGGAAATCTTTGGACAAATCTCAGAAGGCTCTATCGTCACAGCGGAATACCCAACTGTTAACCCAGCCTTTGAAGACCTTGCAGCTCACACGGGTGTCGAAAGCCTCAAAGACTTGATCCGTGCCGTTCGGAATGCGCGTGCGGAAGTAAACGTAGCACCAAGCAAGCCAATCACCATCCTTGTTAAGACAAGCGATAGCGACTTGGAAGCCTTCTTTAACAGCAATGTCAACTACATCAAACGCTTCACAAATCCAGAACACTTGGAAATCGCATCAACCATCCCTGCACCTGAACTCGCTATGTCAAGCGTCATCACAGGAGCAGAAATCTACTTGCCACTGGCAGACCTCCTCAATGTCGAAGAAGAACTCGCTCGTCTCGACAAGGAACTGGCTAAATGGCAAAAAGAACTGGATATGGTCGGTAAGAAGCTCTCTAACGAACGCTTCGTAGCCAATGCCAAACCAGAAGTCGTCCAAAAAGAACGCGACAAACAAGCCGACTACCAAGCTAAATACGACGCGACCGTAGCACGTATTGATGAGATGAAGAAGTTGGTGAAATAAATAAAAAATCTCTTAGATTCATTTCTAAGAGATTTTTACTTACTTCTCTCCCCCTCACAACCAACCTTCTTCTTCGGCAGTTTTGGCTGCTTCGGTTCGGTTGCTGGCGCCTAGTTTGGAGAGGATATTGGTCATGTAATTACGGACGGTACCGTTTGAGAGGTAGAGCTTGTCCGCAATTTCTTGGTTGGAGAGCCCTTGAGCCACTCCATGTAGAACAGCGACTTCTTGCTCGGTCAAGGGATTGGGATGAGTCATCATGACTTCCATCAGCTCTGGAGAATATTCCTTGCGTCCCTCTAACACCGTATGCAGGGTTTGCATGAGTTCGGCGATGCTTCGCTCTTTCAAGACATAGGCGTCGACTCCTGCTTTGACCGCTCGTTCAAAATAACCTGGGCGTTTAAAGGTCGTAACGATAACTACCTTGGTTTCAGGCACTTCTTCTTTGATCCACTCGAGTGCTTCGAGTCCAGTCTTGACTGGCATTTCGACATCAAGGATGGCAATATCGACTGCTTCTTTCTCCAAAACCTCGATAGCCTCGGCTCCATTTTTCGCCGGCAGAACAGTCTCTACATCTGGTTGAAAGCTTAAGAGCTGGCACATGGCATCTCTAAGCATACTTTGATCTTCTGCGACTAATACTTTCATCTACTTTCTCTCCTTATAAGGCAGATGCACGCGCACCTCTGTGGGATCTTTCAAACTGACCAGCTCTACTTGACCTGAGAAGGCTGCTGCACGGTCACGGACTGTATGGAGTTCATTTCCTTTTACAGTTGCAAAACCTTTCCCGTCATCTCTAACTGTCAGGACCAATTCCTGATCTGTACGTTCCAGTTTTAGATAGGCTTTTTCAGCACTGGCATGTTTGATGATATTGGTCGCCAGTTCTAACAAAATCATAGCAGCCGTCGACTCCACATCCTGGGTCAGGCTAGCCTTGTCCAATTGATTGTCAACCTCAACCTCAATCCCAGCAATCTCCAGCATCTTTTTGACAGTCTCAAGCTCTGAAGCTAGGGTCCGTGATTTCAGATTTTCCACAATGGTTCGCACTTCATTCATGGAATCCTTGCTGATCTGGTGAATTTCTTTTAATTCCTTTTCCACCTGTGGATAAGCCTCCATCTGAAACAACTGCAAGGCTAAATCTGTCTTGACACTCAGCATAGCAAAGGTATGTCCCAGACTATCATGCAAATCCTGACCGATACGACTGCGTTCATTTTCAGCAAGCAATAGATTTATCTGGGCATTTTGCTTGGCCTGTGCTTTTTTCAAATCCTCGACAATGCGAATCCGAACCAATCCAAATGTCATAAGATCGACAAAAGTAAGAATTCCAAGCAGATAAACTAGAAACTCAACTTCAACTTCCTGAAAAATCAAAAGTTGCCCTACAACAAGGAATTGAGCAAGGAGAAAAGTCCGGACATGTAAAGAATTAAAACTACGTACGCCAAAATGATAAATTAAGAGATTGGCAAGGAAAAAGAAGAACCAGATATAATTTACACCAACAAAGGCGGTATACCCAGCTACATAGGCTAGCATGATAATCCAACAGAGCCAGGATAAGCGCTGGCTCTTGGTGGTTAAAACGCCTAAGTAAGCCACCACAAATAGAATATCAATCAATAAATGCCAGCTAGGAAGCTCCCCAGTCACTACAGGAACGATGGGAAAAACCATAAAAATCAAACTGGCCCAATACATATAGTCTATGCTTTTCAGTCTTTCAAGCATTAAGCATTCTCCTTATGACCTTGAAGGTAAATGGTCAAACCAAACAAAACTGCTGAAAAAACAAGTAGATAAACTGTGGCTGATAAATTGATGCCACCCTCGTTTAAGAAGGTCTTGAGCAACTCCATCAACTGATAAGTTGGTAGGCACTTCCCGATTGCTTGCATCCAGTCTGGAAATAAAGAGATGGGCATCCAGAGTCCGCCTAAAACAGCCAAGCCTAGATAGAGAAGATTGCCCACGACAGACATCAGCTGACTAGAAGGCAAGAGTGTCAAGGTCAAGCCAAGCGCTACAAAAGCTACACTTCCTACTATCAGCAAGAGCGCAGCCCCAATCCAGCTTCCTAGAGGCATATCCACACCTCTGACCAAGTGCCCAACTGAGAAAACAACCAGGATTGAAACCAAATAATCAACCATCATACTTGTTATCTTTGATAGATAATATTCTACCATATTTACTGGAGTATGGCGTAATGTTTTCTGCCAGTTGTTGATTTTATCGGTATGTAAGACAGCTGGGAATGAAAACATAGCTGTCGACATCATGGAAAAAGCCGTCATGGAGATGAGGTAGTCGCGCATAAAATTAGCCGGCCCACCTGGTGTATCCTGGTACATGCCTGAAAAGAATAAATAGAAGGCCGTCGGCATCCCTACGGATAATAGATAATAGACTAATTGTCGTTTGGTCAATAGAAATTCTATCTTGTTTAGTGCGATCCATCGTTTCATCTTAGTCATCTCCCTTTTGTGTTTCTTCAAAGATTGTATCTAGCAAACTACGGTTATTGACTTCAATTTCTTGTATCCTACAGCCTGCCTGGACTAACAGTTCCCAGAAAGCATCTGCTTCGCGTGTGACTACTTGCAGGGCATCTTGTTTTTGTGACCAGTTTTCAACCAAGTTAGACCGCTCAACGACTTTCTTGTAAGCCATAGGTAGGATGAAGTGCTTTTCACTTTCCTCGCTACGCATAGCTAGAGGGGTCGTATCACGGATCAACTCTCCCTTATTTAAAACCAAAATCCGGTCCGCTGTATGCTCTACTTCCTCAATATAATGAGACGAATAGAGAATGGTTACCCCCTGCGCTTTTAAGTCTTGGACAATTTCCCAAAAACGTTGACGGGTTGAAGTATCCATGGCCGCAGTTGGCTCATCTAAAAAGACAAGCTTTGGTCGGCCAATCAAGGTCAAGACAAATGAAAAGAGACGCTTTTGCCCACCTGACAATTTTTCTGCCAATTGTTCTTTTTGCTGCTTGTCAAACTGCAATAGTTGATCGATTTCCTGGTTGCTCAAGGGATTTGGATAAATGCTTTGAAAGAAAGCAATCAACTCTTTAACTTTTAATTTCTGAACAATGACATTTTCTTGAGGGAGGTAGCCTCTAATATAGTCTAACTGAGAACTCGTCACTGGCAAGCCTTGGATGGATACTTGACCGCTTGTGACCAGTTTATCTCCAAGCAAACAGTCCAAGAGTGTGGTCTTCCCAGCACAATTGGGACCAAT
>CAJPKC010000108.1 GCA_905370255.1 Streptococcus oralis
TCTCTAAGTAAGGCCTTGTTTTTCCTATTGAACCTGAACGTACAAAGACAGAAACCTGACTGACCCCATCTAAGATTGCCTGCGCCAAAATTGCTTTAGCTGCACCACCTGCCCCTAACAGAACCATTCTTTTTCCAGATATTTTAAAAGAAGGCAAGCTCTTAAAGAATCCCTTGCCATCTGTGTTATATCCAATTAAAGTTCCATCACGGTTCACGACTGTATTAACAGCACCAATTAAACGAGCTTCTTCACTCAACTGATCTAGATAAGGAATGACCTGCTCCTTGTAGGGCATAGAAAGATTAATTCCATACATCTGATAGCGACGAATATTGGCAACTGTTTCTGCCAAGTCAGTTCCTTTTACTTCCCAAGCAAGGTAAACACCATTAGTATTGGTTGCCTCAAAAGCTGTATTGTGAATGAAGGGAGAAATGGAGTGTTTAATGGGATTTGCGACTACAGCTGCTAAACGTGTGTAGCCATCAATCTTCATTTAGAATCTCCCGAATTTTTTTCATGCTAGATAGAGAAATCTGTCCTGGAGCACTAGCTTCATCCAGACTTGCAAAAGACCAGCTAGAGCCCGTTACATCCGAAGTAATACGTGAGACCTTACCAACTTTACCCATAGAAATGGTTACATATTCTTGTTCAGGGTTCAATGTTTTAAAGCCACGTGTAAAGTTCATCAAATCCAATACATCTTGTTCTGTATGAGCCATAACCGCAATTTTCACAACTTTAGGATTTAAACTTGTCAACTCAGACAAGATTTCCATTAGATTTTCAGGTGTCTCTTGGAAATTATGGTAGCTCAAGACAAGGTTTGGAAATTCCAACATTTCCTCAAAAACATCCCTATAGCTAAAATACTCAAAATCAATATAATCTGGTTGATAAAGCTGGGCTACTTCCTTGATAATTTGAACATATTCTTCTGAAGAGAGTTCAATTTGACCACCCTCAGCACGAGTACGCAAGGTAAAAACAAGTTCACGACCCGCGAATTTTTCAAAAATAGCGGGTGCTACCTGCAAGATAGCTTCCTTGGGTAAGAAGTCTGCTCTCCACTCAATGATATCTGCATCATGATACCGCATAACATCAATAGCCTGAGCCTCTTCTATACTTCTTGGCATGACAGAAACAATTAATTTCATTTACTAACCTTCATGGTAATCACTTTGAGGTAATTACTACTTTCATCTTTTTCATTGTAGACAAAGTCTGCTGGAAGTCCATATTTATGAAGGACCTGATACTTTCTACCTGCAAATCCTTTGTCGATTTGTTCTGTGAATTTTTGACGGGAAACATTAGCCGCATTGGTACTAGCAATAATGATTCCACCTGGGTTTAAAATCTCTAGACTTTGGGAAATCAACTTATGATAATCCTTAGCTACAGAGAATGTTTGTTTTTTATTTCGGGCAAAGCTAGGCGGATCCAGAACAATCACGTCATAGCTTAAACCTTTTCTCTTAGCATATTTAAAATATTCAAAGACATCCATGACAAGCAGTCGATGATTGTCTAGACTCAAACCGTTGGCATGAAAATGAGCTTCTGATAGTTCTCTTGAACGTTTGGCTAGGTCTACAGAGGTTGTTTCACTAGCTCCTCCCATAGCTGCAGCGACTGAGAAGGCTGCTGTATAGGAAAACATATTGAGCAAGGATTTCCCCATGCTAAACCATCAACTAAGCTCCCACGAACTTCATGCTGATCCAAGAAGATCCCTGTCATTAGGCCGTCATTCATAAAGACTTGGTACAAGACTCCATTCTCAAGAACAGTGAAATATTCAGCTGCTTCTTGACCATAGATATGGGCAGACTCATAATCTAGACCTTTAAAGCGAATCTTTTCATAGGCACCCAAGACTTCTGGAAATACCTGAGCAAAGGCTGCCATAATCTCTTGGCGAAGACCATAGATATAGGAGTTATACCAAGAGAAAACAACATAATCCCCATAGAGATCCAGCGTCATTCCACCAAATCCATCGCCTTCTTGATTAAACAAACGAAAGGCAGTTGTCAACTCATCTTGATAGTAGGAAGAACGTTTTTGTTTTGCTTTTTCAAACAAGCTTTCAAAGAAGGTTTGTTTAAAAGAAATGTTCTGGTTGGTTACAAACCAACCAATTCCCTTATTTTGACGAGATAAATAAGCCTTCCCTAAAAATTCTTTGCTTTGGCTGAAAAGTTCAACTTCCTGATCAGTTTCAGATAAGTCTGGAAAATCAACTTCTTCCAAAAGAACCTGACCTTTATGGAGCTTTTTTTCGACACGCCGACTGACGAATACTTTATTCATAGATACAATTATATCAAATTTGTTGAAAATTCACAAAATAGAAAGTGATTTCTCCATTGATTCCATAGGGATTGAAGCTATTTATCACTCTTTTCCATCAGATAGCATCTTTTTTCTATAAAAGCTTTTGTAAAAAATGGACATAAAAGAGCTAGAGTATATTTTCTAGCGCAAACGTTTGCGTATTCCTTGGCTTTGTGGTAAAATGATTCTCAAATTGTTAAGTATGAGGACTATCTATGAAAAATCAAACCCTAATGCAATATTTTGAGTGGTACCTTCCCCACGATGGACAACACTGGACGCGACTTACCGATGATGCTGAGCACCTTGCAAATCTAGGAATTAGCCACGTCTGGATGCCACCTGCCTTTAAAGCTACCAACGAAAAAGATGTCGGTTATGGTGTCTATGACCTTTTTGACCTCGGTGAATTTGACCAAAAAGGAACTGTGCGTACCAAGTACGGTTTTAAAGAAGACTATCTTCAAGCCATTCAAACACTTAAATCACATGGGATTCAACCTATGGCTGACGTCGTCTTAAACCACAAGGCAGCTGCAGACCGTTTGGAATCTTTCCAGGTTATTGAAGTCGACCCAGAAGATCGCACAATTGAACTTGGAGAACCTTTTACCATCAATGGTTGGACAAACTTTACTTTTGATGGAAGACAAAACACCTACAATGATTTCCACTGGCACTGGTACCATTTCACTGGAACTGACTATGATGCCAAAAGACGGAAGTCTGGTATTTACCTTATCCAGGGAGATAATAAGGGGTGGGCCCACGAGGAATTAGTCGATAACGAAAATGGTAACTATGACTATCTCATGTATGCGGACCTAGATTTCAAGCATCCAGAAGTCATACAAAATATCTACGATTGGGCTGATTGGTTCATGGAAACGACTGGTGTAACAGGCTTCCGCTTAGATGCAGTCAAGCATATCGACTCCTTCTTTATGCGTAATTTCATTCGTGACATCAAAGAGAAATATGGACAAGACTTCTATGTCTTTGGAGAATTCTGGAATCCAGACAAGGACGCCAACCTTGACTATCTCGAAAAGATTGAAGAGCGCTTTGACCTTGTCGATGTTCGCCTCCATATGAATCTCTTTGAAGCAAGCCAAGCTGGTGCAGACTACGATTTGCGTACCATCTTTAATGATAGTCTAGTTCAAATCAAACCAGATAAGGCTGTAACCTTTGTCGACAACCATGATACTCAACGAGGACAAGCTTTAGAATCTACTGTAGAAGAATGGTTTAAGCCAGCAGCCTATGCTCTTATTCTCCTACGTCAAGAAGGGCTTCCATGTGTCTTTTACGGAGACTACTACGGTATCTCTGGTCAATATGCTCAGCAAGATTTTAAAGAAGTTCTTGACCATCTGCTAGCTATCCGAAAAGATTTGGCTTATGGAGAGCAGACAGACTACTTTGATGACCCTAATTGTATCGGTTGGGTTCGTTCTGGAGCTGACAACCAATCGCCTCTTGCCATTCTTATCTCAAACGCTCAAGAGAATTATAAAACCATGTTTGTAGGTCCAGAATGGGCTGATCATACTTTTGTTGATTTACTTGGCAACCATTCAGACCAAGTAACTATTAATGCTGAAGGATATGGTGATTTCCCAGTTGCTGAACGTTCTGTAAGTGTTTGGGGACTTACTTATTAAGAACACAAAAAAACTTGCCATAGGCAAGTTTTTTTATTGCTAAATATTAGTCTTTCCAAAGATCCATGGCATTTTTAAAATCAGATGAAACTTGAACATTTTGAGGGTTTGTTGCCTCTCTCTCCTGACGTTTCGCTTCTACCTGGGCTACACTCTTAATACCCTCATGTCGCCAGTTTCGTAGGATTGCTTGGATATATTTCCAGTTTGGTTTTCCATTCAAAACAGCTTCACGTAGAGCTTCTTTTATCAAATCCGCACTCGTCCCATCTTCTTTCAAACTCTTTTCCAAATCTTCGATTTCAAATGGGCTCAATAGACGGCCTAGCTCCTGTTGGAAAGTATCTACCAAGCTCTTTAAATCATTTGGAGCAGATTGCACCTGGTTTGGAGCTTGTTTTTCAAAAAGTTGGTCTAGGCGCTCCAAGGCAAGAGTTGCATCGAAGATTACTTCTATTTCGCCATTAAGTTCAATGGTTCGGTATTGAAGCAACCCCTTATCAGTCAAGCGGGAAATTGCTTGGTTGACTTCAGTAACTTGCTTGCCAATTTTTTCAGCAATCTGACTTGGAGACAGCTCACCCAAAGCGGTTGTATTCTGTAAGTAAAAGAATTGCCAAACCAAGAAATCATCGCTTGACGAGAACAGTCGATTGTAGTTTAAGAGCAGTTCACTTGGTAACACTAAGTTCCCTGATTTAAAAGCATCTAAATATGTCATAATTCCTCTTATAAATATCCAAAATGAGACACATCTTCTTCCGCACTTTTCCACTCAAAAGGCGTTTCTTGGTAAACTGCATAATTTACCCAGTTACTGAAAAAGAGGGCTGCAGATGAACTCCAGCGCATGCATGGAAGTTCGTGAATGTCATCATTTTTGAAATAATTTTCTGGTATATGTGGATCTAAACCAGCATCTAGATCTCTAAAATATTCCTTTGCAAGCGTATCGCGATCATACTCTAAATGCCCAAAGCTATAGACTTCTCTCAAATCTCGACTCGCAAGGATAGAGATTCCTACCTCTTTTCCTGATGCTAAAATCTCTAGATTTGTTTTATTCAGAATATCTTCTTTGTGGACTTCTGTATGGCGAGAATGAGGGGATACATATAAATCATCAAATCCTCTCAATAGGAGATGACCTTCTTTCAAAACATCTTGAGGATAAATCCCAGAAAGCTTCTGATCCATTTGGTATTTCTCTACACCATAGCGATAGTATAGACCTGCTTGTGCTCCCCAACACATATGCAGGGTTGAACAGACATGGGTCTTGGACCAATCGTTCACTTTGGTAAACTCTT
>CAJPKC010000109.1 GCA_905370255.1 Streptococcus oralis
GACCAATACAGGCCTATCCGTTGAGGACTTTATGCAGCTTGATTTGGCCAACCTCTTGCCAGACCTACCAGGTAATATACATGGTATCAACCCTAACCGCTATACCTTTTATCAGGATGTTCTCTGCCCGATTCTTGATCGACACATGACACCTGAACAGGACAAGCCTCACTTTGCCCAGGCAGCTGAGACTCTTGCTGCTATTAAAGAAAAAGCTGGAGTCTACGCTTATCTTTTCGAAACTCAAGACCAGTTGAATGCTATTTTAAGTGGCAAGGTTGATGTAGGCCGACGCATTCGTCAAGCCTATCAAGCAGGTGATAAAGAGAGCTTGCAACAAATTGCTAGGGAAGAATTACCAAAATTAAGAAGCCAGATTGAAACCTTCCACAAGTTCTTTAGCCACCAATGGTTGAAAGAAAACAAGGTCTTTGGTTTGGACACAGTCGATATCCGCATGGGTGGGCTCTTGCAACGTATCAAGCGAGCAGAAAGCCGTATCGAGGCTTATTTGGCTGGTCAAATTGACCGCATCGAAGAATTAGAAGTCGAAATTCTTCCATTTACTGACTTCTACGCAGATAAGGATTTCGCAGCCACAACAGCTAACCAGTGGCATACCATTGCAACAGCTTCAACCATTTATACGACATAAAGATTAGAACACCCTGCATGAAGCAAGATGTTTCTCGTGAAACACACTTCTTATATAAAAAAGTTCTCCACATAAAATAATTTGTGGAGTTTTTTCTATAATTTGTAGTTTAAACTGTCCTAAAAATAAGAGTATACTATTTTTGTAAACGTTATCAAATCTAAAAATGTGAGATTATGAAGCTTTAGAAAAATAAAAAGGGAGGAAATTATGAATAAGTTTTCAAAAACTTTAAGAGATAATTGGATTTTTCTCTTAATGGTTTTACCAGGAACAATTTGGTTGATTTTATTCTTCTACATTCCAGTTTTTGGGAATGTGGTTGCCTTCAAAGACTACCATATGACTGGTGAAGGATTCGTCCACAGTATTATAAATAGTAAATGGGTCGGACTAGATAACTTTAAATTCTTGTTTAGTTCCAAGGATGCCTTTGTCATCACTCGAAACACTGTCCTTTACAACCTTGGATTTATCTTTATCGGTTTAATTGTATCAGTTGGTATTGCCATTATCCTTAGTGAACTTCGCTCTAAGCAAATGGTTAAAATCTACCAAACATCTATGTTGTTCCCTTACTTCCTATCTTGGGTTATCATCAGTTTCTTTACAGATGCTTTCCTAAACATCGATAAAGGGCTTATCAACCACACCTTAGAAGCTCTTGGAATGAAGGGTATTAACTTCTACGCTGATGTAAGCATCTGGCCTTACCTCCTCCTCTTCCTGGGTATCTGGAAAGGCTTTGGATATAGTAGTGTGATGTACTACGCAACTATCATGGGTATTGACCCAACTTACTACGAAGCAGCGACAGTGGACGGTGCTAGCAAATGGCAACGTATCCGTAACGTAACCATCCCTCAGTTGACACCGCTTGTGACAGTATTGACCATCCTTGCAGTCGGAAACATCTTCCGTGCAGACTTCGGTCTCTTCTACCAAATCCCTCACAACGCTGGTCAGCTCTATAGTGTAACAAACGTATTGGACGTCTATGTCTTTAACGGATTGACTCAGACAGCAGATATCGGTATGGCTTCAGCAGCCGGTCTCTACCAGTCAGTCGTCGGTTTGATTCTCGTTATCCTATCAAACTTACTTGCAAGACGTGTTGATCCTAACTCAGCACTATTCTAGAAAGGAGGAGCATATGGCAAAAAAAATTCAAAAAGAAAAAATTGATAATGTTGGCATACACTCCTTCAGCAAAAAAGCAGATATCTTCTTTAGTATCATATCTGGTTTGCTGGCCTTCTCTTGTATCTTGCCTTTCATCTTTGTAATCATTATCTCAGTTACAGATGAGAAGAGTATTGTTCAATATGGATATAGTTTCTTCCCTTCCAAGTTTGGTGTAGATGGATTCCAATTCTTGGCTCAGTTTAAAGACAAAATTTTACAAGCGCTCTTTATCTCAGCCTTTGTGACAGTTGTCGGTACATTGACAAACGTATTCATCACAACAACATACGCTTATGCCATCTCACGTTCAACATTTAAGTATCGCAAATTCTTTACAATCTTTGCTCTTCTTAGTATGTTGTTCAATGCTGGTTTGGTACCAGGCTATATCGTGGTAACTCAGTTACTTCACTTGGGTGATACTATTTGGGCCTTGATTGTTCCGATGCTTCTATCACCATTCAACATCATGTTGATGCGGTCTTTCTTCAAGAAAACCATTCCAGAAGCAATCCTCGAATCAGCTCGTATCGATGGTGCTAGCGAGGCGCGGATCTTCTTCCAAATCTGTTTACCACTCTCTCTTCCAGGGATTGCAACTATCACACTGTTGACAGCACTTGGATTCTGGAACGACTGGTTCAATGCCCTTCTTTACATCAAGAGTGACAACTTGTATCCATTGCAATATTTGCTCATGCAAATTCAAAACAACATGGATTACATTGCTAAGTCAGTTGGGATGTCAGGACAACTTGCAGTTGCCCTACCAAAAGAAACAGGTCGTATGGCCATGGTCGTAGTTGCGACTGTTCCAATTGCGATTCTCTATCCATTCTTCCAACGCTACTTTGTAAAAGGTTTAACTATCGGTGGTGTTAAAGAATAAGAGACACTGAGAAACAAGCTTTCTCTACCCTATCTAACTTTTCTTTGTTGAAAAGTAGATCACTAAAATTGTTTTAAATTTAAAAATAAAAAAAGGAGTTTTTATCATGAAAAACTGGAAAAAATATGCTTTTGCATCTGCTAGCCTTGTAGCTTTAGCTGCTAGCCTCGCTGCTTGTGGAAACCTTAAAGGTAACAACCAAAAAGCTGCTGACTCAGCTTCAGGTGACAAAACTGTTATCAAAATGTACCAAATCGGTGACAAACCAGATAACTTGGATGAATTGCTAGAAAATGCAAACAAAATCATCGGAGAAAAAGTTGGTGCTAAATTGGATATCCAATACCTTGGTTGGGGTGACTACGGTAAGAAAATGTCAGTTATCACTTCATCAGGTGAAAACTATGATATCGCATTTGCAGATAACTATGTCGTAAACGCTCAAAAAGGTGCTTATGCTGACTTGACAGAATTGTACAAGAAAGAAGGAGCTGAACTTTACAAAGCGCTTGACCCAGCTTACATCAAAGGTAACACTGTAAACGGTAAAATCTATGCAGTTCCAGTTGCAGCCAACGTTGCATCTTCACAAAACTTTGCTTTCAACGGCCCACTTCTTGAAAAATATGGAATCGATATCTCAGGTGTAACTTCATACGAAACACTTGAACCAGTATTGAAACAAATCAAAGAAAAAGCTCCAGATGTAATGCCATTCGCTGTTGGTAAAAACTTTATCCCATCAGAAAACTTTGACTACCCAGTTGCAAATGGTCTTCCATTCGTTATCGACCTTGAAGGAGACACTACTAAGATCGTAAACCGTTACGAAGTTCCTCGTTTCGTAGAACACTTGAAGACTCTTCACAAATACTATGAAGCAGGATACATTCCAAAAGACGTAGCAACAAGCGAAACTTCATATGACCTTACTCAAGATACTTGGCTTGTTCGTGAAGAAACAGTAGGACCAGCTGACTACGGTAGCAGCTTGCTTTCTCGTGTTGCTAACAGAGACATCCAAATCAAACCATTTACTAACTTCATCAAGAAAAACCAAACAACTCAAGTTGCAAACTTTGTAATCTCAAACAACTCTAAGAACAAAGAAAAAGCAATGGAAGTGTTGAACCTCTTGAACACTAACCCAGAACTCTTGAACGGTCTTGTTTACGGTCCAGAAGGCAAGAACTGGGAAAAAGTTGAAGGTAAAGAAAACCGTGTTAAAGTCCTTGATGGATACAAAGGAAACACTCACATGTCAGGATGGAACACTGGTAACAACTGGATCCTTTACATCAACGAAAACGTTACAGATGAACAAATTGCACAATCTAAGAAAGACTTGGAAACTGCAAAAGAATCTCCAGCGCTTGGATTCATCTTCAACACTGACAACGTGAAATCTGAAATCTCAGCTATCACTAACACTATGCAACAATTCGATACAGCTATCAACACTGGTACTGTAGACCCAGAAAAAGCTATTCCAGAATTGATGGAAAAACTTAAATCTGAAGGTGCTTACCAAAAAGTATTGGATGAAATGCAAAAACAATACGACGAATTCTTGAAAAACAAAAAATCATAAGAATAATTGATTTCGTGTATTCATTCCTAAAAGATGCGATCACTGCCTTGTCTGGAGTTTTCCAGACGGGGTGGTGATTCTTTTTTGAGTAAACACATATAATTATCTGCATTTGAAAACCAGGCATTTGCCTTACAAGTAGCGTTGGTAATAGGTACATGAAAAAATACCATCTTATTTTCAAAACTAGTGCAATCTTATCCTACTTATTTTTCGTATATGGACTTTCTCAGCTAACACTTATAATCCAAAACTACTGGCAATTTTCTTCTCAAATTGGCAATTTTTTCTGGATTCGAAATCTTGTCAGTCTAGTCTTCATCGGACTGATGGTATGGATATTAGTCAAGACAGGTCATGGATATCTTTTTGTTATTCCAAAGAAAAAATGGCTTTGGTATACAGTTTTGACGATTCTCGTAGCTGTGCTTCATATAACGTTTAATTTCCAAACGGCTAGACATGTTCAGTCTACCTATGAAGGTTGGGCCGTGTTAATCGGTTATAGTGAGACAAATTTTGCCGAGTTGGGACTCTACCTATCCTTATTTTTTCTAGGGCCTCTGATGGAAGAGTTGATTTATAGAGGATTGCTCCAACATGCCTTTTTTAAAGATTCGAAATTTGGGCTTGACCTGATTCTTCCTTCGGTTTTATTTGCTCTTCCTCACTTTACAAGTTTTCCCAGTGTACTAGATATTCTTGTTTTTGCGACATTTGGAATCTTTTATGCGGGTCTAACTCGCTATACCAAGAGTATCTATCCTGGTTATATCGTTCATGTTATCAATAATATCGTTGCAACATTGCCATTTTTGTTAACATTTCTTCATCGACTATTCAGTTAAAACAAGACCTGTATTCAAGTCTTGTTTTTAATTTTCGGTCAAATAAAATGCATTCGCATTCTTGAGGGAGTATACTGGTATAGTTGAATGAAAAATTATGATAATTTAATATTAGAAAAGAGAATCTTATGG
>CAJPKC010000110.1 GCA_905370255.1 Streptococcus oralis
GGAAGGCAAACTCCATAGCCTGCAATTTCTACATGTCTTTTTACTTCTGTCATAATCTTTTGTCCTTTCATAAACGTTGGATACGTTTGAGCTTACGACTTGTATCCCAGTGATAATCTGAAAATCGAATTTCAGGTTCTTTAAACTCTTTTTGTTGAGCCAAGAGTCGAAATTGCTCTGTAATGGCTGTTTCCAATTGCTCGTCCCTTCGACTCAGACAAACTTCCACTAACTTCTCAGAATGTTGTTTAACTTGGTAATCTCCGACATTCTCCACAAAAAGAATGCAACGTCTGATAAAGTCAGGATAAATCGTGACCTGACCTCCATCTTGCCCATCAAAATAGAAGATATCATCAGAACGCCCTTCAACCTTGTCAATCCTTGTATAATGAGATCCACATAAACAAGGTACAGGATTTTCAACCAAGATATCGTTGAGCTGATAGCGATAAACAGGCTGACTGCTCCGCTTAAAATCAGTAATGACTGGATAAAAACGTCGGTCATCCAAGTAGTGCTTTTCCACAAAGATGATGTCTTCATTAAGATGCAGATTCCCAGCCGAACAAGTACAAGCTAGAAAACCTTCTGTTGCTTGATAGACCTGGTCAATAACTGGTAATGCAAAAGCCTCAGAAATCCGTTCTCTGTCACTATCTTCCAAGATTTCAGCCACCGAAACAACTTTTTGTGGATGAATCTTTAGTTCTCCAGCTTTTAGACGCTTACTCAATTCAATCAACATAGAAGCAGGCGCCACCACAATGGTCGGTTGATAATTGTTGAGACGCTCGATATGCTCATCTGTATTCTTGAAAATATCAAAGTACTCTAAACGAATAAGTGCCGTATTGATGGTCTGATACAATTCATTATCCGCTCTGAGGAAAAAGGCTATGCGGTGCCCAAAAAGTTGGCTCTTGGGCAACATCTTTGCCAAGATAGCTGCTGCCCACATACTTCTCTCTTTTTCAGTTGTGATAAAGAGTCCCCGGTGTCCAGATGTTCCAGAAGACAAACCAACAGCTATTTCTCCCTTGAGCTCTGTAAAATTCCTGGTCTTTTCACTTTCGATAGCCAAAGCCAAGGCCTCGTCTCGATCCACACCTTGAGTATTAAGCTCATTGAAATGCGTCATCATAAATGCTTTATCCATATGGTCAAAGTCGTTAGGTACACCATTTTTAAAATAAGGCGACTCACGTTTGAGAAAGTCCATATAGGCAGCCAACTGCTTTTTCTGATAGTTTTCTAAGGCTTTTCGAGATTTAAAATTATGTAGCCAACGAGTTTGGATAAAGGTTTTAAGAAAGGTTATTTTTTTCATACAAGATCCGCTCAATCCTTTCTACAGGGTCATGGCTAACTAGCACTTCTATTCCATCCTTTAAAACCTCTTCCAAGAGCTCTGTTCCTTTGATATAGTCATCCTTACTATCTTGCACCAAGGAAGGAATCAGATGCATCTGTTTGGTGTAAGGTAAAAGGTCAATTCCCCAACAAAGGTCTGCTGCAATAAAGAGATGATCATCTGGAATAAAGAGGCAAGCTTGGCCCTTAGCATGCCCATCAATAGAAGCAACCAGGATACTTCCGTCTCCAAAAAGATCATTGGTGGAACGATAATTGAAGTTGGAGTTTTGCTGATCTGCCTTGATAACTGTCAATCTTTCCTCGAAGTCACTCGGCAAAAATTCTTTAAAAATTAAATCTTTTAGTTTAGGTTTCTTGTAAACATCATAGACTTCTTGGGTCAGGATAAAGTTTGCATTCGGAAAGAAGCTAGCCCCTCCCAAATGATCTGGATGTAGATGAGACAGTAGGACATAATTAATTTCTTCTGGTTTAATTCCTTTAGCCTTCAGCAAATGCGAAATCTGATCCTGCTCCGTCATTTGAACGGGCGTCCCCAAGCGATATAAAGCATATCGTAACTTGGTCTTAATATCATAGTGATAGCCAGTATCATAGAGCAAATATCCTTTATCCCTGTGTTTGATAAGGAAAACTCCTGCAGGGAAAGTCATCTTTCTATTCTTGACCCCTTTAAAGAGCAAGCCGGCATAACTCGTACAATATCCCGCTGGGAAATACTCAATGCTTTCGATAATCTTGGACATATTGTTCAATCCCTTCTGAAATACTAATTTTCGGACGATACCCCAATTCCCTCTCAGCCTTGCTAATATCTAGAGTTTGACTATAACGAAGTAGATAATAGGTATATCGTGTTAAAGGCGGTTCCCCTTTCAGATTCAAGGACTTGTAAAGAAACTCTAAACTACTTGCAATCCCTGCTAATAGAGATGCTGGAATTTTTCTATATTTGATTGGATAACCCAGACCTGTCAAACTTTCCTCTAACAAATCTCTAAAAGCCCTCGGTTCACCATTAGTAATGTTATAAACCTCACCTTTGGCTTCTGGAGCTTCTATGGCCAAACGGATTGCCAGAGCAACATTTTCCACGCAAGTCATGTCCATGAGCTGACGCCCATCTCCAATTAAAGGAATACCAATTTTTTGACTAAGATTGATCACCCGTGGCAAGATGCTAGTATCTCCAATCCCAAACAGTCCCCGAGGCCTCAAGATAATACTAGGAACATCTGGATAATCCTTAAAGAGTCTCTCCGAAGCCAATTTGCTACGGATATAGTTATTGAGATTATTTTCCTCTGGAGCATCACTTTCTTTGATAGCCAACTGATCCTTAGGAGCAGCATAGATGCTTGGTGAGGATACATAGACCAAACGTTGAATACCTGTTTGGCGACATGCCTCGAGAACATATTTGGTTCCTAAAACATTAGCCTGATAAAAATCTTCCCAAGGGCCCCAAACTGTTGACAGGGCTCCCGCATGAACGACCAGATCCATCCCCTTGCAAGCCTCTAGCACATCATCAGCTTTGGTCAAATCACCCTGAAAATAGCTAACCGAAGAATTCTCTAAAGAGCGACCAACCTTACTGTTTCTACCAAAAGCTCGAACCTGATAGCCATGCTCGACTAATTCTTTTACGACATATTTACCCAAGAAACCTGTCGCTCCAGTTACTAAAACTGTTTTCATTTTTCTTTCTCCTTATCCGCTAGCAGACGATGGATTTCACTCTCTAAAATTTCCGTCGGATGGTAAGAATGTGCAGCTTGGCGTAAAATCTCTAATTCGGACCAATCCTCTTTAGCTAATAAACTATCAAAGGCTTGTCCAATTGCCTTGCTGTTATCTCTTTTAGCTGTAAAGGCAACACCCGCTTCCACACCACGAACGGCATAATCAAATTGGTCATAATCATGAGGCAGAATCAAAGCTGGTTTACCATAAATGATACACTGATAAAAAATCCCAGCTCCCCCATGATGAATCACATAATCCATCTGGGGAATGTACTCCTTATAAGGTAGATAAGAAACTACGGAAAGGTTCTCCATGAGATTTTCACATTGGAAGGCCTCTCCACCTACACCACGAGTTACAAAAAAGTGACAATCAGGATGAGCTTTTGCAAGTTGCGTAGCTTGATAAATAAGATTTTCTTTGGCCCAAGCTAGTTGTGTCCCACAAGTCATCAAAACTTTCTTTCGCTCCATAAAAGGAGACAAATCTAAAGGATAATCCTCTCCTGCCTCAACTGAAGCACCAGAAGGACCAACCCACTTGTAGTGTTTTGGAAATCCCTTTTTTAATTCTACTTCTTTCATACCAATACCAAGAATTGAATATGGAGAATAAATGGTCTCATGACCGAGTTGATTATACAATTTAAAATGATATCTTTTTAAGCGATCACGAAGCAGAAAAGATACAATTCGTTTTACTAAACGGGTTGCTTTTCTCCCAACATATTGTATTGAAGCGTCCCAACCATTCTTAGGACTCCCCATACCACCAATTAAACACGGGGGACCATCAGTCGTTTCTAAAACAAATTGTGTAGCCATAGTAGTTATCCAAGGAATACCAAGTTGATTAGCTACAAGACCTCCAGATAAGGTTATAAAATCAGCAATGACGATATCAGGGCGATTCTTATGCCATTCTTCCAATAATTGATCTGAAACTAGATTAATTAAATCAATACTTGCTGAAAGTTGATGATAGGCTGATATAATACCTAATTGCTGATCATTATTTGCGGCACGTTCAAAATCCTCTATGTGATTTTCTAATATTGGAACTACATTAAAACCTGCAGCATCAGCAACGGCTTTTTTTTGAAGACCAGTGAATAAACGAATCTCATATCGAGGGTTATTAAGTAAAGGTATTAATAAATTCATTGTTGGATACAAATGTCCACTTAAAGGGACAACTACAACATCAATTTTAATTCTTTTCATATGTCTAGGATATCAAATTTTAAAAAAAAGAACTATCGATAAGATAATTCTTTACTTATTTATTAGTTTTGACATAAAAAGGTAACGAAACATTTAAGAAAGTGCAATGTGAATTTACAGATAATAATGATAAAAATCAAATATAAAAATAAAAAAAAGGCAACTGCCTCAATTTAAGTATTGACCAATCGGGAAGACAGGATTCGAACCTGCGACACCTTGGTCCCAAACCAAGTACTCTACCAAGCTGAGCTACTTCCCGAGTTAAATGTTTAATGCACCCTAGAGGAGTCGAACCTCTAACCGCCTGATTCGTAGTCAGGTACTCTATCCAGTTGAGCTAAGGGTGCTCTTCAATATATGCCGAGGACCGGAATCGAACCGGTACGATCGTTACCAATCGCAGGATTTTAAGTCCTGTGCGTCTGCCAGTTCCGCCACCCCGGCCTCTCTAAGCGAACGACGGGATTCGAACCCGCGACCCCCACCTTGGCAAGGTGGTGTTCTACCACTGAACTACGTTCGCACTATTTTCTTCTATCTAAAAATGCCGGCTACATGACTTGAACACGCGACCCTCTGATTACAAATCAGATGCTCTACCAACTGAGCTAAGCCGGCTCATTTATTATATCTTAATGCGGGTTAAGGGACTTGAACCCCCACGCCGTTAAGCGCCAGATCCTAAATCTGGTGCGTCTGCCAATTCCGCCAAACCCGCATATATGACCCGTACTGGGCTCGAACCAGTGACCCATTGATTAAAAGTCAATTGCTCTACCAACTGAGCTAACGAGTCTAAAATAACTTTCGTTATCTTAAACGGTCCCGACGGGAATCGAACCCGCGATCTTCGCCGTGACAGGGCGACGTGATAACCGCTACACTACGGGACCTATGGGAGTTAACGGGATCGAACCGCTGACCCTCTGCTTGTAAGGCAGATGC
>CAJPKC010000111.1 GCA_905370255.1 Streptococcus oralis
GAGTTACAGATAACACGAATAGCTTTAACAGCTTTACCAAATTCTTTAGTCAATTCTTCATCAGCAGTATGGATGGCAGCTGAGTGTCCAAGACCGTTAAATTCAACCATTTGACGAGCTTTAGCAATACCATCTTCACTGCTTTCAGCTTTCAAAACTGCGATAACTGGTGACAATTTTTCACGAGTCAATGGCTCGTTTTCACCAACTTCTTTACATTCTGCAGCAAGAATGTTTGTTCCTTCTGGAACAGTAAATCCTGCTTGTTCTGCAATCCAAGTTGCTGGTTTACCAACGATGTCAGCGTTCAATTTTGCACCAGCACAGTTTTTGCTGTTTGCTTTCACGCCGAAGCAGAACTCTTCAAGAAGGGCTTTTTCTTTTTTGTTGACAAAGTAAGTGTGGTAAGATTTGAACTCTGCTACAAATTCATCATAAATTTCTTTATCAATAATAACCGCTTGTTCAGATGCACAGACCATACCATTATCAAATGATTTAGACATTACGATATCGTGAGCAGCTTGGCGAATGTTGGCTGATTTTTCAACATAAGCGGGAACGTTTCCGGCACCTACCCCAAGAGCTGGTTTACCACATGAGTATGCCGCTTTAACCATGGCATTACCACCTGTTGCAAGGATTGTTGCAATACCTTCGTGGTTCATCAATGCGCTAGTTGCTTCCATAGATGGTTCAGTAATCCACTGTACACAATTTTCAGGAGCTCCTGCTTTAATCGCTGCATCACGCACGATTTGAGCAGCGTGAGCAGATGATTCTTGAGCTGATGGGTGGAATGCAAAGACAATAGGATTACGAGTCTTCAATGAAATCAAAGCTTTAAAGATTGCTGTTGAAGTTGGGTTTGTTGTTGGAGTGATACCACAAACAACACCAACTGGTTCAGCGATAAGAGTCAATCCTGTCACATCGTCTTCTTCAATAACACCAACTGTTTTAGTGTGGCGCATGTTGTTTACTACGTGCTCACAGGCAAACAAGTTCTTAGTCGCTTTATCTTCAAATACTCCACGTCCTGTTTCTTCAAAGGCATGTAAAGCCAATTCTCCGTGAGCATCAAGTGCTGCAACTGAAGCTTTTGCTACGATATAATCGACTTGATCTTGGTCAAGTTTACGCATTTCTTCAAGAGCAACTAAAGCTTTTTGCACCAAGCCATCGACATGCTTTTCAGCAGCGAGTTTCTTTTCCTCTGGTGTCACAGTTTTTTTATCAGCCATATTTTCCTCCATAGCTTTCAAGGATTGTAAGTCCTTTGTTAATTTTTTCACAATCTTATTATAACTCTTTTTTCAAGATTTGTAAACAGTTTCATAGAAATTTCACAAACTTTTTTTATTCGCTTGTGAAAATAATGTTGCATATCCCTACCCATAAACTTTTTAGCTCATACTTTGTGAATAATCCCGTAAAACTTTTATTTTTCACAAACTTCATTGTAAAAAGGTATTGAAAGGCGTCTCAATTTCCATGTAAGCGCTTTCTTTGAGTGCGGTATATTACCCCCTCTAAGAGGAGGTTATTGTGCTTGTTGGAAGAGCCCTTGTTTAAAGTCACCTTCATAGACAACTTCTTGCTCTGTAGTCAGTTTTCCTTTTCCTTCAGCTTGGCCATTAACAAAGTCACCTTCATAAACCCAGCCCTCTTTAGCTTGGTAGGTTCCTTTACCGTTAAATGCTCCATTTTTAAATTCACCAGTATAAGTGTCGCCATTTGAGAAGGTCATTGTGCCTTTGCCATTCATCTTTCCACGAACAATACTTCCATCATATACAAGTGAATCGCCATCCAGTTTTAAAACTCCTTGCTTAGGCATATTCCCTACAAATACAAATATAGCACAAAGAGCTATGACTACTATCGTTGCAATTTCCAAACGAGGACGCGTTATATAGACACTGTATTTATCATAGAATTTCTTTAAATTATCCATTTTTTGCCTCATTTTCTAAACGTGTTAGCCAAGCTTGGCAACCAGTTAAAACTCGATCATAAGTTTCATCAAAATCACCTGTATACCATGGATCAGGAACATCCTCAGAAGCAAATGCCTCTAGCTTGTGTTGTTGGTCTTGAGGACACATCCGAGTCAAATCTAGAAGATTGGACTCGTCCATTCCAATGACATAATCAAAATATTCAAAATCATCCTTAGAAATTTGCTGTGATGTTTTTGATGAATCGTAAGGAATCTCGTGAGCTTTAAAAATTTTCTGAGTTCCTTTGTGAATTGGATTTCCATGTTCCCAAGAAGAAGTTGCTCTACTTTCAATCTCATAATCATCGGTTAAAGATTTCATAACAAATTCTGCCATAGGACTACGGCAAATATTACCAAGACATACAAAAACAACTTTCTTCATTATTGTTCCCCATCTTCATAGAAAAAGGGGTATGAGATCCACCCCGTTTTATTCTTCAATCGCGCTTTCACCATCAACAACTGCACCTTCAGGTGTGACAGCCTCTTTAACTGGCAAAACTGTTCTAATTGCACCTAATTCGAAAGTCAAGTATACTCCGTCTACATCAAGTACAATCGTTTTGTTTTCAGTATCAACTTCGTCGACTGTACCGTAGAGACCACCGATAGTGATTACTTCGTAGCCTTTTTGAAGTTTGTTGAGGCTCTCCATGCGTTTTTCAGCTTGTTTCTTTTGAGAACGTTGCATGAAGAACATCAAACCAAACATCAAAACAAGCATAATCAAGAATGTTAAATTCCCACCCATTATTTTTTCTCCTTTGTAATTCAGATAAAACTACTATATCAAATTTCACTATTTTTTACAAGATTGCACCTTAGTTTTAGGTCAATAAAAAACCAGAGCAAAGCTCTGATTTTTCTTATTTCAAGTTGTTTACAAGTTCTACTAAGTTTTCAACTGTAAATCCATACTCTGCCAACACTTTTGAAGCTGGGGCAGATGCTCCAAAGGTATCAATACCGAGAACTGCTCCATCAAGACCAACGTATTTGTACCAGTTTTGAGTCGCTCCCATTTCAACCGCCACACGGTGACGAATCGCATTTGGTAGGATTTCTTCTTTGTAGGCTGCATCTTGTGCGTCAAAGACATCCGTAGATGGCATGCTGACTACGCGAACTTTTCCACCTTGACTTGCCAATTCTTTAGCAGCTGCAACAGCCAGATTAACCTCTGAACCTGTTGCAATCAAAATAGTGTCAAAGTCTGCTGCATTTTCATAGACAACATAAGCACCTTTCGCAACCTTATCAAAGTCTGTTCCTTCCTCAACAGTCAAGTTTTGACGAGTCAAGACAAGGGCAGTTGGTGTTTTCTCACTCTTCACTGCAAGGTACCAAGCCGCTTGAGTTTCACGCGCATCTGCTGGACGGAAAACATTAAGGTTTGGAATCGCACGAAGACCTGCCAAGTGCTCAATCGGTTCATGAGTTGGTCCATCTTCACCAACTGCGATTGAATCGTGGGTGAAGACATAGGTTACAGGAAGACCTTGTAGAGCTGACAATCGAACCGCCGCCTTAAGATAGTCTGAGAATACGAAGAAAGTTCCACCGTAAACTCGAAGTCCACCGTGAAGAGCCATTCCGTTCAAAACGGTACCCATTGCAAATTCACGAACACCAAATTGGATATTACGGTTCAAGCGATTTGCATCGTCCTGAAGTCCATCAGTTTTGATGTAAGTCATATTTGAATGAGCAAGGTCAGCTGATCCACCTAGGAAAGTTGGCAATTTAGCAGCCACTACATTCAAAGCATCCTGACTTGAGTTACGAGTTGCTTGAGAGAAGCCATTTTCTAAAGCTGGGAAGTCTTCTGGAGTCAATTCAACTGGATCGCGTCCTTCGATGATTGCTTCCACTTCTGCAGCAAGCTCTGGGTAAGCTTCTTTATAATCTGCAACTAGTTTTGTCCATGCTTCATATGCTGATGCACCTCGGTCCGCAACATTTTCTTTGAAATCAGCATAAACTTCTGCTGGGATTTCAAATGGTTCGTAGTCCCAACCAAGGGCTTGACGAGTTGCAGCAGTTTCGTCTGCACCAAGAGGAGCACCGTGTACGGCATTAGTTCCTTGTTTGTTTGGCGAACCATAACCAATAACAGTTTTCACTTCAATCAAAGATGGTTTACCTGAAGCCTTAGCTTCATCGATAGCTGCTTGAATAGCTTCTAAGTCTGTCCCATCTTCTACTAAAACTGTATGCCAACCATAAGCATCATAACGAGCGCGAACATTTTCTGTAAATGAATCTTTTGTTTCACCATCTAAGTTAATGTCATTTGAATCGTAGAGAACAATCAACTTGTCTAGTTTTTGCAAACCTGCGTATGAAGCTGCTTCACTTGATACACCTTCCATCAAGTCCCCATCTCCACAGATCACATAAGTATAATGATCAAAGATATTGTAGCCTTCACGATTATATTTGGCTGCTAAGAAACGTTCTGCTTGTGCGAAACCTGTCGCAGTTGCAATTCCTTGTCCAAGAGGACCTGTTGTTGCATCGACTCCTGTTGTATGACCGAACTCTGGATGCCCTGGGGTTTTTGAGCCCCATTGACGGAAGTTCTTCACTTCATCCATGTTTACATCTTCAAATCCAGATAGGTGAAGAAGAGCATAGAGGAGCATTGATCCATGACCTGCTGAAAGAATAAAACGGTCACGGTTGATCCAGTTTGGCTGTGCTGGATTGATACGAAGATTTTTTGTAAAAAGATTGTAAGCCATCGGAGCTGCACCCATTACCACCCCTGGGTGACCTGAATTCGCTTTATTAATAGCGTCAATACCCAAGAAACGAATAGCATTAACAGATAGATTTGACATAGAATTTCCTTTCTATTTAAGGTGATAAGTTTATCACATATCCTATTCTACTATTATATGAAAAAACAGATAGAATAGCAATAAAACAATTTACTATAAAATGACTCAGCCGATTATACTAATTTCTAGTCACTTGATAGTAAGGTGATAGTTTTTCAAAACCTCTATCAAGTTTATCTAGAACCTTATCTATAGTATCTTCATCGGCTACTGGAATATCAACTTTTACTAAAACCTTACGAATCTCCTGATTGGATAATTGTTGTCTTAAAAGTTGTCTATTCTCCTCAGTAGCTTGTACTCTATAGCTTTCATCGTTTTTCTGAACCCAATAATAGATTCCATCAACCACTGGGATATCCAAGATTTTAGTCTGTTTTGATAAGGTCTTTTCATCTTTCTTTCTCTCTACAAAGCTGATTTCTATAGAGATTCC
>CAJPKC010000112.1 GCA_905370255.1 Streptococcus oralis
ACGTACTCTTGCAGAGTTCATGACTTATTTGGCTGAAAACCGTAAGGAATATGGTTATTATCACTTGTCAAATGATGCAGCAGAAGATACAACTTGGTATGACTTTGCAGTTGAAATCCTCAAAGATACTGATGTTGAAGTGAAGCCAGTGGATTCTAGCCAATTCCCAGCTAAGGCAAAACGCCCACTGAACTCAACGATGAGCTTGGCTAAGGCTAAGGCTACAGGATTCGTTATTCCAACTTGGAAAGATGCTTTGAAAGAATTTTACAAACAAGAAGTGAAATAAGAACAAATAGAAGCGGCCCTCAAGGGTCGCTTTTCTGTTTGGATTAGGCAAAAAGCCTAGAAAATGGTATAATTGAATAGACTGTGAATGATTTGAAAGGGAACTCTATGCAACATGTTTTTATTATCGGAAGTCGTGGGCTTCCGGCTCAATATGGCGGTTTTGAGACTTTTGTGGACCAATTGGTTTCGCATCAAGTGTCTTCAGATATACAATACCATGTTGCCTGCCTTTCTAATGATCAAGCTTATCAACATTTTGACTACAAGGGTGTCGATTGTTTTACCATTAAAGCCCCTAAGCTTGGGCCTGCGCGTGTCATCGCCTATGATATGATGGCCATCAACTATGCCTTGAAGCTTATTAAGAAACAAGGAATTGAACAGCCGATTTTTTACGTCTTGGGCAATACAATCGGAGCCTTTGTGGCGCCTTTTGCGCGCAAGATCCATAAGATGGGTGGCCGATTCTATATCAACCCAGATGGACTGGAGTGGAAGCGGGCCAAGTGGGCCAAGCCGATCCAAGCCTATCTCAAGTATTCTGAAAAGATCATGACGCGCCATGCGGACTTGGTAATTTCAGACAACCCAGGTATTGAGTCTTATATCAAGGAAGCCTATCCTTGGTCCAAGACGACCTATATTGCTTATGGGACGGACCTATCTTCGACCAGCCTAAACAGTCAGGATAATAAGGTCCGAGAATTCTATCAGAAATGGCAGACACAGGAGAAGAACTATTATTTGATCTTGGGCCGTTTTGTCCCAGAAAATAATTATGAGACCGCCATTCGTGAATTTATGATCTCTTCCACCAAACGGGATTTGGTGATCATTTGTAACCATGAAGGCAATCCTTATTTTGAGGAGCTCCGAGCTCGAACTGGATTTGATCAGGATCCTCGTGTTAAGTTTGTAGGAACGGTCTATGATCAAGACCTCTTGAAGTATATCCGTAAAGAAGCCTTTGCCTATATCCATGGTCATGAAGTGGGCGGAACCAATCCTGGTCTCTTAGAGGCTCTTGCTCACACGGATCTGAATTTAGTTTTAGGAGTCTCCTTTAATCAAACGGTTGCCAAGGACACAGCTCACTATTGGACCAAAGAAACTGGGAATTTGGCGCATTTGATCAACCAGGTTGATTCTTTAGAAGATGTATCTGAATGGGGTCAACGTGCCAAGGCCAATATGAAGCAAAACTTTACCTGGGAAAAAATTGTAGGTGAGTACGAGGAATTATTCTTATCATGAAAGTAAATATCTTGTTGTCCACCTATAATGGTGAACAGTATCTAAAAGAGCAGGTCAAAAGTATCCAAGACCAGACTTATCAAGACTGGCAACTCTTGATCCGAGATGATGGGTCGACAGATGGTACGGTGAAGATTATTCAAGAGTTGGTGGCCCAGGATGAGCGCATTCGTTTTATCAATCAAGGAGCTATCGAAAATCTCGGTGTTATCAAGAGCTTCCATGCTCTTCTGAAATATGAAAAAGCAGATCTTTATTGCTTCAGTGACCAAGATGATGTCTGGCTTCCTGAAAAAATTGCTCTTCAAGTAGCAGAAGCGGCCAAGCACCCTCAAGAAGTGCCTTTGCTGGTCTACACAGATTTAAAAGTGGTCGATGAAAACTTGAATGTGCAGCATGAGAGCATGATTCGAACCCAGTCTGATCATGCAAATACAGAACTGATTCAAGAATTGACAGAAAATACGGTAACTGGCGGTGTAGCCATGATTAACCACGCTCTGGCTGACTTATGGACAGGTCAAGAAAAACATGCACTCCTTATGCATGATTGGTATTTGGCCTTGTTGGCAACTGCATTTGGGAAGCTCATCTATATCGATCAGCCAACAGAATTGTACCGTCAGCACAGTAGCAATGTTCTGGGGGCTCGTACCCTTAGAAAACGGGTTAAAAATTGGGTTCGCCCTCATATTCTGTTTGCTAAATATTGGAATCTCATTGAGTCCAGTCAAGAACAAGCAAAAAATCTATTGGATCTGCCTGTCAGTTCCCAAACTAAAGAAATCATTGAAAACTTTGTCACCATTATGGATGTTCCACTAAAAGAACGTTTGAGACGGATTCGTCAGTATGGTTATCGTAAGAACCGAGCCTTTCACACCTTTGTGTTTACCAGCTTGATTCTGACAAAGTTTGCATATCGAGGTAAAAAATAATGTTTGACGTTTTTAGTCAGAAAAATCGAATTTTATTACGAGAGTTAATCAAAACAGACTTTAAATTACGCTACCAAGGATCAGCAATCGGTTATCTTTGGTCGATTTTAAAGCCCCTGATGACCTTTACGATCATGTATATTGTCTTCATCCGATTCTTACGCTTGGGTGGAGATGTGCCCCATTTCCCAGTTGCCCTCTTGTTGGCCAATGTAATCTGGGGCTTCTTCTCAGAAGCAACATCTATGGGGATGGTGTCGATCGTTAGTCGAGGCGACCTATTGCGGAAGTTGAATTTCTCCAAACATATCATTGTCTTGTCTGCGATTTCAGGAGCAGCCATCAACTTTGTCATTAACCTTGTAGTGGTCTTGATTTTTTCATTCTTTAATGGGGTGACATTCTCTTGGACAGCCTTGATGGTCATTCCGTTGTTCTTTGAGTTATTCTTGATGGCGACAGGATGCGCACTGATCTTAGCGACATTTTTTGTTCGTTTCCGCGATCTTGGACAAGTCTGGGAAGTACTCCTGCAAGCCGGCTTGTATGCGACGCCAATTATCTATCCGATTACCTTTATTGCAGACCGCAATCCATGGGCTGCTAAGTTGGTCATGATGAATCCTTTGGCTCAAATTATTCAAGACATGCGTTATTTCTTGATTGATAAGGCCAACACCCCTGTCTGGCTTTTGGTGGAAAATAAGTTCTTGGTTTTGGTTCCTTATGTTTTACCAATTCTTATTTTTGTCGCTGGCTTTGCTTACTTTAACAAACATGCTAAGAAATTTGCGGAGATTCTCTAATGACAGATAAACAAATTGCAGTAAAAGTAGACCATGTCAGCAAGTACTTTAAGTTGCCAACAGAGGCAACCAATAGTCTTCGTACTGCCTTGGTCAATCGCTTCAAAGGCATTAAAGGCTATAAAGAACAACACGTTCTCAAGGATATTTCTTTTGAAGTTGAAAAGGGAGACTTTTTTGGGATCCTCGGTCGAAATGGTTCTGGGAAATCGACTCTCTTGAAAATTATTTCTGAAATCTATGTGCCGGAAAAAGGTACCGTCACCATCGATGGGAAACTGGTGTCCTTTATCGAGCTTGGAGTGGGCTTTAACCCAGAGCTGACTGGTCGAGAAAATGTCTATATGAACGGGGCTATGCTGGGCTTCTCGACAGCTGAAATTGATGCCATGTATGATGATATCGTAGACTTTGCTGAGTTGCATGAATTCATGAACCAAAAACTCAAGAACTACTCATCAGGGATGCAGGTTCGTCTAGCCTTTTCGGTTGCTATTAAGGCCCAAGGGGATATCTTGATTTTGGACGAGGTCCTCGCAGTAGGAGATGAAGCCTTCCAACGCAAGTGTAACGATTACTTCCAAGAACGAAAGAAATCAGGGAAAACCACGATTCTCGTTACCCATGATATGGGAGCCGTCAAGAAATATTGTAACAAGGCTGTTTTGATTGAAAATGGTTTGGTGAAGGCCATTGGTGATCCTTTTGACGTTTCTGATCAATATAGTTTTGACAACTTGGAATCGAATTCACATCATCATGGAGATGAAGATGAGGGCTTGGTCACAACGGAAGTTGAAGATTTTACAGCTAGATTGCTTTCTCCTAAGAAAGTAACTCCTGATGATGAGGTGGTGATTGAGTTTTCATTTAATCTATTAGATGAGTCTGTTAATCCTCATATAGCCTTTTCATTTGTTGATATTTCTACTGGGAATGGACTGTATAACGATAATTCCATGGATGTTCCATTATCTGGTGTCGGACCTAAAAAAATCACTTATAAATGTAAGTTGCCGTACTTTAATCATGTGAAGTTAAGACTAGTAGCATTTTTAAGAGATGAAAATCAAGAAAACTTAGCAATATTGTCAACAACGAACCCTCCAGTCTTTTCAATAGATCGGGTAGTCGATCGAACAAATCGTTCGGAGTTGGATTCTTCGACTGGTTTGTTGATCCGTCAAGGCAAGTGGGAATAATTTCTTTGGTGTAGGCTATGAAAATTTTATTTGTATCTCCTGTTGGAGCCATGTTTAGTGGAGCAGAAGTATCAATTGTGAACCTAATGAAATTGTTGGTTCAGCAAGGTCACGAAGTTTATAATGTGATACCGGATAATGCCCCACACATTGATAAAGACTATCTCCGTCATATGGATACAACTGGAATTAAATTATTTCAGTTAAAAACCAATCAGTGGTGGTGGCCTGAATCTAAGACGCTGAACATTTCAGAGTTAGAAATCCAAACTTCTCAACAAAAGAATATTGAGGAAGTAAGAGAAATCATTCAGAACGAACAGATCGAACTGGTTATTTCGAATACAGTCAATGTGTTTCAGGGGGCCTTTGCAGCAGCATGCGAAAAGGTGAGACATTTTTATATTATTCATGAATTTCCTTTTGGTGAGTTTGGCTATTATAAGGACCTAATTCCTTTAATTGATGATTTGTCTGATAAAATTTTTGTAGTAGAAGGGGAATTGTACCACACTCTTACGAATTATTTTGCGACTGATAAATTGATTCCGTTTATTCCCTATACAGAAGTTCAAGAGCGTCCCCTCAAGAATTCTACTATTTCTCGTTTTGTATCAATTGGTGGAATTAATGAACGGAAAAATCAGCTTGAGTTGCTTGCAGCCTATAATCACTTAAATCGGAAGGGGATCGAACTGGTCTTCATCGGAGGATGGGATGAGCAGTCCAAA
>CAJPKC010000113.1 GCA_905370255.1 Streptococcus oralis
TTTGAGCGCCCTGATTTTCTCTTGTCTTCCTTCTTATCCGAACGACGACTTGAGCCACGACCCCTGTCTCTGCGACCAGCTTGTTTCAAGCCCTTTTCGATGACATCAAACTCACTTGGAATATAAGAGAAATCAATCTCTCCTGTCATCTTATCGGCTCTTTCTACACGAATACGAATTTGCTGTCCCACACGGAAGGTTGTTCCTGATTTCTCCCCACGAAGAGTCAAATCACGTTCATTAAAATGATAAAATTCAGGCAAATTGGTAATGTGAATCAATCCTTCGACTGTATTTGGCAATTCTACAAAAAGACCAAATTTGACGATACTTGAAACGACTGCATCATACTCTTCGCCCACAAATGCTTCCATATACTCAGCTTTTTTCATAGCTTCAACTTCACGCTCTGCCTCGATAGCACGGCGCTCACGGTTTGAAGATTGAGTCGCAATCTCTGGAATGACCTGTTCAAAATGATCTGCTACATCCTTAGAACGTCCATAGTCTCGAATCATACGGTGAACCAAGAGGTCAGGATAACGACGAATCGGACTGGTAAAGTGAGTGTAGTAGTCTGCGGCAAGTCCATAGTGACCGTGATTATGCTCAGAATAACGAGCCTGCTGCATGGAACGCAGAAGCATCATGGACAATACATCCGCATATGGCTCTCCTTCAACAGCACTCATGATGTCTTGGAGGGCTTCCTGACTTATCTCACTGGCAGTCCCATAGATTCGTAATCCAAAACTTGAAGCGTAATCAATAAATTTCTGAACTTTCTCAGCTTTAGGTTCCTCGTGTATTCGATAAATAAAAGGAAGTTCCAGCTTGCTGAAGTGCTCGGCAACTGTTTCGTTGGCAATCAACATAAAGGACTCAATCATACGTTCAGCAACACCACGATGACGAAGTACGATATCGACAGGTTTCCCTTTTTTATCTACCAAAATCTTAGCTTCATTGGTATCAAAATTTAAAGCACCACGCTTGATTCGCATACTTTCCAAAGTCTCATGGAGTTTGGCCATAAGTTCGATACTAGGAACAATTTTCTTATAGTCTTGTCTCTTCTCCTCGTCACCTGCTAGGATGTCATTGACATCACTATAAGTCATACGGAAACTTGTCTTGATAACAGTCTGTGTAATCGTATAATTACGAACACGACCATTTTTATCAATCTCCATAATAGCAGATTGAGTCAAGCGGTCCACTTGAGGGTTAAGAGAACAGATACCGTTTGAAAGACGCTCTGGCAACATTGGAACTACACGGTCTGTCACGTAGACGGAGGTCGCCCGATTAAGGGCTTCCTTATCTAGAGCAGATCCCTCTGTCACATAGTAAGAAACGTCGGCAATATGAACACCTAGTTCGATATTTCCATTTTTCAATGGTTTGATATGAACAGCATCATCCAAGTCTTTTGCATCCGCACCATCTATAGTAAATGTAATTTCATTCCTAAGATCCAATCGTCCTTCAAAATCCTTCTCAGATAGTACATCCGGTACATTTTCCGCTTCTTTGAGAACAGCTTCTGGAAACTCGGATACAATGTCCATTGATTCCAAGACCTCGAGGACATCAATCCCTGCATCTGTAGAATGTCCAACCACATCTAAGACACTGGCAACAAAGAAATCGTGTTTCTTACTTGGGTACTTATCGATAAAGACCTTGAGAACTTCTGTACCGTCTAATTGAATAGCTGGCTTCTTAACGTAGATTGGTTGACTAATCTTTTGATTTTTAGAACGGATATAACCCGCATACTTGGGTTTTTCCTCATCAAGAACGATTTGCCCGACAACCGTCGTCAAACTGTGTTCTAAAATATCAATAATCTTAGCTTCAGCTGCTGTACCTTTCTGTCGGTCTGCAATCTTCTTAATTACAATTTCAACAGTATCGCCATCAATGGCATAGTTAACATCATTTTTTCCTACAAAAAGGTCATCTTCTTCCCCTTCTAGGCTAACAAAACCAAAGCCATTTTTGTGGGCATGAAAAGTTCCTTTAAGAGTAATCTCGTGTTTCTTCTTTTGGTCCAAGGTGAGACTACCATCTTCTTCAAAGCGAATTTGGTGCTTTCTCTCCATCAGGGACAAGGTTTTAATGAGCTCTCGAAAGTCCTTGGAACCATCCTTTCCAAGAGCTTGGGCCAAGTCATTTACAGTGACTCGTCCCTTTTCTTTTAAATATTCTTTTATTCTATCTTTCATGTTTTCCTTCTAGATTGTTAATTTTTTTTGGTGTAAAACCTTATTTCTTTCAAAAATAAAAATAGGCAAAGACCTAGTCTCGCCCATTATTTTCTTATCTACTTGATAATACCGTCAATGCTAAGGCAATGGCTAGCCAGAAAAAGACTAAGATTCCTGTCAAACGTTGCATTACGGCTTCAAAACCACGCGCTTTGCTACGTTCAAACAAATCACCTGAGCTGGCATCAAATACATTGCTAGATTGATTTTTAGTTGGTTGCATAAAAATTGCAATCACAATCACAACAGATAATACTAATAAAATGGTTAATAATAGGTTATACATATCAAACTCCTTAAAATCCCTATTATTCTACCATAATTTCTACTTAGATTCAAGATGTAGAGTCACTTTTCTTTCTTTGGGACAATACTTTAAGACTTCAATCTTATCTGGATGTGTTTTAGAGTTCTTACTGGTTAGATAATTCATGCTGCCACAAGAGGAGCATTTTAGATTAATTTTTACACGCACTAGATTTTTGTATTTGATACTATTTTAATCTAAGATGACTTGAACAAACAATACCAAAATTCTCCTTCCTAACAAAGTTGATTTATAGACACATTTCATCAAGCAACTGAACTACCTGAGCTATCAGCTGTTCTTGATTTCCATTATTATCTAGACTGTGGCTAGCCAGACTAATTTTTCTTTCTAAAGGCCATTGAGAGTTTAAACGGGATTCAGCTGCTTCTTTTGAAATTTGATCCCGTCTCATTAATCGCTCCAATTGAACATCACGATTTACATAGACTAACCAAGTTTCGTCAAACCATGAAGCATAGTCCTGCTCAAAAAGCAGGGGAATATCCATGAAAAAGAGTGCTTCAGTCCGAGCCAACTGATTTCGTAAAATGGCTAACTCCTCACGAATAATTTCTCCTTGGGTTCTCTTAGACCATTCCTGCTCTTCGGGCTTTGAAAAAATAAGACTAGCCAGAATGGGGCGATTCAGTTCACCATTCTCAAGAAGGATCTTCTCCCCAAAGTGCTCCACTAAAATCTGATAGAGACGTCCACCTGGTTTTTGTAGTTGGTGCACAAGGGCATCCGCGTCAACGACTTCAAACCCTTTGTGTCTAAGAAAATTTGTAACAGTTGACTTCCCAGATGCAATGCCTCCAGTAATTCCAATGATTTTAGCCATTACTTCCTCCTTTGACACTTAGGACAAAAGTGAGTTCCACGACCACCAAGTTGAATTTTTTCGATGATGGTTTCACAACGCGAACAAGCTTGACCTGCCTTGTCGTATACTTGATGGAATTCCTGCATGGTGCCATCTTCTCCAAATGCATTGGAATAAGTGCGAATTGTTGAACCACCCTTTTCAACCGCCTGACCTAAAACATTGATCGTTTCATCATGAACTTTTCTAGCCTCTTGTGCTGTTAAACTATTAGAGGTTCTAGAAGGATGGACTTTCGCTCTCCAAAGTACTTCATCAACATAGATATTTCCCAACCCTGCAACCAAAGTCTGGTCGAGAAGATGCGATTTGATTGGTTTTTTAGATTTTTTCAAGGCTAGTTTAAATCTCCCTAAATCAAAATCCTTCTCAGTGGGTTCCGGACCAAGTTTTTTTGAAATAAAGTAAGCTTCTAAAAGCTCAGGAGCAAGCAACTCCATAGTTCCGAACTTACGGACATCCTCATAGACTAAAGTTCCGCCATCCTCAAAATGAATCAAAACATGGGCATGTTTGCGTTCTGGAATTTGGTCTGGATAATAAAAATACTTGCCTTCCATTCTCAAATGAGAGATTAGAACTTTATCGGATAAATAGAAAAGTAGATATTTACCACGACGTCCCATTGTTTGAATGACTTGACCAGGCATTTCCTTCTGAAATTCATCCAAATCAGTTTTAATCATCTTGGGGTAACGAATGTCAATGTTTGAAATCTTCTTCCCCAGAATTAATTTTTCCAGACCACGTCGGACAGTCTCAACTTCTGGTAATTCAGGCATAGCTCCTCCTTCTCTAAAAACAAGAAGCAGGCTCCTGCCCACCTCTTCTTAATATTCTTTTTCATTGTAACCAAAATCGGCAAGATCTAATTTCTTATCCCGCCAATTTTTCTTGACTTTGACCCAGGTTTCTAGGAAGACCTTGTCTCCTAGCATGAGTTCGATATCTTTACGAGCCATGGTTCCAATTTTCTTGAGCATGGCACCGCCTTTACCGATAATAATTCCTTTTTGGCTGTCACGCTCGACCATAATGGTTGCTCGGATATGAACTTTATCGGTTTCCTCATCTCGTTTCATAGAATCAACCACTACTGCAACTGAATGTGGGATTTCTTCGCGAGTTAAGTGTAATACTTTTTCACGAATCATCTCTGATACTAGGAAACGCTCTGGGTGATCTGTGATTTGATCTGACGGGAAATATTGGAAACCTTCTTCTAAGTTTTCGCTCAAAATATCAATCAAACGCGAAACATTATTTCCTTGAAGGGCTGAAATCGGAACAATTTCCTTAAAGTCCATCTGATTACGGAAATCATCGATTTGAGCCAAAAGTTGGTCTGGGTGCACCTTGTCAATCTTGTTGACTACTAGAATCACAGGAACCTTAGCTGCTTTAAGACGTTCGATAATCATATCGTCGCCCTTGCCTCGTGGCTCGTCTGCTGGGACCATGAAGAGAACTGTATCGACTTCTCGAAGTGTACTGTAGGCAGACTCAACCATGAAATCTCCAAGGGCTGTCTTTGGCTTGTGAATCCCTGGTGTATCGATAAAGACAATCTGTTCCTTATCAGTAGTGTAGATTCCCATAATCTTGTTGCGCGTCGTCTGCGCCTTATCACTCATGATGGCAATTTTTTGCCCCATGACATGATTCAAAAATGTTGACTTCCCAACGTTTGGACGTCCTAAAATGGCTACGAAGC
>CAJPKC010000114.1 GCA_905370255.1 Streptococcus oralis
CCTTCCTTCGTAACTTTAATCGTTACTTCAGCCTTCATTGTATCGTAAGTCATACCAGCTTCTTTATTTTCTGGAATAACTTCTTCTACAGTGTATTTGTGATTACCAACTTGAGTATTGTCAAAGGTCAAATCATCAAAGGCTACAACACCTTCTTTAGTATTTGTCTTAGTTTGAAGAACTTTACCAGTTGAATCTTTCAATACGAAGCTGAATTCACCGGCTTTCAACTCACGACCTGCGAGAGCCTTGCTAAAGTCAAACTTAGTTTTAACTGGAGCTACAACGTAGTTGTTGAAGACTTTATCATCTGCGCTTGAGGCAAATCCACCAGTACCACTGTATTTAACTGAAGCTTGCAAATCACCTTTAGAGTTTTCAGTTACAGTAACAGTCATCTTAACTGTCATGCCATCGTAATCGACGTTTGTATCTGATCCTTTAACCTCAGTGATTGTGTAAGTGTATGTACCAACTTTATTAAAGGTTAATTTGCTAAATGTTGCTTTGCCGTTTTTGTTAGTGACAGTTTCTTCA
The DNA here is from genome assembly GCA_905370255.1 of Streptococcus oralis. The sequence goes on from CAJPKC010000114.1 coordinate 538, forward strand.
TATCCTGGTAGTGATTTATTTTCTTGATCTTTTTCAATCTTGAAGCTAAATTCACCATCAACAAGTACACGTCCTTCAAGTTGTTTTTCAACTTCTGGAGTTACTGTTACAGGTTCTTGTTTAACATAGTAGTAGATTGGTTGTTTATATGGTGTCAATGAGTTGAGCAAGTCAACGTTGGTACCAATACCATTTACCCCACGAATCAATTGTTCGTTTGGAGAAAGGTGTCCAATATTATCTCCCAAGAATGGAACAAAGACAGTCTTATACGGTGTGTATCCAGCAGCTTTTTGGAAGTCAAATGGAACTTCCTTACCATTTGCATAGGTTACACCTTTACTATCAGTGAAAGCAATTGTATTAAGAGGTGATTTCTTAACAGCTAATTCTTGTTTGTTGTAATCACCTGGTTTAATTGGTTTCGTTTCTGCCAGCAACATGTAGCCATCAGTGCTCAATGTACCATCAGAACGTTTGCTTTGTTGTCTTGGATCTAGTAAGTAAACGCGAACAACTACAGTTCCATCTTCACCTACGATTTCTTTAATACGTTTAATTCCTGCACGCTCAGCATCCATGAATTTCGTACCAACAGTGTAAGGACGGCTTACATAACCTGATTGATCATTTGCATCAGCTGCTTGATAAAGTTTGTATCCATCAAATTGGCGCTCTCCAGATGCTGTGAAGTTTTGACCTTCCATAGCTTTAAGAGTGTATGAAGCTAAGTCTACTTCATTACCATTTGCTTTATAATCTTGAACAGTTACATCAGTTTTATTCGCATTAAATGTTGGATTGTTTTTATCAACTACTTTATAGTAAGTTGTTTTATTAACTGATACTGGAATCTTGGCGTTAGTATCCGTAATCGTACGACCGTTATAAGCTGGTTCTACAACGTTAATAATATCCGTTGATGTACGAGCAGCGTAAACGTCATCGTATAATTTTTTCTCAGCTGGCGTAAGGTTGTGTCCTGGTGCAACTAAAGCTTGAATACTTGCTCCAACTTCATAACCAAACTGAATGAATGGTTGGTCAGTTTTACCAGGGCCAGCTCCTGTACCTGGATCGTAATCAACTTGGAAAGTTAATTCTCCCCTAGATGCAGACTTGGTAGTCGTGAATTTTTGAATACCACTAGAAGCTGTAATCGTTCTTGTTTCTACTACATTGCCAGTGTTTTTATCCATCAATTCAACAGTCGTATCTGTTGAAGCATCAAACCTCTTGTAAGCACGTACATAGTAGTTTGTATTGTAACGTTCATTGAAACGAGTAAGGTCTACAATACTATAGGTGTAGACATCGCCTTCTTTAGCAGCATATCCTGATGGTACTGTTTGTGAACGAACACTTGCACCATTTGGATCCGTCATATCAGGTGTAGCAACTTCACCGTCTTTTAGGAAAGTTGCTACAGCAACCGGCTCGTTATTGTGGTCTGTAACAGCACGACGTCCACGACGGCTACGACTTGTTGCCAAAGCGCCAGCATTAGTCAAATCAGTTGCAGCGCGGTCAAGTGTTGCACTACGATCTGCTGCTGTTCCTACAGAATAAAAACGTGCAGAACCACGTGTGTTAAGACTTGTAGTTGCTGCCGCAGTTTCGGCTGCTGCTGTTTCTTCAGCTACTGGAGCTGCTGTTGCTGCAGAACGGTTAGCTGCTGTAGCTGAAGCGTTTGAAGCTGCTGTTGTTGAAGCTGTTGTTTCAACGTTGTTGCTAGCTACATTTGTAGATGCCGCTGTGGCTGGCTTAGCTGCTTCTGTAGCAGCTTTTTCAGTTGGTTTTGCAGCCTCTGAAGCTGGTTTTGTTGCTTCAGGTTTTGCAGTTTCTGTAGCTTGTTTGTCAGTTGTCTCTGCGGCAGCCTTATCTGTTGCTGATGCTTCTGGCGTCAAGTTAAATGTTGACGCAGTTGCCTCAGTTGAAGATACAGCTGCAGTAGGATCTGCTTGAGCTGTTGATGCTGTAGACGTCTCAACCAGGTCTGACGAACTTTCGCCCTCAACTGATGAACCAGGGTTTGATGAAGAAGCATCAGGTGCTGTGACTTCATCAGCCTGTGCAGTGTGAGCAGCAAAGAGTGCCGTTCCTAGCAAGACTGAAGCGACACCAAACGAATATTTACGCAATGAAAATCGTTGGCGTCTGTTAAAAATGTCTTTCATTTCAAGTCTCCCTCTGTATGAAATAGTTAGTTATAGGTCACGAGTATACAAGAATCCTATACTTGAACTCATGATTCTATTACATTCTAACATTCTGACAATTTATGGTCAAGTGATTAAGGCAACTTTTTTAAAAAAAATCAAGTTGTCTGACAATTTATCCGACAACTTTCGTTCATTTTTTACCCTTACAAGTGTAAAACCCTTGATTTTATTTACTTTATACCGTTTTCAAATTTATATTTTATTTTCTTTTCATTCCTAACTTTCTCATGTTTTTCACGGAAGATGTTAGACTTATGAGAGGATTTAACTCATTTTATTGGCTGATTTTCTTACTTTTATTCTAATTTTTACCTTCTTATTACAAACCATCCGATTCTGTAACACCCTCGATAAACCATTGATATACAATTTAATAATTGCCTTTCACGACAATAGTCACCCACTACATTTTCAAAAAAATAAAAAAACCAAGCATCATAAACTTGGGTTAATCATCTTATTAGTTTCAGAGGTAACTTCCTCTATTTTTTTCTGATATGGTTGTCATTCCAAGACTGCAATTCTTGATAGGACTTGACTTTACCTTCTTCCTGAGTCGGTCTAAAAGCCCTAACCGGTAACTCGTAGGCATCCTGCCCTTCAGGTGCCATCCAATGGAGCAAGGTATTGAACCAGCTTTCGTTATTGATTTTACTTGGAAGCGTATAGATTCTAGCATGTTTGGTCTTAACAGCTTCATAAGCTTCCTTTTGCTCTTTGGCAAAGTTGGTACTATCCATATTGAGGCTCCTGTCTTTTTCAGAAATGTAATAAAGAGCAGGTAGACTCGCAATTGGTGTTCCAGACGGATTATCAAAATCCTTACCATCAGTTGCACCTGGCCACATCTCAAGACCAAAAGGCTCTAAAGTCTTACGCATGTCAACATTAGCGTACTCCAATTCCGAGTCCAAAGTATTCGAGTTAGCTGGGATATTCATTTCCTCGATTTTTTGAGTTTTGAGATTGAGGTATTTTTTATTAGAAGCAAAATCAGCTGACGATGCACCAAAAGGCATTTGTAAGTAGGCTTGGTCATTAAGCATGAAAAGCATTAGACTTGCCTGGTTTAAATAATCTTCATCCCCAGCTTTCTTAGCCAATTTCAAAAGGTCAATTTGTTTAGGTTTCTGATTTGGTTTTTCCGTGTCATACACATAGATATTAAAATAGTCATATTTATAAAGAGTTTCACCCTTGGCATTTTTCTTACCAGATACATCACCCTTGCACTCTTGAGTGACTAGGTATTGACCAGCTACCCCCACAATGTTAAACATGTTTCTATCATGACCAGGATTTGGTGTCACGAGTAGAAATTCCTTATTATCCCCGAAGGTTGTCAGGGTGATTTTAAACAAGGGATCTTCTGCATTGCTGCCGGAATAGACAGTTGTACTTGACTTGCTAGATGAGGCTGAGCCCTTGGTAGCCTTACTGCTACCACTCACAGCAAAAAAGATAGCCGTTCCTGCGATTACAAAAAGCAATGCCACTAAGAGACCTATAAAAACAATTTTTGTTGTCTTATCCCCCTTAGGTGTTGGCTTCTTTACAAACTTATTTCCCATAATAATCTCCATTTTTCAGTATTACTTCTAGTATAGCATAGGTGGGGACTATTGATAAGGTGCATCGGCGGTCTAAGAGGGCTGGATTTTTGATTTTCATTTGACAAAATCCGTTAGACAGCGTAAAATCGAGACAAGTAACATTCGGAGGTAAATGGAGACATGAACAACTAAGTCTATTCACAATAAACCTGCTTTATTTGATAGATTGTTTTCATGTCTTTTTTGCGCTCTTTTTCTGTAGAAAACTTGTTGATGGTATCTGCGCTTTTTTGCGTCCACACCATCACTATCTCCTAGAGAGCTTTTTAGCTAGATTCAAGGCAGTTCTATCTTATAAGGTAGGACTGTTTTTTGACCTTTGATATTGTTTGAAGTAAAAGCCTACTTCCCATGAAACAATATCCACAAACACTCTGACCTAGGAGGTCCTATGATACAGATTCAACACCTAACCATAACACATACCAAGGATTTGCGTGAACTCGTTCATGATCTAAATCTAACGATAGCTCTAGGCGAAAAAGTCGCCATCATTGGGGAGGAAGGCAATGGAAAATCTAGTCTCCTTGTCCTTCTGGTCAATCCAAAAGCACATTTTGACCATCTATCTTACGAGGGAACTATTAACAAAACAGATAGCCCACAGGTCTATATTCCCCAACAGATTTCGGATAGCTTGCAATCTCTAACCCTTAACGACTACTTCTTTGAGGACACTTATGACCTAGACTATGCTACCCTCTATCGTCTGGCTGATGAACTTCATTTTGATAGTGATCGTTTTGCTAGCAGTCAGCTTATCTCCTCTCTGTCAGGTGGTGAGAAACTCAAAATTCAACTCA
>CAJPKC010000115.1 GCA_905370255.1 Streptococcus oralis
GCATGTGACTGTGGAGCTGGGGCTTCAGACTACCTACGAGGAGACATCAGACCTCATCAACCGTGCCCATTCTTATGAGCTCTATGTGGAGACGGTCCAGCGAGTTCGTAGGCTGGCTCCCAAGGCGGAGATTGTCTCTCACTTGATCAATGGTCTGCCGGGCGAAACCCATGAGATGATGCTGGAGAATGTCCGTCGCTGTGTGACGGACAATCACATTCAGGGAATTAAACTTCACTTGCTTCACTTGATGACTAATACCCGCATGCAGCGGGATTATCATGAGGGGCGACTGCAGCTGCTCAGTCAGGAGGAGTATGTCTCCATCATCTGCGACCAACTGGAGATTATCCCCGAGCATATCGTCATCCACCGTATCACTGGCGACGCCCCGCGAGATATGTTGATTGGCCCTATGTGGAGCCTCAATAAATGGGAAGTTCTCAATGCCATTGAGGCAGAAATGCGTCGTCGTGGCAGCAAGCAAGGCTGTAAAGCAAAGGAGCAGAGATTCGTATGTTAAGACCCTTACAGATGGCCCATGCCTTTTTGGCAGAAGTCGTGACCAAGGAAGATATCGTGGTGGATGCTACTATGGGCAACGGACATGACACCCTCTTTCTGGCTAAGTTGGCCAAGCAGGTCTATGCTTTTGACATTCAGGAGCAGGCTGTGGAAAAGACCCGCCAGCGCTTGGCAGAAGCTGGCTTGGACAATGCTCAGCTAATCTTGGCTGGCCATGAGACTCTGGACCAATACACAGACCATTTCAAGGCAGCTATTTTTAATCTTGGCTACTTGCCTTCGGCGGACAAGTCTGTCATTACCCAACCCGCTACGACGCTGGAAGCTCTGGGAAAGGTCTGTCAAGGCTTAGCAAAAGGCGGCCGTGCAGCTATCATGATTTACTATGGGCATGATGGTGGAGAGGTTGAGAAAGATGCGGTGCTAGACTTCGTCAGTCAGCTGCCTCAGCAGGACTTCACCGTTGCCCTCTACAAGACCATCAATCAGATTAACAATCCACCTTTCTTGGTCATGATTGAGAAATTGAGAGAAGGAACTTGAGATACAATAAGGATACAGAGAGAAAAGCCAGACAATAGGAGCTTTCAGTACTGTATCCTTATTTTTTAAATTGTGAAACTCAAATAAATAGGTCTAAAAGAAGAGAATTATGATGTGTGTAAATTTAAAGTCTTATATTTTCTTACAAAGAAGATATAAGACTTTTGACATTTTTTAGTTTATATGATAAGCTATGACTGTAAAATCAAAAAACGTCACAGAGTTTTTAGGAGGAAGTTATGGCTACTGCTTTTACTAGCGAAGAAAAAGAAGTTATTAGAAAGAAATTACATAAAGTTGCAAAGGAATGCCTTCAAAGATATGGGGTTAAGAAAACCACAGTTGACCAAATGGCAGCAATGGTAGATATTTCCAAAGGTTCTTTTTATAATTTTTATTCCTCAAAAGAAATGTTATTTTTTAAGGTCTTAGAAGAATATCAAATAGATGTTATGAATCGTCTGACAGAACAATTAGGTATGGAAACCAAGATAGATACAAATCGTCTGGTACAGTTACTTTATGATTTTTATCAAGATTTTCGCTATTCATTTATGTATACCATATTTAAAAATCATGAAATGGAATTACTCCTAAGAAAATTGCCGAAAGAAATGATAACAAATCATCATCTGATAGATGATAGGATGGTTAAAAAAATTGTATCCCAAATCAACATTAGAGAAAATGTATCGGTAGAAATCGTCTCTGCTTTATTTAGAACGATTGCTATGACTATATTACACATCGAGGAAATCGGTGAAGAACAATTTGATACTACATTGAAGTTAGTCATACAAGGAATTGTTGAGCAAATTACTAAGGAGGATAGGTAATGGTGAAAGAAGCAATTAGAACCGCAAACCTTTCTAAAAGATATGGAACAAAAAATGTTGTCAACAACTTGAATCTATCAATAAAACCTGGTGAAATAGTAGGTTTTTTAGGACTGAATGGTGCTGGGAAAACAACGACGATGAGAATGATGCTAGGATTGATAAAATCTACATCAGGAGAATGTTATATCCAAGGAAAAAAGTTAGATCTGAGTAATTTAGAACTTCGAAATGAAATAGGTTATATTATTGAGACGCCTTATTCTTATCCAGACTTAACTGTGAGAGAAAATTTAGAAATCGTTAGTAAATTAAGAGGGGTTAATAAAGATAATATTGACTGGGCAATTGAAAAATTAAAACTAAAGCAATATGAACATAAACAGGAGAAGCATCTTTCTTTAGGAAATGTTGCGCGTTTAGGAATTGCAAAAGCGATTATTCATAAACCTAAAATTCTAATTCTTGATGAGCCAACAAATGGATTAGACCCTTTTGGAGTTATTGAAGTGAGGGAACTATTAAAGGAATTAGCAAATAATTTCGGCACAACTGTTCTTATTTCAAGTCATAATCTGGAAGAAATATCTAAAATTGCTACTAGGATAGTTATTGTACATGAGGGCAGACTTATAAGAGAAGTTGAAAGCAATGAATTAGAACAGTACTTAGAAAAGAGGTTACTAGTAACTGGATCTAATAATAAGGCCATGAAAGAAGTATTATCTAACCATGGCTATCATGCAAACATTCAATCAGACAAAGAAAATAATATCGATTTCTTAGAACTAATTGATAAAAAATCTGTGGAATATCCGGAAGAAATTGCTACATTGCTAGTCCATGCAGGTTATCCACCTAAAACACTGATTGTTGAAAAAGAAGATTTGGAGCATTATTTTTTAAGAATACTGAATGACTATAGTGGAGGAATCTCGAATGAAAAAGCTTAGTTCCTGTATTTTAATTGAATGGAGAAAGTTGATAAAATCAAAACTTTCCATCGTAACTGCTTGTTCTATCTGTTTAGTTCCTTTTATTGTTGGCTTGTTTGCAACTATGATGAAATATCCAGAGAATTTCAAAAATCTTGGATTGATTTCTGCAAAAATGGAAATGATGAGGTTAACAGACTGGTCGTCGTACTTAATGACCGTATCACAAGTCATTTCTGTTGGGGGATTGCTCATTTTTGGATTTACAGCATCTTGGATTTTTGGTAGAGAATATTCTGATAAAACGATGATAGACCTATTAGCACTCCCGATAAGAAGAGATACAATCGTATTATCCAAGTTTATCGTTATTGCTCTATGGAGCTATATTCTATCAATTTTTGCACTTTTGTTAGGATTATTAGCTGGCAATTTGATTGGACTTGAGGGTGGGAGCTTAATGGTGATTTTCAAAGGTATACTTACTTTTGTTTTTTGTACTACTCTTACGATCGTACTCTCTACTCCAGTGGCTTTTTTTGCTTGTTTAGGCCGGGGATATTTGTCACCATTGGCATTTATCATTTTTACTATTATTTTTTCTCAGCTTGGTTCTGCTCTTAACTTTGGAAAATACATTCCATGGGCGATTCCTGCACTTGCAAGTGGTATTGCAGGAAAAGCACTATTGAATTTTGGGAGCATTGTCAGTTTATTTGGGGTAAGTATTCTAGGTCTTATCGCAACAATAGCTTGGTGGAGATATGCTGATTACGATTAAAATTAAGTGATGAAAATGCTAATAGCACAAAACTAAGTCTTATTCATTTCCATTCAAAACACCCCCTCCTGTTCAGATTGAAAAACAAGAGGGGTTATATTATGACAATCGAAAGTTTTGGGGGGAGAGGGGACTATGTGAATATCGTTGGCCTAAATGAAAAGATAGTTTCTAATATACGTGATTTGGAAAAAATGACCTTGTCTTTGATAAGTTAAGTGTCAAACCGTTCTCAGATGGCAGTTTTAGAACAAGGTATAATCCCGTTGTTACAGGCATTAGTCAAGTAATCATAGCATTAACCTGAACGAAGTTCAGTGAATGTCTTTAGACGTCGCTGGAGGGAAATTGCATATAGCCGGTGTACAAGTTACCTGTTTTCACGGGTGGTTATGATTTCTCAAAATGAGCAAAAAAACAGTAAACCTTTGTGATTTACTGTTTTAAAAATTCTTTTATTCAATTAGACAAACTGAGATTTAGATTTTAACCCTTGCGGAAAATAAAACGGGCTATTATCCTGAAGTATGTTCTATAACATTATAGTTTAATGCAAAGTGTAGCTATATAGTCATTTCCATAACGTGATAATCTATGTCTTTTGTCACACGATTCATAAAAATCTATCATAGCGAGACCATTTTTGAGTTGTCCTCTAATCTGAGTTTCTAAGGTATGGCTAAATTCATATCCATATTCTGGATTTATGGTTATCTTGCCTTCCTCTTCAAGCTCTTTTGAATTAAAAGGTATTGAAAACTTTAAAAGTAATTCCTCATCAGGTTTGTCCCATACAATGTCAGCATCATACATGTATATCCAAGGGTTCATAAATCCGACCATTAACAGTCCACCCTTTTTCAATACTCGAGAGGCTTCTTTATACATGTTTTCTAAATCTTCTATATATGCATTTGAAACCGGATTAAAAATAATATCAAAAGTTTCATTTTCAAATGGAAATGGTTTTGTCATATCGCCTTGAACTGTATTGATTTTTAAGCCTTCTCTTTTAGCAACCAACTCATCTCTTTGTAATTGTGATTTAGAAAAATCCATTATGGTTACATCATAACCCTTTATAGCAAAAACTGGTCCCTGCTGTCCACCACCACAAGCTAAACCTAATATCTTTTTTCCGTTTGCTTTTTCAAACCATTCTTTCGGAACTTTTTTCCCAACAGTTAATGCAACAGAAATTGGATTATTTCTAGCTTCTTCTAATTCTTCATGTGTCAATGGCTCAGTATAGTCATTTTTTACATTATTCCATCTATCTTCATTTAATTTTATATAATTGTTCATCTTATAATCTCCTCGTAATTTTATACTATTTCGATTTAAGTTGAATGTGTTGCCATTACATTTTTCTCACCTCTACAAATTTCTAATTTCTTGAACTATTTTAATCTTGCTTTAATTTTTAATTTTTATTTTATTTGAAACTTTAATTTGTTATGTTTCAAATACAGCACTTTTATAAATTTACAATCTCTTTTCATGTATCAATTTATGTTCTTTGCTGTTCATATAATCTTTATG
>CAJPKC010000116.1 GCA_905370255.1 Streptococcus oralis
GTAGGGGCGTTGAAATCGCCCGCGACCCATAGTTTGGCCTGTTGATAGGTAGAGTGTGTCTCCTTTGGCACCAGCTTCCATGGCCTCCTTGGCATCACTCTGGGTTGATCTGGTGATAGGTTTAAATTGAACTGAGATTGGGCTGTTAGCTTCTATTTCTCGAGGTAAGATTAGGTCACCGTGAAGAAGTTTGTAGCCACGATTTTTGATGCTGTCAATTTCTAAACCTTCCTGCTGGAGGCGTTGGATAGCCTTCCAAACAGAGGTGCGAGAGAGGTTTAATATTTCAGCGATTTTCTCTCCGCTTAAATAATCTGTTTCATGAGCTAAGATTTTGTAAACTTCTTGGTAGGATTTCATACTAGGTCCTTTCTGGAACAACTAGATTTATTGTACCATATTTTTAAAAAAGGATGCGCGCTTTGAGAGATATCTTAGCTCGCTATAAAATTTTACCTAGTTTTAGTCAGGTTGCCATGGACAAAGTGGTTTTCAAATCATTTGAAAAATGGTAAAATGTTTTAATAGTTTATTTATCTGAGCTTTATAGCGCAGAGAGAAAGGATCTGTTGTGAAATCAATAGGTATCATTGAAAAATTGAAAGGCTTGTCTAAGCAAGAACTAGTCTTGCTAGCAGTTATTCTAAGTATTTTCTTGCCTTTTTATATTTTCATCATCATTTTTATCGCTTATTTAATAGGTCTAATTTTTACAGGAGAAATGAAGGGAATTCTAAAACGACTCTCTAATCATGCCATTTTGCTTTTATTTATTGGCTATAGTGGTGTTATCTCTCTTTTAGCTCAAAATGTGATGGGGATGGTTTCCACTTTAGGAATGTTCCTCTTTGCAATTTTCTTTTATTATTACCAAGCTCATTTAACCCCTAAGTTTTTCAGATTAGTATTGCAATCGGTTATGTCGCTTAGTGTGCTAGCATCAGTTTTTGCAGCCTTAGAGCATTTTCAGATTGTAAAGAAATTTGATTATACTTTCTTATCACCTAAGATGCAGGTCTGGCATCAGAACCGTGCAGAGGTAGCCTTCTTTAATCCTAATTATTATGGGATTATCTGTTGCTTCTGTATTATGATTGGATTTTACCTAATTAGTACGACTCGATTGAGATGGTTGAGAATTTTCTCTCTCATTGCGATCTTTGCAAATTTGTTTGGCTTGAATTTCACCCAAAATAGAACAGCTTTTCCAGCCATTATCTTTGGTGCGATTATTTATCTTTTCACAACCATTAAGAACTGGCGTGCCTTCTGGCTCAGTATTGGAGTCTTTGGTGTTGGTCTAGCCTTCCTCTTCTCGAGTGATTTGGGAGTTCGAATGGGGACGCTCGATTCGTCTATGGAAGAACGAGTGTCGATCTGGAATGCAGGTATGACCTTATTCAAACAAAATCCCTTCTGGGGCGAGGGGCCCCTAACCTATATGCATTCCTATCCTCGTATTTTTGCTCCTTATCACGAACATGCTCATAGTATATACATTGATACGATATTGAGTTACGGTGTGGTTGGAACGGTATTGTTAGGAATAGCTTCTTCTGGTCCAATTCGAATGTTGATTGATATGAGTCAGGAGCCGAGCAAGCGTCCGATTGTTGGTCTTTATCTTTCATTCTTAACAGTAGTTGCTGTGCATGGAATTTTTGATTTGGCCCTCTTTTGGATTCAATCCTCCTTCATCTTCCTTTTGGTAATGTGTAGTTTGCCATTAAAACATAGTATGATTGGAGAATTTGTTGAATAAACAAAAAGATAGTAGAAATGAGATTTTCTACTATCTTTTTTATTATTGAATAGCTTGAAGTAAATCTTCAGCTTGTTGTTTAAGAGAAGCAGCGACGCTATCTTCAAGGACTAATTGACCATCTGCCCAGGCAGAATCATTAACACGGGCTGCGGTAAAATCACCAACAACCTGTGTACGGATAAATGGCAAGAGGTCTTTGTAAATCGCAAAGAGTTGATCGTGTCCAGCGTTAGCTACAGATGATACCGTAACAATCTTATCTTGAAGAGCAGATGCTCCACGAGTGTCAGATAAGTCAATTGCGCGTGAAAGCCAATCTAGTAAGTTTTTTACAGTCCCTGGAATTGAGAAGTTGTAGACTGGAGAGAAGATCCAGATAGCATCAGCAGCTTGAACAGCTTCGCGAGCCGCTGTAACAGCTGGAAGTGTAGGAACTTCAAGGTCTTGGCTAAAGAGAGGAATGGCTGAGTAGTCAAGGTAACTTACCTCGGCTTTGCCAGCAAGTGCCTTTTCAGCTTCTAGTGCCATTTGGTGGTTGAATGAACCTTCACGAAGTGAACCAACGATAAACAATACTTTTTTAGACATAGGGAGTCTCCTTTAAATTTCAATCTTTTAATCAGAATCACTCTGTTGTTATAATATATGTTACAACACGATAAAATCATTTGCAAGGGATATGCTCAGAAAATAAAATCAATAGAATCTAAGTTTTTAATTAAAAATGAAGACTGTAGAAAAGTCTATAAAAACACGGCTTGAAGTTGTGTAATGATATCCTAAAAACGGATTGAAAATCCAGATTCCTCCCCTAACTTCACTTGTAATTCACTAGGATAGATGGTAAAATAGACGAGTGAAAAAGAGACAGAAAAAAGAAAAAAATTCCCTATTATTTCAGTACATTATTGGTATAACTTTGTTAACTCTAGTCACCACTTCTTTCTTTCTCTACTTGGTATGGCTCAGCATGAAGCCTTATCGAACTGCTAAGGTAGAAGGTGAAAGACTCGCCAAGCAGTATGCAAATTTAGAAACGGTTAGCCAGGTTGATATCTTCAATGGTTTAGAAAGCTATTATAGTGTTCTTGGTCAAGATAAGAATCAGAAACCAGTTGCTGTCTTAATAGAGAAAAGTAGCAATAATATTTACGTATATCAACTAGAAAATGGTACTTCTCAAGAAAAAGCAGAAGCAGTTGTCAGAGAAAAAGGAGCAACTGAGATCGACAAGATTACTTTCGGACGGTACGCTGAAAAACCTGTCTGGGAAATCAAGTCTGGAGGAGACTATTATCTAGTAGATTTTGAATCTGGTGCCTTAGTCGAAAAGGAGAAGCTATGAAACTATCCAAGCGTGTATTAGAAATGGAAGAAAGTGTCACTCTGGCTAGTGATGCAAGAGCAAAGAAGTTAAAGGCTGAAGGAAAAGATGTTCTTTTCTTAACTTTAGGTCAGCCCGATTTTCATACTCCTGAAAATATTCAAGATGCTGCTGTTGCGGCTATTCGAGATGGACGTGCTTCTTTCTATACGGTAGCTTCAGGTTTGCCTGAGTTAAAAGCAGCAGTCAATACCTATTTTGAACGTTATTATGGTTATTCTGTGGCAGCTAATGAGGTCACTTTTGCGACTGGTGCCAAGTTCTCACTCTATACTTTCTTTATGGCTGTGATTAATCCAGGTGATGAGGTTATCATTCCAACACCTTACTGGGTCAGCTATGGGGATCAGGTTAAGATGGCAGAAGGTCTTCCAGTCTTTGTCCAAGCCAAGGAAGACAATCACTTTAAAGTAACTGTGGAGCAATTAGAAACAGCTCGCACAGATAAGACCAAAGTCTTGGTACTAAACTCACCATCTAATCCGACTGGGATGATCTATTCTCGTGAGGAATTATTAGCCATTGGAAATTGGGCAGTTGAGCATGATATTCTTATCCTAGCAGATGATATTTATGGTCGTTTGGTCTATAACGGGAATGAGTTCGTTCCAATCTCTAGTCTGTCAGAAGCTATTCGCAAACAAACTATTGTCATCAATGGAGTGTCTAAGGCCTACGCTATGACAGGATGGCGTGTTGGTTATGCAGTAGGTGATCCAGAAATTATTGCTGCTATGAGCAAATTGACTGGTCAAACAACTTCTAACCTAACTGCTGTATCTCAATACGCAACAATCGAGGCCTTAACTGGACCGCAAGACTCTGTAGAAACCATGCGACAAGCCTTTGAAGAGCGTTTGAATACCATCTACCCACTCTTGTGTGAAGTTCCTGGCTTTGAGGTTGTCAAACCACAAGGAGCTTTCTATCTCTTCCCAAATGTTAAAAAAGCCATGGAAATGAAAGGTTATACCGACGTAACAGCATTTACAACGGCTATCCTTGAGGAAGTTGGTCTGGCATTGATTACAGGAGCTGGATTTGGAGCACCAGAGAATGTCCGTCTCAGCTATGCGACAGACTTGGAAACTCTTAAAGAAGCTATTCGTCGTTTGCACCAATTTATGGAAAAATAAGAAGTTAAACCTCTGTCCTCTTGCGGAGGTTTTTGTAGCTAAAAACTTATGAATTTCTATCAAACTAGCTAGCTATCAGCCATTATTTGTGGTACAATAATGAGTAATAATGTCTTTGGACAAGTTAAACGAAAAAAGGAAGATAAATGATGACAAAACGTGTAACAATTATCGAAGTAAAAGACTACGTTGGTCAAGAAGTCACTATTGGTGCTTGGGTTGCTAACAAGTCAGGAAAAGGAAAAATTGCCTTCTTGCAATTGCGTGACGGAACTGCCTTCTTCCAAGGCGTGGCTTTCAAACCAAACTTTATTGAGAAATTTGGTGAAGAAGTAGGTCTTGAAAAATTCGATACCATCAAACGCTTGAGCCAAGAAACGTCTGTCTTTGTGACTGGGATTGTCAAAGAAGATGAGCGCTCAAAATTTGGTTATGAGTTGGATATTACAGACATCGAAGTGATCGGTGAATCTCAAGATTACCCAATCACTCCAAAAGAACACGGAACAGACTTCTTGATGGACAACCGCCACTTGTGGCTTCGTTCACGCAAACAAGTAGCTGTGATGCAAATCCGTAATGCTATCATCTATGCAACTTATGAGTTCTTTGATAAGAATGGCTTCATGAAGTTTGATAGCCCAATTCTTTCAGGAAATGCGGCAGAAGATTCTACAGAACTTTTTGAAACAGACTACTTTGGAACACCAGCCTACTTGAGCCAATCAGGTCAGCTTTACCTTGAAGCTGGTGCTATGGCCCTTGGTCGCGTCTTTGACTTTGGTCCAGTATTCCGTGCTGAAAAATCAAAAACTCGTCGTCACTTGACTGAGTTCTGGATGATGGACGCTGAGTACTCTTACTTGACACACGATG
>CAJPKC010000117.1 GCA_905370255.1 Streptococcus oralis
CTTTGGTGCTATTAGAGGCTCAACAATATAATCTTCCTATTGTTAGTTTTAGTTGTCCGACGGGGCCTAGTGAGATTGTCGAAAATGGAGTCAATGGATTTTTGGTCGATTGTTATGATACTGATAAGATGAGTGAAAAGCTTCTCAAATTAATGGAAAATGAAAGCTTGCGACATTCTTTTTCAGCACATGCTAAAGACAATATGGATAAATTTGATAAAAATAGAATACTTAATCAGTGGATTGAATTGATTGAAACGATTTAGGAGATAAAATGAAAGATTGTTTGTTAACAATTGTAATGCCCAGTTATAATATTCAGGACTACCTTTCAAAAGGGATTCAATCCTTTCAACAAGTAAACTCAAAGTACAAAGAAAAATTTGAGGTTTTAATTGTAAACGATGGTAGTACAGATGATACAGAAAAAGTAGCAGAAGAACTTTTGGGGAAAGATCCTCTACTAAATGGACGAGTAATAACAAAAGAAAATGGTGGACATGGCTCAACCATCAATCGTGGTATCCAAGAAGCAAAAGGGGAATTTTTTAAAGTTATTGACGGGGATGATTGGGTTATTCCGTCAGAATTTGAAAAATTTTTGGATAGTCTTGAAACTACTGATGCAGAAATGATTATTACCGATTTTACGGAACAACATGTATATAATGGCACTGCTATCCGAAATGATTTTATTGATAAATATGAAGTTGGTAATATATATACGGGAATTCCTGATGTGCGAATTCCAATGCATTCAGTTACTTATAAAACATCTATCTTATCGAAGAATAACATTCGATTGAGTGAAAAAACTTTTTACGTTGATATGCAGTACACTCTGTTTCCTTTGGAGTATGTTCATAGTTTTGTCTACTGGAATTACGATGTTTATCAATACTATATTGGAAGGCCTGAACAGAGCATGAATATTGAGAGTATGAAGCGCAATGTCCGTCATCATTTGATTGTAACCAATTCTATCCTAGACTACTATTCTAGAATAAAAGATAATAATGTTTTAGAAAAAGTCGTTGCAGCTGTTCTAGAATATTTGATTAGCTTGCAGGTAGATTTGTCCTGGATGGTTGATGGTTCGGAGAAGCTTTCAAGAGAACTATATAGTAAAATCCAACAAAGTTCTTATGACTATATTCCTACGAAAAGATTTGATAAATTATCTTATCTAAACTATAGAACCAACTATATTCTAGGTTTTATTTTTAGTTCGATTTTGAAGAAGTACTCTAAGAAGAAAGAAAAAGAGAGAGGAATTTAGAATGTTTATCAGCATTGTTGTTCCGGTATACAACGTTGCAGATTATTTGCATTATGCGATAGATAGCCTAATGAAACAGACCTATCAAAACTTTGAAGTAATTCTTGTAAATGACGGTTCGACAGACAATTCTCCTGTGTTATGCGAGGATTATGCAAATCGGTATAAAAATATCCATGTTTTTCACAAAGAAAATGGTGGTTTATCTGACGCACGTAACTTTGGAGTTTCTAAAGCGAGTTCAGATTGGATTTTCTTTTTAGATCCAGATGATTATCTTGAATACTACACGCTTGATTTAATAGTGAAAATACAGGAATTGCACCAAGCGGATTTGATTTCAACCAAGGTAAAAGCGACATCTAAATACAATGATTATAGCTCTTATCAATTTAAGGAATCCGATTATAAAGATCTAAACGTACTTACGAAAGAAAAGGCACTTGAACTGATGTTGGATGATAAGATTGCAACTGTTTCTGCTTGTGCCAAACTCTACCATAGAAGTATCCTGGAGACAGTTCCTTTTCCAGTTGGTAAAATTTATGAAGATTTTTATGTTGTAGGGCAACACCTTGCTCTTGCAGATAAAATTGTGATTAGTCCGCTTGAAACATATAATTATTATCGAAGAGAGGGAAGTATTGTCCGTTCAACATTTACTGAAAAAAGGTACGAATTCTTCGATGCTGTTGCTAAAAATGAAGAAGTAGTTAGGAAAGAATATATTCAAAACGAAGAACTGCTCCAATCATTGCAAGCGAAAAAAATATTAGGTGGTTTTGTAGTGATTGGTGCAAAAGCTGACTCAGGCTTAAAAGATTTTTCAAAAGATAAAGAGTTGTTGAAAGTCGAAATGAGTGAGTTGCTAAAAAATAGTAAGCTATCATGGAAAGTAAAACTAAAATACCTTATTTTTATGTTTAGCCCTAAATTGTATTTGTTGCTACGATAGTATCGTGCATAAAACCAATTTAATTTGCAACAAATATCAAAAAAATTGTAGGAAAGAGGAAATATGATAGAAGATTTTAGAATAATTGCTCATTGTAAGTTTGTTCGGTCACAATTTCTAATTTCACGGATTGATTATAAATAGGACGGATTGACATGAAAGTATTAAAAAACTACGCTTACAATCTTTCTTATCAATTGTTGGTAATTTTACTCCCGATTATTACGACTCCCTATGTGACACGGGTCTTTTCTTCGGATGATTTAGGAACTTATGGTTACTTTAATTCCATTGTCACCTACTTTATTCTCCTAGCAACTCTAGGAGTTGCTAACTATGGGACCAAGGTCATTTCAGGGCATCGCAAGGAAATTGAAAAATACTTTTGGGGGATATATTCCCTTCAACTGACTGCGACAATTTTTTCTCTATTCTTGTACATTGTTCTTTGTCTAGCACTTCCTTTTATGCAAAATCCAGTAGCCTACATTCTAGGCTTGAGTTTAGTTTCTAAAGGGTTAGACATTTCCTGGCTCTTTCAAGGTTTAGAGGATTTTCGAAAGATTACTGTTCGAAACATCACGGTCAAGCTCGTTGGGGTCACCTCTATCTTTCTCTTTGTCAAGTCTGCAAATGATCTTTACCTCTATGTTTTTTTACTAACATATTTGAACTTTTGGGACAACTAAGTATGTGGTTGCCTGCTCGAGAGTTTATCGGTAGACCTCATTTTGACATAGAATATGCTAGGCATCATGTGAAGCCCGTCATATTATTGTTCCTTCCGCAAGTGGCGATTTCCTTGTATGTTACGTTAGATCGTACCATGCTTGGAGCCTTAGCTTCTACAAAAGATGTAGGGATTTATGACCAGGCCCTAAAATTAGTAAATATCCTTCTGACCTTGGTAACTTCCTTGGGGAGTGTTATGCTACCTCGTGTTGCGCATTTATTAGCCACAGGTGATCATAAGGCAGTCAATAAGATGCATGAAATGTCCTTCCTCATTTATAATTTAGTCATTTTTCCAATGATGGCAGGGATCTTGATTGTCAATGATGATTTTGTTCAGTTTTTCCTTGGTCAAGATTTTCAGGATGCACGCTATGCAATTGCCATTATGATCTTCCGTATGTTCTTCATCGGTTGGACCAATATTATGGGAATTCAGATATTGATCCCTCATAACCGAAATAAAGAATTCATGATTTCAACAACGGCTCCTGCAATTATCAGTGTAGGATTAAACTTATTATTCCTTCCTAAACTTGGATATATCGGAGCAGCCATTGTTTCTGTCTTAACAGAGGCGCTAGTGTGGGCAATTCAATTGTACTTTACCCGCAGATACCTAAAAGAAGTTCCTATTATTGGATCTATGACAAAAATTGTTCTAGCATCAGCTATCATGTATGGCATTTTGCTAGGTTCAAAAACAGTTATACATTTTTCGCCAACCCTAAATGTTCTAGTTTTTGCAGTGCTTGGCGGAATCATTTATCTTTTTGCAATTCTATCTCTGAAAGTGGTAGATGTAAAAGAATTAAAACAAATCATTGGGAAAAAATAGAATGCATAAAACTCGGAATATTAATTTAGATTTAATAAAAGTGCTTGCATGTATTGGAGTTGTTCTACTTCATACAACAATGATTGGATTTAAAGACACAGGTTCTTGGAATCTTTTGGCGTATTTATATTACTTAGGTACCTACTCTATACCTCTGTTTTTTATGGTCAATGGTTATTTATTGTTAGGAAAGAGGAATATAACCTATTCCTACATACTGGAGAAAGTAAAATGGATTCTAATTACAGTGTCGTCATGGAATACTATTGTTTGGTTGCTTAAACGAGATTTTGCAGTTAATCCTGTCAAAAAAATTATTGGTTCGATGGTGCAAAAAGGTTATTTCTTTCAGTTTTGGTTTTTTGGTGCACTAATACTTATCTATTTATGTTTACCGATTTTAAAAAAATTTCTAAATTCAAAAAGAAGCTATTTATACATTTTATCTTTATTGATCTCTATTGGTTTAATTTTTGAGTTGACAAATATTATAATTCAAACGCAGTTACAGTCCTATGTTATACAAACCTTTAGGTTATGGACGTGGTTTTTCTACTACATTTTGGGAGGTTTGATAGCACAATTTGATAAAGAGTTTATAAAAAATGGTTTTAAGAGATGGATGAAAATAGTTGCAGTACTGTTGCTGTTGATTACCCCAGTAATACTATTTTTCTTAGCTAAAACCATTTACCATAATCTTTTTGCGGAATATTTTTATGATATTCTTTTTGTAAAAATTGTAAGTTTAGGAGTTTTCTTGACGATATTGACACTCTCTTTGAAAGAAAGCAAATATAAGTGGATTGTTTCCCTTTCTAATCAAACAATGGGAGTTTTCATAGTACATACTTATGTTATGAAAGTGTTAGAAAAATTGCTTGGTTTTAGTTATACAGGTGCGTATTTACTTTTTCCAATATTCACTTTATGTATAAGTATAATTGTAGTTAGTTTATTAATGAAAATTCCTTATTTCAATCGAATCGTCAAATTATAAAAAGGAGAATATAATGTACGACTATCTTATCGTTGGTGCAGGTTTGTCTGGAGCAATCTTCGCACACGAAGCAACAAAACGTGGAAAAAAAGTAAAAGTGATTGACAAGCGTGATCACATTGGTGGAAATATCTACTGTGAAAATATTGAAGGTATTAACGTTCACAAGTATGGTGCCCATATTTTCCATACTTCAAACAAAAAAGTTTGGGACTATGTCAACCAGTTCGCTGAATTTACCAACTACATCAATTCACCAGTAGCCAACTACAAGGGTAGTCTTTCCAACCTTCCTTTTAATATGAATACATTTT
>CAJPKC010000118.1 GCA_905370255.1 Streptococcus oralis
TCTCGAATATTTCCTAGGTCAAATCCTGTATATTCTTCTTTTTGGAGTTGACCGTAGCATTCCTCAAGAACATCTTTTGAATTCGTTTAATATCCTCAATATTTTCTTCCTCAATCGCTAAATTTAAGGAAGTGATAATATTTCCAAAATCATGACGAAAACCTTTTAATTCTAAATAGAGGCCTTGAATTTTATTCATATACTGCTCCATTTGGCGTTGTTCGAACCTCTTTTGCTTCAACTCCATTTTCTTTTCATAACGATCTCGAACCGTCTTCATTTGAACCATGGTTCCAATAAAGATCAAGAAACAAATCGTTGCTACCATGCTACCAAAACTATTGAAATGAGCAATATCACTTATCCAATGAGAAGCATTCAATACTAAGGTTAAAATAAGATAACTAACAATCAATTGTTGGACAAATTTCTTAAAAACCCGCTCTTTAAAATAGAGAAGATTCACTTCGAGAATCGTTAATACCTTCATAATTAAAATAAGTGAGATAATTCGAATAGTTAAAAAGTAATAATCAGAGTATTGGTTAATTATACTATCACCAAAAATAGAAGAAGTAATTACAGATAAAAATGTATCTGTACTTTCAACTGCTAGATAAATGATGAATGAGTAAAGAACCGCTATCTGACGTTGAAGATTACAAATAAAATAGTAATAAAGATAAAGAAATAGTGGCCATAGACATAACATTAGATAATCAATATGTAAATCAAAGTAATCTAAGACCACTGTGATGACAAATACAGCAACAACACCAGATCCTAAAATCAATTGTTTACTATATTTATTAAGTTTTTGATCAATTTTTAAAAAAGATAAAAAAATTGTAAAAATAGTTAAAATTGAGAATAGGGTATTTAGAAACATCAGTTTCCTCCTCTACCAAAAATAAGCCCAATAAGATCAGAAAAATTATTTTTTTTGCGTTTATCCCCTCCACAGATTTGCTGCAATTCTTTTTCTGTAAGAACCTTAAATTCTTTAGAAACTGTTGATGGATTGTTTTTCATAAAAAAATCTCCTTATAATTTATTTGATTATTAAATTATTAAATTTAATATACATAAATTTTAGTAAAAAATCAAAGACTTTTTTAACATTTCCGCTATTTGGTTCATTTTTACAGCTATTTGGAACGAAAAATCTAGTTTTTGCAATTTTTTTATCCCATCTGTTTAGAAAAATTCTAGTTTTTTTAAACTAAGTAACAAAAAAACGTGATTTTTATACAAATCACGTTTTTATTTTGATCCCAGCAGGATTCGAACCTGCGACCGTTCGCTTAGAAGGCGAATGCTCTATCCAGCTGAGCTATGAGACCAGATTTCTTTTTATTCTATCAGAAAATAGGAGGAGCGTCAAGATTCATTTATGGTAAGGACTTCCTTGTTGAATCATAAATGCCCGGTAGATTTGTTCGATTAAAACAAGCTTCATCAATTGATGGGGAAGGGTTAACTTTCCAAAACTCATAAGTAAATTCGCTCGTTTTTTAACTGCTGAAGACAAACCTAGACTTCCTCCAATCACGAAGGTAATTTCAGAATACCCTCGTACAGTCACCTCTTCTAAGGCTTGACTAAACTTCTCAGATGGAAATTGTTGCCCTTCAATCGCTAAGGCAATCACATACTCACGATCTCCAATTTTAGCTAATATGCGATTTCCTTCTTTTTCCAGGATTTGCTGATTTTCTAAATCACTGGCCCGATCAGGAGTTTTTTCATCCGGTAATTCTATCATTTCTATCTTCGTAAACCGCCCCAAGCGTTTCGTATACTCGGCGATTCCATCTTTTAAATACTTTTCTTTTAATTTTCCAACTGTTACAATCTTAATTTTCATATTCATATTCTAACACAAATGAACTTATACACAAGTCTTCAACAAATAGACCAGCATCTATCTTTCAAAAAATGGCTCTATATTCACGTTTTTCACACTTATACACAGTTTTCCACAACTTGTGGAAAAAATTTCCATTTTAAGTTATAATTAAGAAACTAGGTCTATACTTTTCCATAATTGGAACAATAGGAGAAAACTATGAAACAACCATCAAATTTTCTAAAAAAAATTTTGCAACTTTTACTTGTTCTTGTCATTGGGTTTACTGGAGGAATCTTAGGGACCTTGACCTCTTTCCAGTTTACCAAGGGGAATTCTACAAACCCTAGCCAAGAAATAAAATCTACCAAAGTTAATCGTGCTTATAAGAATACAACATCAACTAGTGAAGCTGTTGATAAGGTTAAAAATGCTGTTGTTTCTGTTATTACCTATGCTGAAACCTCTGAAAAAGGCTTCATCAATGGAGAAACAGATTCTGATCCAGAAGTGGCTAGTGAAGGTTCAGGAGTTATCTATAAAAAAGATGGTAAAGACGCTTATTTAGTAACAAATGCCCACGTATTAATGGGAGCAACAAAAGCCGATATCCTCTTTGCAGATGGAAATAAAGTTTCTGGAGAAGTTGTTGGTTCTGATACTTTCTCAGATATTGCGGTTGTTAAAATCAGTTCAGATAATGTTACGACCGTGGCTGAATTTGGGGATTCATCTAAGTTGACTGTTGGAGAGACCGCAATCGCTATTGGTAGTCCTTTAGGAACAAAATTTGCCAATTCCGTTACCCAAGGGATTGTCTCTAGTCTCGGACGTACTGTGAAGCTCAAATCAGAAGACGGCCAAAATGTATCTACAAAAGCGTTGCAAACGGACGCTGCAATCAACCCAGGGAATTCTGGTGGTCCCCTTATTAATATTCAGGGACAAGTCATCGGAATTACCTCAAGTAAAATCTCTTCAAATGGCCAAACTGCGGTTGAAGGAATGGGATTTGCAATTCCTGTAAATGATGTACAAAATATTATTGAACATTTAGAAAAAGATGGTAAAGTCATTCGTCCAGCTCTTGGAATTACCATGATGGACCTGGCTAACCTATCCTCTTCTGATCTTAGCCAATTAGACATTCCAAGCAAACTCAAAGGTGGGGTTCTTGTCCGCTCAGTTGAAAATGATATGCCGGCATCCAAATATTTGCGTCGATTAGATATCATTACAAAAATCGATGACACAACCATTGAATCAACTGCAGATTTACAATCTGCCCTCTATTCTCATCAAATTGGTGATAAAATTAAAATCATTTTCTATAGAGATGGTAAGCAAAAAACAGCTACCATTGAGCTGACAAAATCTACAGAAAATCTTGGAAATTAAGTAAATTTACAACAGTGTCAACACACCTTTACGAAATTGTAAAGGTGTGTTATGCTATATACATCATGGAAAAAATTGATATTATTGACGTAAAGCAAATACGAACCAATCCTTTTCAACCTCGTCAAACCTTTGTACAAGAAAAATTAGAAGAACTCGCAGCTTCAATCAAAGAAAATGGATTAATCCAGCCCATTATTGTTCGAAAATCTCCTATTGTTGGTTATGAACTACTTGCTGGAGAAAGACGCTACCGAGCAGCTCAAATGGCTGGTTTCAAAGAAATCCCTGCGATTATAAGAGAATTATCAGATGATGACATGATCAAACAAGCCATTATCGAAAATTTACAAAGGGAAGATTTGAATCCAATTGAAGAGGCCGAATCCTACCAACATCTTATTGATAAAGGAGCTACCCATGAAGAAATTGCACAATTTATGGGAAAATCTCGTCCTTATATCAGCAACATGGTCCGTTTACTTCATCTCTCACCAGCTGTCAAAGAAGCCATCAAAAATGATCACATTTCACAAGGACATGCCCGCATTTTAGTTCCTTTAAAAGAAGATCTACAAATCTATTGGTTGGAACGAACTCTGAAAGAAGGGCTAAGCGTTCGTAGTTTGGAAGAAAAGGTTGGTCAAAAAAAGAAAAGGCCAAGTAAAAAAGAGAAAGAACTCTTTTTAGCACAGGAAGAAAACAGATTAAAAAAGATGCTGGGAACCGAAGTAGAAATCCGTCTGACAAAACAAGAAAAAGGTAGTATTCATATTTCATTTAACAACCTTGATGAATACCAACGAATTATTAACAGTCTCAAATGAGGCTGTTATTTTTTATAACACAATTAACAGATTTATCCACTTCTTTAAAACTCCTCCTTACTTGATACTTCTACTTTCTTCTCTCTTATCCCCAACCTGTGGAAAACTTCTACACACATTGGGGAAAACTATTCACATATTGTGGAAAAAACTCTTTTTTATTCCCTCAGAACAAGTTGTGGAAAACTCCCTCCTTTTATGATAAAATAAGAAAAACATAGCAAGTAAAAAATGAATAGGAGGGCGATAAGTGTCAAGAGAAGAAACATTCTGGAATCGTGTGATTGAATTAAGTAAAAAGACATTTAAAAAAGAAATCTTTGACTATTTTGTCCTTACTTCAAGACTCATCAAAGTCGATCAACAAGAAGCCGTTATTTATTTAGATGCAGAAGTAAAGAAATTATTCTGGGAAGAGAATATGACAAAGGTGATTCTGACTGCTGGTTTTGAAATTTATGCAGTAGAATTAACCATTTCTTATCAATTCAATCTTGAAGAAGAGGAAGAAGAAAAGGAGTTTATTCCCCTTTCAGAAACAACCAGAGCCTATGCAGTGAGCCATGCTCCAATAGTAGATTTGCCTCCTATCCAAACAGGATTAAGAAAGAAATACACCTTTGATAATTTTGTAAGTGGAGACGGAAATCAATGGGCTTTGGCTGCCGCTTTAGCAGTTTCTGAAAACCTTGCTACCACTTATAATCCTTTATTTATCTATGGAGGACCCGGTTTAGGTAAAACGCATTTGCTCAACGCAATTGGGAATCAGATTATGGAAAACTACCCAAATGCTCGAGTAAAATACATCCCAGCAGAATCCTTTATCAATGAATTTTTAGAGCGTCTTCGCCTCAATGATATGGATACTTTTAAAAAAACCTATCGAAACTTGGATCTACTCTTAATTGATGATATTCAATCGCTTGGAGGAAAAAAGGTTACAACTCAAGAAGAGTTCTTTAATACCTTTAATGCTCTTTATGGGGATAATAAGCAGATTGTCC
>CAJPKC010000119.1 GCA_905370255.1 Streptococcus oralis
TCTGTCTCAGTTATCCGTAACGCTGCCTTTATCGCAATTGCCCTTAGCTTCCTTGGGAAATTTACTGCATTGATTTCAACAATTCCAAACGCTGTACTTGGTGGTATGTCTATCCTTCTTTACGGAGTTATCGCAAGTAACGGTGTGAAAGTCTTGATCAAAGAACGTGTTGACTTTAGCCAAATGCGTAACCTTATCATCGCAAGTGCTATGTTGGTGCTTGGACTTGGTGGAGCAATCCTTAAACTTGGACCAGTTACCCTTTCAGGTACTGCCCTATCAGCTATGACAGGTATCATCCTAAACTTGATCTTGCCATACGAAAACAAAGACTAATCCATATAGAATCAACAAGAGGTCGGGACCAAAAATCCCGACCTCTATTTTTATTCACAAGAAGACTTTGATACAGCGACTCATTGGACTGTTGTCAAAAAGTTTGATTTCTTAATTTCCCCAAGCGATCAAAAGATACAAGAGACTTGAACCAAACATATCTGCCAGAGCATACATGAGAAAAAATGGCAGTAAATTCTTGACTACATACTTGTACAAGAAATAATAAAAGAGACCATAAACAAGCCCAATCACCAAGGCCCAGAGTAAGCCTTGATAGGTATGGAAAGAAATCCGTATGATTACCGAGTATACTAGAACCAGCCACTGATGCTTTTCTTTTACTGAAGTCAGTAATCCCAAGAAGAAAAATTCTTCGTAAAAACCATTTAAAAGCGCATAGCCAATAGCCATTGGCGTTAAGGACATGAATTTTCTAATGATTTCCATTGGGTCTATAAAAGGAATCAACTGAGGATTAAAATAATTGTACTCACCACTAAGGGTTGTTACAATATCACCAAAAATACCAACAATAGCAAAGATAAGGGGAACCCAGATGAAAACAGACCAGGAAAAGCGTATAGGAAGTTGTTTAAAATCATAATTTCGAATCAAGAGATAAAGGAAAGTAATCCCTAACATCATCAATTGAAAAGTAAAATTACTAGAATAAGCTGCTCCATCACTTGCTACATTTGACGCAGTATCCACGACACTGGTAACAGTTGAAGGCGATAGACTCTCCATAAATTGTTGTGTGGAACGGATGATAAACTCTCCAAACATTAAAATAGTGATGATTAAGATATCGAACCATTTTAAGTATCTTAAAGGTTTAGCAGGATGAATACTTTGTATAAAATTCATATTTCCTCCGTTTAGCTTATTTTTCTAACTTTATTATAAACTTTCAATCTTAAAATTATATAAATTAATGCAGAACATAAAAAACAACCTCTTTATAAGGTTGTTCTGTCTTTAAATAGACTTGTGTTTCTTTTCTAGCATTAAATCCTTTAAAGAAATAATAGTTACAGCCAACAAAATCATTGCCATACCAAGAAAATCTACAGGATAAAAAATATCTCCCATAATCATGAAGGCAAAAAACACCGCAGAGATTGGCTCAATCGAGGCCAGAAGACTAGATTTGACTGGTCCAACCATACTGGCTCCCTTGAGAAAGGCTGTGTAAGCAAAAACCGTTCCAATAAGAATAATTCCAGCAAAGGCTAGAAAAATATCAAATGACATAGGAATTCTAGCGCCGATAATTCCAGTAAATGGAACTGCCACAAAACCAGAAATGGTCATTCCAACACCAATAACCAAAATGCTCCCCCACTTTTGAATGAGTTTAATGGGTAAAATGATATACAGTGCATAGGTCAGAGCTGAGAATAAGCCCCAGAAGAGTCCAGCTGGTGTCATAGAAAGCTGATCCAACTGCCCATGGGTTGCAATGAGAAAGGTCCCACCTATAGCCAAAATCATAGAAATAATTTCAGCTATAGTAGGCGCTACCCTATCTTTTATACAAGTATAAGCTAAGATTCCAACTGGACAGACATACTGTAAGACCGTCGCTGTTCCAGCATTTGTCTCCTGAATAGCTGATAAATAGGCCAATTGATTTAAAAAGAGCCCAAACAAAGAAAATAACAAGAGAGAAAACAGACTTGATTTATCCCTTAAAAAAGCTAGAAATTGTTCCTTAGACTTTATATAGGACAATAGAACCAAGAGGAGACCTGCAACAATCAAACGAATATTGGTCAGAACAAGGGCTGAAATTCCATGAGCCATCAGGTACTGACCACTGGTCCCAGATAAGCCCCAAGCGATACCTGCAATTACTGTAAAAAGAGTTCCTTTAAGAGCTTTTGACATACTTCCTCCCTAGTCTGCTTCACGAATTAGGTCCATGACCTGATTGCGGTCTATGATCCACTGGGCACGCTCGTCTTTTTCGTAGGTTCTATTGGACAAGAAAATCGCAGCTTCCTGCTTCTTACGATTCCACATGATAAAGGTTCCAGTATAGCCTGTATGGTCTAGCCAATCACCTTCAAGATTCCAGGCCAAGGATCGTTCCTTATCACTCAAATCTGAAAAATTCTGGCTTAATCCGTCAGCAAAATCATCCTGTAAATAATGCTCAAGGAAGATTTTTAAATCCTTCACAGTTGAAAACAAGCCTGCACTTCCAGCATGTTTACCTAGTAAACGTGCCTTAGGATCATGCACCACTCCTGCTTTCTGTCCCCGAACAGTCGGCACAGCACTGCTAACTGGTCCAAACTGAGTTTCCTTCATCTTCCATGGATCCAAAACTTGCTCTTGTAAAATCTGGTCTAAGTCTTTCTCAAAGTAATTCTCTAGGAGAAAACCGAGCAAGAGAAAGTGCACATCCGAGTATAGAAAAGCCCTCTTCTCTCGTCGATTCAAATGATACATAGCTTCTTTCAATTCTTCTGCATTCAACTGGTCTCTATTGATAATAAACGGGTCCAAGTCCGTAGAATGTGTGAGGAGTTGACGAATGGTGATATCTGGATAATCCGCCTCTGGAAGATAGGTCTTTATGGATTGATTGAGCTCAATCTTGCCTTGCTTCCACAAAAAAGTTAAGACAGTTCCAACTCCGACGACCTTGCTCACACTTGCCAAATCATAGACTAAACCTTGACAAGTCTGCTCTCCAATTTCTGGATCTGCTTCTCCGAGGTAGCAATCAGACCATTCACCATCCCGATAATACGCAAAAGAGGCACCAGGATAAATCCCTGCCTCAATTTGTTGCTTTATTTTTTGGATAACTAATTCTCTCATACTTCTTCAAACCACAATTCGATATTGTTGGTATCCTTGGTTAGGAAAAACTTCTCTGACTTAGGAATAAAGTAACCTGCAGTTTCAAAACGTTGACGGAGACTAGCCAATTCAAGTTCTTTTACTTGGAATTTCAACATAGACAAATCCCAAGTAACATTATTTTCAACGAGCAAATCACTACCTTGAGCTTGTTTAAAAGCTAGGCTAGTTTCGATTTCCTCTTTTTCAAGCAGGCTCGTCGTTTCATCAGGCAAGTTAATCTCTACTGAAATATCAAATGCTGTCAAATACTGCATCTTCTCATCTTTTGAGAAAGTAACAGTTTCATCAAACTTTCTCAAATCTTTGATGTCATCTTCCGCATGGATTAGGACAAGGTCCCCTTCCGGAGAAAGAGCTTCAAAAGCAAATCCCTTATTTCCTTTATAGAGTTGAGGAAGTTTTTCCATTCTAGCTAGTAAGGCTTCAATCTCGGATGGATTCGCTACTTTTACAATCAATCTAGCTAATTTTTTGATCCCTTCAACCTTACGGCTTCTCATACTTGGTGATTCTTCTAAAACCAATTTTTCAATGCCTGACTGGTCTCCTAGCGATAAGAAAGCCGACTCTTCAAGCAAGGGTTTCATACCCAAGGTTTGGATATAAAACAATTCATTTAATCTTCTATTATTTATCTTTAGCGTCGGGATCATACGCACAATTTGATTTACATTCATAAATTCCTCCAACACTTTTTATTTTAAAGGATTTTATTTCATTTTACAAGTTATTCAACTAAAAACTTTAACTATATTAACCCCTTGAGTAGTTAACCCCCTTCGCATATCCGAAGGGGGGCTTGTTTTATTTTAGTAAAATTCTTTGTTAGTTCTTCCAAGAAAGTTCTGCTTGAAGACCATAGTGATCACTGACCTGTGGACTTTGTTTTCCATCAAAGACAACATGTAATGTTTCTACCTGTATATCCTTTGTCGTAAAGACATAATCAATTCGAAGAGGTTCGCTGTTCCCCTTCCAACCATCAATTTCAGGCGGAACTGTGTAGCTACCACTTCTTTCTTTTGCAACTTCAAATGCATCTTGTAAGTTTAGTGGACTAGCTAGAATTGCTTGGTAACCCTCTTGGCCTGCAGGATTATTGAAATCACCTGCTAGTAAGAGAGGCTTATTTAATTCTTTAAAAACTGCTTCAAAACGCGCCCATTCCTCTTGGAAGCCTTTATCCCACCAAGAGAGATGCACACTCGCAACAGCAAGTTCTTTACCTTCAACTACTGTTTCTGCTAAAGCAACTCGTCGTGTGTGGTAATCTGTCGGGTCATCCACATCTGAAACTAAAATCTCACGCGCTTCAATCGGTGTTTTAGATACGATTGCAACACCTTCATGATAGCGGTCATAACCGATATGGTTATAAGCCCATGTCCAATAGTATTTGAGTCCTTTTTCAGCTAATTTCTCTACCAAGAGACGAACATAGTGGTCTTGATGAATTGGCTCAGCAGATGGTAATGGCTGATAAAGTGGACCAGCCTCTACTTGCTCTGAGGTGATTTCTTGGTTAATTTCCTGAAAACAAATCACATCATAATTGTTTTCAAGGATGTCTTTTAATAAGAGCTGAAATTTTTCTTCAGGATTTTTTTCCATCCAACTATGAGTATTAAGGGTTAAAAATTTCATACTTTTTCTCCTATAAACAAGAGGTTGGAAAAAACTTCCAACCCCTAAACGATTACAATTCTACTTTTGCAACTGCTGTGTTAGCTGCAAGAGAACCTGTTTGTTCTAATTTAACTGACTTGATCGCGTCTCCATTTGTAAAGACAACTACAGTTGTAGTTTCACGACCTGCTGCTTGAATAGCACCTAAGTCAGCTGTGACA
>CAJPKC010000120.1 GCA_905370255.1 Streptococcus oralis
GGTCCCCAATACCAGCATCTGCTTCAACAAGTCCTGTCACATCTTTTTCAACTGGCACAGACTCCCCTGTAAGAGCTGCTTCTTCAATTTTAAGAGAAGCTGCTTCAAACAAACGCATATCTGCAGGCACGACATCTCCCGCTTCAAGCAAGACGATATCTCCGGGTACCAATTCTTTTGAGTCAATCTCAATAACATGGCCATCACGACGAACACGAGCCATGGGGCTAGACATATTTTTCAGAGCTTCAATGGCTGCTTCTGCTTGCCCTTCTTGGTAAACCCCAAAGGCAGCATTCAAGACAACAACGGCCAAGATGATAATGGCATCTGTTAAACCATCCATCCCTTCTGTAATTACAGAAAGTGCCGCTGCCGCAAGCAAGATGATAATCATCAAATCCTTAAATTGATCAAGGAATTTAGCTAGTAGGCTACGTTTCTCTCCCTCTTCCAACTCATTACGACCATAAGTCGCTAAGCGTTCTTGAGCTTGAGCAGTTGACAAACCTTCGATAGATGAGTCCAAGTTCTTTAGGACTTCTTCTGAGGTCTGTGTGTAAAACAAGTCTTTATTTTGTTCTTTTGACAAAACAGTCTCCTCCTTTTTGGCCTCTTTTTACAAAAAAAGAGACCTGTTTTTTAAAAAAACAAGTCTCGCTGTTTAATATAGTGCCGGAAATAATTCGTAATGACGACACTATCGCGGTTTCCCGCCAGCTACTCCCTTGAGTAGTTC
The DNA here is from genome assembly GCA_905370255.1 of Streptococcus oralis. The sequence continues at coordinate 740 of CAJPKC010000120.1, forward strand.
TATTATATCAGAATTTCAAAAGTTTTCAAGTTTTGAGGTGTATTTAACTTACTTCCCACATTTGAATTTTCCTTGGAAAACCAGTATAATGAAAGAATACTAAAATGCTAGAAGGGGAGTTAGATGAATCAATCGGTTTCAAACTTAAAATTGGCTGAGCGTGGTGCCATTATCAGCATTTTGACTTATCTTTTCTTGTCTGCAGCTAAGCTAGCGACCGGACACCTCCTCCATTCATCCAGTTTGGTGGCTGATGGTTTTAACAACGTTTCAGATATCGTTGGAAACGTGGCCCTTCTCATCGGGATTCGTTTGGCTCGCCAACCGGCAGATAGAGATCATCGCTTCGGCCACTGGAAAATAGAGGATTTGGCAAGTCTCATCACTTCCATCATCATGTTTTACGTTGGCTTTGATGTTCTACGTGACACCATTCAAAAGATACTCAGCCGAGAACAAACGGTCATTGACCCACTTGGTGCGACTCTGGGAGTCATCTCTGCTATCATCATGTTCGCCGTTTATCTCTACAATACCCATCTGAGTAAGCAAGCTAAATCAAAGGCCCTCAAGGCTGCAGCTAAGGACAATCTGTCAGATGCCGTGACATCTCTTGGAACTTCTATCGCTATCCTGGCTAGTAGCTTCAACTATCCAATCGTGGATAAATTAGTCGCCATCATCATTACCTTCTTTATCCTCAAGACTGCCTATGATATCTTTATCGAGTCATCCTTCAGTCTTTCTGACGGTTTTGATGAGCACTTGCTGGAAGATTACCAAAAAGCTATCATGGAAATTCCTAAGATTAGCAAGGTCAAATCTCAAAGGGGTCGTACCTACGGAAGCAATATTTATCTAGACATTACACTTGAGATGAACCCAGACCTCTCTGTTTTCGAGAGCCACGAAATTGCGGACCAAGTTGAATCTATGTTATCAGAACGATTTGGTGTCTTTGATACTGACATTCATATCGAACCAGCCCCAATCCCTGAGGATGAAATCCTAGATAATGTCTATAAAAAATTGCTCATGAGAGAGCAACTGATTGACCAAGGAAATCAACTGGAAGAGTTACTTGCTGAAGATTTTATTTATATCCGCCAAGACGGACAAGAACTAGACAAGGGAGCCTATAAGGCTGAAAAAGAATTGACCTCTGCTATCAAGGAGCTTCATCTAACGTCCATCAGTCAAAAGACTAAACTCATCCGCTACCAAGTCGGTGATACCATTCATACCAGTATCTGGCGTCGCCACGAAACTTGGCAAAATATTTTCCATCAGGAAACGAAAATAGAAAAAGAGAGTGGGACAGAAATCGGTAATTCGTTAGAATTCGATTTCGTCGTCCCACCTCCGCACAGTTGAGTAGGGCTGTAAAAGCTGATGAAATCAGCGTAGTAGAGCCCACTCAACCACTGCGTCTTGCTCGACAATCCAACATCAAAAAGAGGCTAGGACTTTTTGTCCCAGCCTCTAATTTTTTATTCTTATTTTGCAACGCTCTTAGCAAGAACGAAGTTTCCTAGTGTAGCTGAACCATTACCAGCAACAGCTGGAGTCACGATATAGTCGCGCACATCTGGAACTGGTAGGTAGCCATTGAGTAGGGCTGTGAATTTCTCACGTACACGGTCAAGCATGTGTTGTTGAGCCATAACCCCACCACCAAAGACGATGACATCTGGACGGAAAGTTACAGTCGCATTCACTGCAGCTTGAGCAATGTAGTAAGCTTGAACATCCCATACAGAGTTGTTCAGTTCGATGTTTTCACCACGAACACCTGTACGAGCTTCCAAACTTGGACCAGCTGCATAACCTTCCAAACATCCATTATGGAAAGGACAAACACCTTTAAATTCTTTTTCAATATCCATTGGGTGTCTAGCCACATAATAATGACCCATCTCAGGGTGACCAACACCGCCAATAAACTCGCCACGTTGGATAACACCTGCACCGATACCTGTACCGATTGTGTAATAAACCAAGTTTTCGATACGACCGCCGGCATTATTACGAGCAACCACTTCACCGTATGCAGAACTGTTTACGTCTGTCGTGAAATACATTGGCACGTTTAAAGCGCGACGAAGGGCACCGAGCAAGTCTACATTTGCCCAGTTAGGTTTTGGAGTTGTTGTGATAAATCCGTAAGTTTTTGAGTTTTTATCGATATCAATAGGACCAAATGAACCAATGGCAAGTCCTGCAAGATTATCAAATTTTGAAAAGAACTCGATAGTTTTATCGATTGTCTCGATAGGAGTTGTTGTTGGAAATTGTGTTTTTTCTACAACGTTAAAGTTTTCATCACCGACAGCACAGACAAATTTTGTACCGCCCGCTTCCAAGCTTCCATATAATTTTGTCATGATAAACCTCTAGTTTTTATTTTCTCTATTATAGCATATTTCCAGAAGGAAAGTTGCTCAATATTTTAGTTTTTCCTCTGTAAATTTTACGATTCAATCAAAAACGAACAAACATGACATTTGTTCGTTTTTTTGATTTATTAAGCTTTAACTTCGATGATTGCGTCACCCTTAGCAACTGATCCAGAAGCAACTGGATTTACTGAAGCAAAGTCTGCAGTGTTTGTTACGATAACCATAGTTGTGTTATCAAGACCTGCAGCAGCAATCTTAGCTGAGTCAAATGTTCCAAGAACATCTCCAGCTTTAACCTTGTCACCTTGAGCAACTTTATGGTTGAATCCTTCACCGTTCATTGAAACAGTATCGATACCAACGTGAATTAAGATTTCAGCACCGTTAGCTGTTCTCAATCCATAAGCATGGCCAGTTGGGAAGACGATTGTTACTTCAGCATCAGCTGGTGCATAAACAACATCTTGGCTAGGTTTCACGGCGATACCTTGTCCCATAGCTCCACTTGAGAATACTGGGTCATTCACATTTGAAAGAGCAACAACATCACCAACGATTGGTGTTTGGATTGTTTCGTCTTGAAGAGTTGCTGGTACTTCTTCATTTACCACTGTAGTTTCTTCAGAAACTGTTTCTTCAACAACTTCTGTTTCTTCTTTGTAACCAAAAGCATATGTCAAACCGAAACCAAGGGCAGTTGTAACTAAGACCATAAAGACATACTTAAGGAGTTGACCGTTGATATAGAGAAGTGTTCCAGGAATGATCGTAATACCAAAGCTAGTACCTGCCAAACCTAGAATGTTTGCTAACCAACCACCAGCAGCACCGGCGATAAGCCCCATGATAAACGGTTTACCATAGCGAAGATTGATACCAAAAATAGCTGGTTCAGTGATACCAAGTCCAGCAGAAAGTGCAGCTGGGAAGGCAAGAGCTTTAATTTTGGGATTCTTTGTTTTTACACCAACAGCAAGCGTTGCTCCAAGTTGAGCAGTCATAGCTGCTGTAATAATAGCATTAAGAGGATCTGAACCTGTAGAAGTAACAAGGTTATCCTCCAAGAGATTGAAGATATGGTGAACACCTGTAACAACGATGACCTGATGAACACCACCAAGGATTAATCCACCTAGACCCATTGGGAGACTGAGCAACCAAACAGTAGCGACTTTGACATAGCTTTCAACTTCGTGGAATACAGGTCCAATGACAAACAAGGCCAAAATAGACATTACTAAGAAAGTCAAGAATGGTACAAGGAGTAAATCTAATACATCTGGAATACGCTTACGGAGCCACTTTTCTAGTTTAGCACCAGTCAAACCAACGAAGAAGGCTGGTAAAACTGAGTTTTGATAGCCGACAACTTTGATAAAACCAAAGAAGAGGATTGGTTGAGCGTCACCAGAGGCCACAGCCCAGGCATTTGGTAAGGATGAGTTTACCATCATCAATCCTAGAACCAAACCAAGCAATGGATTTCCACCGAAGACTCGAAAGGCTGACCAACAGATTAAGGCTGGGAAGAAGGCAAAAGCTGTATCTGTCAAAACAACTGAATAGGTATAGAAGTTTGTTGCTTTAAAAGCTTCTGCAGTTGTTCCAAACAAAGCCAAAACTTGATCTTGAACAATAGCCCCACGAATTCCCATAAACAAACCAGTAGCAACGATTGCTGGCAAAAGAGGTACAAAGACGTCACCGAAAGTACGGATGGCACGTTGGAACCAATTTCCTTGTTTGCCTGCTTCTTCTTTCATCTCATCTTTAGATGAAGTTGGCAAACCAAGAGCTACGACTTCATCGTACATCTTGTTTACTGTACCAGTACCAAAGATGATTTGGTATTGACCTGAGTTAAAGAAAGCACCTTGAACTTTTTCCAAGTTCTCGAT
>CAJPKC010000121.1 GCA_905370255.1 Streptococcus oralis
CAGCGAATGCTACCAGTGGAAATAAGAAAAGCAAATAGGCTAGTAATTTTTTCTTCATTTCTGTCTCCTTTTTCTTCATTTCTCTTTGGGTGTTTGACCCATGAGTGCATTGACCAAAGGATGGCCTACAAAAAACAAATAATTCATACCAAAACGAGTATGAATGGTCTTATGTTTTTCTACAAAAGCTATTATATCAGAAAAGACTTTGCTTTGCAAGAAAAATCGAGTTTTCATGTTAGGTTTTCTGACATGAAACAATATTGCAGCTCTGGATTTTCTTTGCTACAATGGACCTATTAGATAAATGGAGGTTGATGATGAAGAAGGGGAAGATCATTCAGGATATAAAAACAAACACATCTATGCCAGTTCTTATTTCTACACTATTCTATGTATTTTTAGCCTCCCTCTTTATAGAAGGGGGACTATGGCTTGGTAGTGAATTGGTGGGACCATTTTCCTTAGTGATAGGTTTTCTGGCGGAGTTCTTTTCACCAGGAAATGGGACAGCAAGTATTCAAGAATTTTTCTACCATTATCTTCTCTATTATGAGCTTTTCAGTTTTGTAATCATACTATTTCTCTTTATTTTTTGGGTGAAGGTCATAGAGAAGAATGCTTTATCAAGCTTAGGCTTTGTAAAAAGAAATTGGCTCAAGTATCTAGTCTGGGGGATCTTGCTTTCACTACTTCAAATGGGTGTCATTGCCCTTGTCTACCAGGTAGGGGGAATCGGGTCTTTTGAGCTTAATGAATTAAGTTTAGAACCCATCCTCTTTATTCTAGGTTTATTCCCATTTTGGCTTCTTCAAGGAGGGACTGAAGAAGTGGCGACGCGAGGTTGGCTTCTGACTCGGATTGCTGCAAGAACTAATCTGCCTTTAGCGATCGCGATTTCTAGTAGTCTCTTTGGCATTCTGCATATGGGAAATGCAGGAGTGACCTTCTTATCCGTACTGAATATCATCCTCGATGGAGTGCTGGCTGGTCTGCTTTTTATCTATACGGATAGTATCTGGCTAGTGGTCGCCCAACACGGCACTTGGAACTATGTACAAGGAAATCTCCTTGGTTTTCAAGTCAGTGGTACGGGCGCAGATGCCTCGATTTTTAGCTTTAGCATGGGATCTGGTCCTGATTGGTTGACCGGAGGGGCATTTGGTGCAGAAGGATCGATTATCACTACTTTGGTTCTTCTTGTATCCCTAGTGATTGTCTATCGCTTAGGTGAGAGGAAAGAAAAGTTTGATGACTAACCTCTGTGTAATGTCTGAAAGTCATATATGAAAAAGACAAACACCAAAAATGACGTTTGTCTGCATTCTGAGTCGAACACATATTGATGAGTTCGGCTTTTTCTATATAATAATGGGAATGATTAGCTTGACTTGTGCACCATGATTAATATTTTCTAAATGCATCGTTCCATTATGAAGTTTCATGACGCGTTTTACGAAAGATAAACCAAGTCCATAGTGACTTTCTTGAGAGGGTGTTCTTGCTTGGTCATCTTTATAGAAAAGATTTCCAGCATTCTGTAATATATTTTTTGAAAAACTAGATTGGTTATTCCATATAGTTAGAACTAATTGACTATTTTCTTGTGAAATTGTTAGCTGGATTTGTGCATCATTTTCTTTTTGATGTTGTATTGCATTATTAATGATATTTGTGATTGCTCGGAAAAATAAATTGGAATGAATGGCAATTTGTGTTGATGGAGTTACTGTATTTGAAAAAACAAAATGTGTATTTCTGGGGAGTAAAGGTGAGATATGTTCCTGTAATTGATAAATTACTTGTTTAATTGATATGTTTTCAAGTTGAATATCATGGTCGTAAAAGGTTTTGGAGTATTGGATGAAGTGGTTAAAATAATCGTTTAATTGAATACTTGCTTGCTCAAGATCTTTTAGACATTCCATTACTTGAGGTGTTTGTTTGGTAGATTGTAAGAATTCAGCATTTCCTCTGATGACAGTTAGAGGGCTACGAAGATCATGTGCAGCGCTAGATACTTGAAACATGAGTTCTTTTTTTTGATCTTTTTCATTTTGAATTCTATTTTTTATTTCAGATTGCATTTTTTCGATCAGATCGTTTGTTTCAATGAATTCTTTAATCTGCAAATGGTGATGTTCATTTTTGGTGAAATATAGACCACTATGATAAACCATGTTCATTTCTTTTTGAATCTTGGTTAATAACCGTCTAATATTTATTACAATGATAAAAATTAAAATGATGCAAAGATAAATCCAAGAACTGACGCTAAAAAATAAAGCAAAGTGATTGGCATTTTTCTCATTAATTCCAGATACAGAAGATAGAAGAGCTGGAACTATGTAAAAAAGTATCAGACATAGAAGAAATTGCCAAATGATTTTAAGGTAGGTACGCTTAATGAGTTGCTTGATTGTCAATTCTTTTTCCATTTGTATCCTCCTCCCCATACTGTTTTGATTGGATCAATTTGATGAATCTTAAATTTTTGTCTGATTTGATAGATGTATTCAGTAATGGATCGTAGTTGTGCATCAGAGTCTACAGGATAGAGGTAATTGTAAAGTTCTTCTATGCTAAATATTCGGTTCTCATTTTTTGCTAAAAGATAAAGTAAATCAAACTCTCGCTTGGTTAATGAAATTCTCTTCGATTGATAATAAACTTCTTGACTATCTCGATAAAAAGTTATATTTGAATCCATCTCTTCTTTAGAGGCGTTGTGAGATCTTTCTTCCCTACGAAGATGCATTTGAATTCTTGCAATCAATTCCTTTATGCTGAATGGTTTTGTGATGTAATCATCGGCTCCGGCTTGTATTCCTTTTAGTAAATCTTCTTCAAAATCTTTAGCGGTTAGAAATAGAATTGGAGTAGTAATTTGTGAACGAATGGAACGACAGATTTCTAAACCAGAAATAGGCATCATGACGTCAAGTAAAATTAGATCGAATCCAGTAAAGTCACATATATTGATCTCCTCTATATTTTTACGAGTTTCCACGTGAAAGTTGTTCGCTTTTAATGTATTCGCTATTAATCGTAAGATTTTTTCATCATCGTCAATGGCTAAAATTTTATACTTCATAGTTCCTCCAATTATATGAGCATATTATAGCAAATATAGAATGTAATTTGTTGAAAATAAAAAAAATAATTATTCTGAGAATTTCCTGATTTTCTCCTGTTATACTTGCTCCAAGTGAAGGTGGAATTTCACTAAAAGTCAGAAGGGAAAAAGAATGAATGATAACAATTCAAAAGCTACATAAGGAATATAATAATAAAATTGTCCTTCAAAACGTGTCTTTCAAAGCTAAGAAAGGTGAGATTACTGGATTGATTGGACCGAATGGATCTGGAAAATCAACTTTAATCAGAATTTTACTTGGTTTAGAAAATAGTCAAATGGGAATGGCGTTGATCGATGGAAAAAAATACTCTCAATTGGGAGATAATCCTTTTTGTATTGTTGGATCGTTCCTTGACAGTTGCCAACCTTATCCAACAAGAACAGGATTTCAGCATCTTCGGTGGATTGGCTTGGCTTGTGGCGTTGACAGAAATAGGTGCAAGGAATGTTTAGAGTTGGTGGGGTTAAGTGAAGCTAAAAATAAAAAAGTAAAAGACTATTCATTAGGAATGAAGCAACGTCTTGGTTTAGCAACAGCCTTATTAGCAAATCCTGACATCTTAATTTTAGATGAACCAATCAATGGACTAGATCCAGAAGGAATACGCTGGGTACGCAATTTTTTGCAGTCTTTTGTCAATGAAGGTAAGACTGTATTAATGACAAGTCATTATATGAGTGAGTTAGAATTAACTGTAGATCATTTGGTTGGGATTTCTAATGGGAAGATTGTTATTGATGCTCCTACCAAAGACATTTTGAAACAGTTTGGATCTTTTGAGGAAGCATATTTTAAGGCACTCGAAGGGAAAGAAGGTGAATAATATGTTGAAGCGTTCCTTTTTTAGTGACCTCTATAAATATTGTAGTTTACCTACTTTTAAAGTTACTTTTTTTCTTATTTTGGGAGTCAGCATATTTTTTTCAATTCAAAATATCCAGGTGATAAATGCCTTAGTAGAAGGAAATGGACAAGCGGTTAACCTTGATCCATCTATGTTATCATCGAATCCAGTGCATACAGTCAGGGATGCTCTCTTATCTTCACCCTACCAAGCAAGTGTTATTTTCTTGCCAATTCTTGTTTCACTTGTTTATTCAACCCATTATCAATTTGGTGATGATTATTTTAGCCAGTTATTGATTCCTAACTGGAAAGTTCGTCTTACTGGGTTTATTGCAAGTTCGATTGTCCTATCGTTACTCTCTACTTTAATATTTTCTATAGTAAACGCTGTTATTTTATTCGTTTTTCTAGATTCAACTCTAAAGAATTTTTTAGAATTGACATTGTTTTTAGATGTCACGGTAAGGGTTATGATATTTGCAATCGTTCTTACTTTATTAGCTTTACTTTTCGTAATCGTAACGAAAAAATCAATGACTGCATTAATTGCAGACGTTTTATTATTGGTAATCACCTTATCAGGTATTCTAAGAGGAATTTCCTCTAAAATAGAAAATCTATTGCCTTTGATTGGAGCAAAGTCATTTGCTTTTGGCCGAATTGAAGGAGCCCAAACGAGCCAATTGTATGGATTTACACTTTTAGTAGTAGAAGGGATCTTGTTCTTGGTGTTCATAATGGTTGTAGAAATGATTCGAATGAGGAGGAAGAATGGCAAGAATATTATTTAGTCTTATCGCCAAAAAATATAGTTTAAAACCCGTAAAGTACCAGATAGCTATACAGTCACTTTTGATAGGTTTTGTGTGTCTCTTCGGTGTGTTACCAGTTTCAATCAATGATACTGTTGTACAATTATCTATAAAGCAAGCTCTTGTTTTTGCATCAATGCTCTCTGTTAGTATAGGGTGTGTTAATGCATTTATTGAGTTACACTCACACGAAACAAAACTAGTTTATTTGGTA
>CAJPKC010000122.1 GCA_905370255.1 Streptococcus oralis
AATTAGCCATGGTCTTTGATCTCAAGGACCGCTCAGCGCAATTTCACACAACCTTGGTCGTGGCTAGTCCAGGTAAGGAAAGCTTGGTTGTCGAAGCTGACTGGCCAGGCTACATTAACTTTGAACCTAAGGGTGAAAATGGTTTTGGTTATGATCCGCTCTTCTTAGTAGGAGAAACTGGTAAATCATCAGCCGAATTAACCCTTGAAGAAAAAAATAGTCAATCCCACCGTGCCTTAGCCGTTAAGAAACTTTTGGAGGTATTTCCATCATGGCAAAGCAAACCATCATTGTAATGAGTGACTCCCATGGAGATAGCTTGATTGTAGAAGAAATACGTGATCGCTATCTTGGGAAAGTTGATGCCATTTTTCACGATGGTGACTCGGAGCTTCGCCCAGATTCACCACTCTGGGAAGGAATTCAGGTAGTTAGAGGGAACATGGATTTCTATTCAGATTATCCAGAACGCTTAGTGACTCAACTGGGTCCTACCAAGATTATCCAGACTCACGGACACTTATTTGACATTAACTTCAATTTCCAAAAACTAGATTTCTGGGCCCAAGAGGAAGATGCTGATATCTGTCTCTATGGTCACTTGCATGTGCCAAATGCTTGGATGGAAGGGAAGACCCTCTTTCTAAATCCAGGTTCTATCAGCCAACCACGTGGAACCATCAGAGAATGTCTCTACGCTCGTGTGGAAATTGATGACAGCTATTTCAAAGTGGACTTTTTGACACGTAATCATGTGGTTTATCCTGGCTTATCCAAGGAGTTTGCTCGATGATTGCCAAAGAATTTGAACTCTTTTTGCTGGAGCAAGAGGAAACCTTTTTGACTCCTGCTGAAAATTTGGCTGTGCTCATTGATACTCACAATGCAGATCATGCAATTCTCCTCCTTAGCCAGATGACATATACCAGAGTACCAGTCGTGACTGCTGAGAAAAAATTTGTTGGAACCATTGGGCTTAGAGATATTTTTGCATATCAAATGGAGCAGGGTTTGAGTCAGGAAATCATGGCGGATATGGATATTGTTCACATGACAAAGAAGGATGTCGCGGTAGTTAATCCAGACTATACATTGACGGATGTTTTACATAAGCTAGTGGATGAGTCTTTCCTGCCAGTTGTTGATAAGGATGGAATTTTCCAAGGGATTATTACACGGAAATCAATCCTTAAGGCTGTCAATGCCCTTCTGCATGATTTTAGTAAGGAATATGAGATTCGAAGCAAATGAGAGAATGGATTTCAGTATTTTTAGAAGAAAAACAAAATCTATCTAGTAATTCTAAACAGTCTTATAAGTATGACTTGGAGCAGTTTTTAGATCTTATTGGAGAACGAATTTCTGAGACAAGTTTAAAAATCTACCAAGCTCAACTATCAAATTTTAAAATGAGTGCCCAAAAGCGTAAAGTTTCTGCTTGTAATCAATTTCTTTACTTTTTATACCAGAAAGGAAAGATTGGCACCTTTTATCGTTTGGAATTGCCGAAACAGGCTGAGAAAAAACAAGTCAAGTCAGAGCTTTTAGACTTGAGTTCTTTCTGGCAAGAAAGTACCTATCCAGAAGGGCGTTTAATAGCCTTATTGATAGTTGAATTGGGCCTCTTGCCTAGTGAAATTCTAGCCATAAAAATAAGTGATGTGAATCTAGATTTTCAAGTGTTGAGAATCAATAAAGCTTCTCAACAAAGAATCTTGAGTCTTCCCACAAAATTACTTGCAGAGTTAGAACCCTTGATGGGACAGACCTACATCTTTGAAAAAACTGGTAAGCCCTACTCTCGTCAATGGGCCTTTCGTCAGTTAGAATCCTTTCTAAAGGAAAAAGGTTTTGCAGATTTATCGGCTCAAGGATTGAGAGAACAGTTTATACTGAGACGAATTGAAGAAAAGGTTGACTTGTACGAAATCGCTAAAAAGTTAGGATTAAAAACAGTCATGACCTTAGAAAAATATAGATAATGGATATTAAATTAAAAGATTTTGAAGGGCCTTTGGACTTGCTCTTACACTTGGTTTCAAAGTATCAGATGGATATCTATGATGTACCGATTACAGAAGTTATTGAGCAGTATCTAGCCTACATATCAACCTTACAAGCCATGCGTTTAGAAGTGGCAGGAGAGTATATGGTGATGGCTAGCCAACTGATGCTGATTAAGAGTCGCAAGCTCTTGCCAAAGGTTGCAGAAGTGACGGATTTAGAGGATGACCTAGAGCAGGATCTCCTTTCTCAAATCGAAGAATACCGTAAGTTTAAACTTTTGGGAGAGCAGTTGGAAGTGAAGCATCAAGAACGAGCTCGATATTACTCAAAAGCGCCGACAGAGTTGATTTATGAGGATGCTGAACTTGTGCATGATAAGACGACGATTGATCTTTTCTTAGCCTTTTCAACCTTACTGACCAAGAAAAAGGAAGAATTCTCGAAAAGTCACACAACAATCTTACGAGATGAGTATAAGATTGAGGATATGATGGTTATCGTCCGAGAAGCCTTGGTTGAAGGTCAACAATTATGCTTGCAGGATTTGTTTAAAGAAACCAAGGATTTGCAAGAGGTTATTACACTCTTTTTAGCTACCCTGGAGTTGATTAAAACCCAAGAAATTCTCTTGATTCAAAAAGAGAGTTTTGGAGATATCTATCTCATGAAAAAGAATGAGGAAAATCAAGTAGAGCAAAGTCAGGCTTGATAGAGAGGAAGTATGAGTACTTTAGCAAAAATAGAAGCGCTCCTGTTTGTAGCGGGGGAGGATGGCATTAGAGTCCGCCAGCTGGCGGAGGTTCTATCGCTTCCACCGACTGGGATTCAGCAAAGCTTAGAAAAGTTAGCCCACAAGTATGAAAAAGACCAGGATTCTAGTCTAGATTTGATTGAGACAGGTGGTGCTTATAGATTGGTGACGAAGGCTCAATTTGCGGGTGTTTTGAAGGAATATTCTAAGGCGCCCATCAACCAGAGTCTATCTCGGGCCGCCCTTGAAACCTTGTCCATCATTGCTTATAAGCAACCTATCACACGTATAGAAATCGATGCTATTCGTGGGGTTAATTCGAGTGGAGCCTTAGCTAAGTTACAGGCCTTCGATTTGATACGAGAAGATGGAAAGAAAGAAGTTCTTGGACGACCTAATCTCTATGTAACGACGGATTATTTTCTAGATTACATGGGTATTAACCATTTGGAAGAATTGCCTGTGATTGACGAGCTTGACATTCAAGCACAAGAAAGCCAATTATTTGGTGAAAGGATAGAAGAAGATGAGAATCAATAAATATATTGCCCACGCAGGTGTGGCCAGTAGGAGAAAAGCAGAAGAGTTGATCAAGCAAGGCTTGGTGACGGTTAACGGTCAAGTCGTGCGTGAACTAGCAACGACCATCAAGTCAGGCGACAAGGTCGAAGTTGAAGGTCAACCAATCTATAACGAAGAAAAAGTCTACTATCTGCTTAACAAACCGCGCGGTGTGATTTCTAGCGTGACAGATGACAAGGGCCGCAAGACAGTTGTCGATCTTTTGCCCAATGTGAAAGAGCGCATCTATCCTGTGGGGCGCTTGGACTGGGATACGTCTGGAGTCTTGATTTTGACCAATGATGGGGACTTTACAGATGAGATGATTCACCCTCGTAATGAGATTGACAAGGTCTATGTTGCGCGTGTGAAAGGGATTGCCAACAAAGAAAATCTTCGTCCCTTGACTCGTGGTCTTGAGATTGATGGTAAGAAAACGAAGCCAGCGGTTTATGAGATTCTTAAAGTAGATCCTGTTAAAAACCGTTCTGTTGTACAGTTGACCATCCATGAAGGGCGTAACCACCAGGTTAAAAAGATGTTTGAAGCAGTTGGGCTTCAAGTGGATAAGTTGTCTCGGACACGTTTTGGACACTTAGACTTGACGGGTCTTCGTCCAGGAGAATCCCGTCGTCTCAATAAAAAGGAAATTAGCCAACTACACACCATGGCTGTAACAACTAATAAATAATGAAACGAATTTTAATTGCGCCTGTGCGCTTTTACCAACGCTTTATATCCCCTGCATTCCCACCTTCTTGTAGATTTGAGCCTACTTGTTCAAACTACATGATTCAGGCTATTGAAAAGCATGGATTTAAGGGGGTTCTGATGGGATTGGCACGGATATTACGATGTCATCCTTGGTCTGAAATAGGTAAGGACCCCGTACCAGATCACTTTTCTTTAAAGAGAAATTCAAAATAAAAAGAATCACGACTGTGATTCTTTTTTGGTGTAGATAGATCTATAGATTGATGATTTTCGCTACCCTTCTCCTATAAAAAGTGGTAAAATGGTTGAAAGAAAGAAGGGATAGAAATGACAACATTATTTTCTAAAATCAAAGAAGTAACAGAACTTTCTGCTATCTCAGGTCATGAAGCGCCTGTACGCTCTTATCTTCGTGAGAAAATAACTCCTCACGTGGATGAAGTAGTAACAGATGGCCTAGGTGGTATTTTTGGTATCAAACATTCAGAAGTTGCGAATGCACCTCGCGTCTTGGTAGCATCTCACATGGATGAAGTTGGTTTTATGGTGAGTGAAATCAAACCAGATGGAACCTTCCGAGTAGTTGAAATCGGTGGGTGGAATCCGATGGTTGTCAGCAGCCAACGTTTTAAACTCTTTACGCGCCAAGGACATGAAATTCCAGTAATCTCAGGATCAGTACCTCCACATTTGACTCGTGGGACAGGCGGGCCAACCATGCCAGCTGTTTCAGATATCGTCTTTGATGGTGGTTTTGCGGATAAGGCTGAGGCTGAAAGTTTTGGTATCCGCCCAGGAGATACCATCGTTCCAGATAGTAGCGCAATCCTAACAGCTAACGAAAAAAATATCATATCAAAAGCATGGGATAACCGTTACGGAGTTCTCATGGTTAGTGAGTTGGCAGAAAACTTGTCAGGCCAAAAATTAGGAAATGAACTTTACCTTGGGGCTAACGTCCAAGAAGAAGTTGGACTT
>CAJPKC010000123.1 GCA_905370255.1 Streptococcus oralis
CTCCTCAATCATGCGTCCCCATTTTTCGCGTTCCTTTTTGGACACACGGGCATAACCGTAACCAGGCACATCTACAAAACGCATCTTATCATCAATATTAAAGAAATTGAGTAGTTGTGTTTTTCCTGGTTTTCCAGAGGTACGAGCTAGATTTTTACGATTGAGCATGGTATTGATAAAGCTCGATTTACCAACATTTGAGCGTCCTGCAAGAGCAATTTCAGGAAGTTCATCCTGCGGATAGTGGGACTTGTTGGCTGCACTCAGCAAAATCTCAGCATTGTGTGTATTGATTTCCATAGTCACCTCTAGGCTGTCTCTAGGATTGGCTTAGCTGTTCCATCAACTGCTTCTTTTGTGATACGAACTGTTTTCACATTTTCTTGACTTGGAACTTCAAACATAACATCTAGCATGGTTTCTTCGATGATTGAGCGAAGACCACGCGCACCAGTTTTGCGTTCAATAGCTTTGTTAGCAATCTCTTGGAGAGCCTCATCGTCAAATTCAAGCTCAACATCATCATAAGAAAGCAAGGTCTGGTATTGTTTAACCAAGGCATTTCTTGGTTCCTTCAAGATGCGAACCAAATCATCTACAGTCAACTGCTCCAAGGCTGCAAAGACAGGCAAGCGTCCAATCAACTCAGGAATAATACCGAATTTTTGAATATCTTCTGCGATGATTTCTTGCATGTAAGAACTATTTTCGTCAATAGCCTTGTTGTTTTGTCCGAAACCAATCACTTTTTCACCCAGACGCTGTTTGACAATCTCTTCGATGCCATCGAAGGCACCACCCACGATAAAGAGGATATTTTTAGTGTCCACTTGAATCATTTCTTGTTGTGGATGTTTACGTCCACCTTGAGGAGGTACGCTAGCTACAGTTCCTTCGATAATCTTGAGAAGGGCTTGTTGCACACCTTCACCAGAAACATCACGTGTAATAGAAACATTCTCACTCTTCTTAGCAATCTTGTCTATTTCATCAACGTAGATAATCCCACGTTCTGCACGTTCGATGTTAAAGTCAGCAGCCTGCAAGAGTTTGAGGAGGATATTTTCCACATCCTCACCTACATAGCCAGCTTCCGTTAAAGCTGTTGCATCAGCGATAGCAAAAGGTACATTCAAGCTTTTAGCTAAGGTTTGAGCTAAGAAAGTCTTTCCTGAACCAGTTGGGCCAATCATCAAAATATTAGACTGGTGTAGGTCCACGTCTTCTGATTCTTCACGATTATCATGGAAGTTGATTCGTTTATAGTGGTTATAAACCGCAACAGCCAAGGCACGTTTAGCACGATCTTGACCGATGACATAATTATTTAAAATGTTGAGAAGTTCAATTGGTTTTGGAACTTCTGAAAGATCTGTTAAAACTTCCTCTGCCAACTCTTCACGGATAATCTCCTGAGCTAGCTCCACACATTCATTACAGATAAAAGCATTATTACCTGCTATAATTTTTTGTACTTCATCTTGGCTCTTGCCACAAAACGAGCAATAAACCATCATATCATTTTTTCTATTTGTCGGCATGATTTCCTTCCGTCCTAATCATTCATTCTCTCTAAAATAAGGTCATATAAAAAGCATGAATGCTATTCACCAAGTTTGTAAAAGCATTAAGCCAAAGTAGAGTAGCAAGTCCAAAGCGCTTTTTACGAAAAGCGTGTGTTCCAGCTACAAGACAGACAGCACACAAAAGAGCTGTAAAAAATCCAAAAATACTACGCTCCATTAGACTTCCTTTCTCTTTCTATATTCGATGGTAAAATCATAGACATTTTTCTCATCTTTGGAATAAGATTTGCTTGCAACAGTCTCAAAAACAGTCAAGTCAAAATCTTCTGGGAAATAGGTATCCCCTTCAACTTGAGCATGAATTTGTGTCACAATAATCTCATCGAGATAAGGTTCAAAAAGCTGAAAAATCTGCTTGCCACCAATGATATAGAGATTCTTAGCCTGATGATGATACCAGTCTAAAACATCCTCAACATTTTGGAAAACCAGTGCTCCTTCAATTGACTCTTCGGGATTGCGCGTCAAAATCAAGGTTTCACGTCCTGGAAGCAATCGTCGCCCCATCCCATCAAAGGTTACACGACCCATTAAAATGGCATGATTCAAGGTTGTTTCTTTAAAATGTTTTAACTCTGCTGGCAAATGCCATGGTAAGCGATCCTCTTTTCCGATTACACCCTTTTCATCTTGAGCCCAGATGGCTACGATTTTCTTTGTCATGCTTTCATCCTTTTTATTGATAGTTCTATTTTATCAAAAATCTTGAAAAAAGACTGTTTTGGAATGCCCCCCGAAATAGAAAAAATCCGTAGAAACTTTCTACGGATTTTTGACAAAATAGAGTATCTTACAAACCAGGTGCTTGTCCTAATTCTGCTGCAAGCATCCAGACAGTTTTTTCAAGGTCTGCCTTAGCACCAACGAAGATATCATTGGTTACATCATCACCTTCTTCATCTGTTACATCCAATGCTTTTTGGAAAAGAGTGATAAGGTAACGATAAATTTCAAGGACACGTTCCAAACTTTCTTCTACGTTACGGAACTCTCCAACTTCTTCTTCGATTTCACTGTGTTGAAGGAATTCTGTCAAAGTAGAGTATGGTTTGCCACCAAGAGTAATCAAGCGTTCGCTGATTTCATCAAGGTAACCATCAAGGCTATCCATGTATTCATCCATCTTAGGATGCCATACCATAAAACCACGTCCACGCATGTACCAGTGTACTTGATGTAGAGCAATATGGGCTACATACAAATCTGCGACTGCTTGATTCAAAACTTCCTTTGTATTTACTAGCGCTTCTGCCGCTGGTTTAGATAATGTTGCTACGTCTTTTAATGCATCTTTTTTCAATTCTACCATTTTTCTCACCTCATAATATTATTTTTGCAACCATATTTATTGATTACTATCTCAGTATACTACACCTAGTAGACAAAAGCAAGAAAATTAACCCATATTAAAAAAGTTGTAATTGACTGATAATTTAAGAATAAGAAAGAGAATTTTTCTAGTTATTTTCTGTGTCTTTCCTAGAAAATTGACTTTGATAAAGATCGTAATAGAAACCTTTCGCAGCCAAGAGGCTTACATGATTTCCCTGTTCAATTATCTGTCCATCTTTAAGTACCAAAATCTTATCAGCTTCCTGAATTGTCGAAAGACGGTGAGCAATGACAAAGCTTGTTCTTCCCTTCATCAAACGCTTCATAGCTTTTTGAATCAAGAGCTCTAGACGAGTATCGACTGATGAGGTCGCTTCGTCCAAAATTAAGATTTTAGGATCCGCCAAGAGAGCACGCGCGATAGTTAACAACTGTTTTTGCCCAAGAGAAATATTACTTGACTCTTGGTTCATTTCCATGTTATAGCCACCAGGAAGGGTGCGGATAAAGTGGTCAACATTGGCCGCCTTAGCAGCTTCAACGATTTCTTCATCTGTTGCTTCAAGGTTCCCAAAGCGAAGGTTTTCCTTGATACTGCCTTCGTAGAGCCAGGCATCCTGTAGGACCATCCCAAACTGTCGACGATAGTCCTGACGAGACAGGTCACGAATATCTTGGCCATCCACTAAAATGGCACCAGCTGTCACATCGTAAAAACGCATGAGAAGGTTAATCAAGGTTGTTTTCCCTGCTCCAGTAGGTCCAACGATAGCTACCATCTCTCCAGGTTCAACATCTAAGTTGAAATTGCGAATCAATGGTTTGTTTTCTACATATTGGAAATCAACATTCTTGAAGCTAACTTGACCTGTCAATGGTGCCAGTTCTTTTACTTTAGCAGTTTGAACTTCTTCCTGTTCATCCAAAACTTCAAAGACGCGGTCAAGCGAAGATTTAGCACTTTGCATTTGTCCCGCTAATTGAGTGATATTTTGGATCGGTTGACTGACTTGCCACACATACTGAACGAAAGCTTGCATATTACCAATGGTTAAGCGTCCTGCGATAACCTGCAATCCACCTAATACTGCAACAATTAAGTAAGTTAAATCCGATACAATATGAAGGGCAGGCATCATCAAACCTGAAATAAAGCTAGCCTTGAATCCAACTTGTTGCAATTCATCCGTAATCTTTTCAAATCTCTCTTGAGATTTCTCTTCACGTCCGAAAAGTTTAAGAACATTGAAACCAGTCAAGCTTTCCTGTACAAATCCATTCATACTTCCTAGAATGGCTGCCTGCTGTTTAAAGTATGGTTGCGAACGATTCAGAATTGTTTTAGCCCCAAAATAAGTTATCGGAATCGACAAGATAACAATGATGGCCAACTGAAGATTTAGATAGAGGACCATTCCCATAACAAAAAGAATGGTAAAAACAGCATTGACAATCTGTAAGAAGGATTGTTGAAGGGCATTTGAAACAGTTTCAACGTCACTGGTAAATCGACCTAATAAATCACCAAACTGGTGCTTGTCAAAGTAGGACACAGGGATGCGATTGATTTTTTCGCTCATTTCATTTCGCAAATCCTGTATCATGGACTGAACCGCATTGGTCATAAAGTAGTTTGAGTAGTAAGAACCCAACTCATAGAGAAGACCACGCAAGAGATAGATCACTAGAATTACTGCGATATAGCTGGTATTGATACCCACTCCTGCAACACCATTTGCCATAGCAAGAAGATCGCTGGTTAATTCTGTAATAGCAAGCCCTAATACGAAAGGCTCGATAACACTCATAATAACGCTGACTATTTTCAAGAAGACTGCAAAGAAAACAGAGAATCGGTAGGCTTTTAAATAGCTCCATAGACGAGCTAGACTAGATTGTTGTTTCATCCTTTACCTCCTATTCTTCTGTCAGAGACGCATTTTTCAGCTGCGACTCAGCAATTTCTCGATAGATGTCATTAGTCTCCATCAATTCTTCATGACGTCCACGACCAACGATTTCGCCCTTATCAAGGACAATGATCTGGTCAGCATCCATGATGGTTCCAACACGTTGTGCAACAATCAATAC
>CAJPKC010000124.1 GCA_905370255.1 Streptococcus oralis
GCGGGTTCAATACAAATCGTGAAGTTTCGGCACCAATACAGCTTTTTATATTTGCCTCCTTAGCTCAGTTGGTAGAGCAGTAGACTCTTAATCTATGGGTCACAGGTTCGAGCCCTGTAGGGGGCATTTTTTTATGCACAAAAAGCCTTGAAAACCAAGGCTTTTTTACTTTTCTTAAGAGTACTTAGCTCACTTTTTTATGAATACAAATAAGCGAGCTTCATGACAAAGCTCGCTTTTATCTAACACATCGTTATAATCTCAAAACCACCTCGGAGGTAGTTTGTTAATGAAAGTCTATATTAGGTATCATAATTCTAACAATAGCTGTTGAACAACTTCCAAAACATCCCTGAAAGAAATAGAAGTTGCATAAGGGTAATGAGACTGATAATTTTCCCAATGACGCGCCAATGTTATATCATCCTTCATCTCATCAATCATATTTTGAAAATCTACTACATCTAACGTTGTCTGACGATAGGAAAATGTTGCCTCGCAAGCTGATCGAAGCTTTTTACTATCCAATCGGCTTTTTTCCATACTATAAATTACATACACATCATAAAAATCCTTGCTTCGAGTGTTAAAGAAAGATCTTCGATAAATCGTTTCCAATTTTTCAGCCAATATTGTCTCCAAATTATAGGCCACGATCTCATAGTCAATCTCTTGAAAGAGACTATGATAACGATAGGAAACGGATTTGGGAGTAATAGGATCACCAGTCGCAATATCTAAAGGAATTGTCTGACGTATATTATCAAGCCGACATAAAATATGGATTCGATAACCACCATAAGGATCTTCATCTTTAATTTCACTTATCTTAGTAATTTCATAATGAACCAAATCATCAGTTAGGATTTCCTTTAAAGTACTTTCTAGTAGAGATTTGTCCATCTTAAATTGTTCTAAAATAAAATCCATATCAGAAGTTGTTCGACTTTCAACACCAATAATATTGGATAAAAGAAATCCTCCCTTGAATACAAAGTTATGACTATACGGACTAGATGCTATCTTTGCAAGTATCGTTTCTAGAAAATAATAAGTTAGCACAACATTGAAATCTACCTGTTTTTCGTTTGAAATTTTATGGCACAGAGCAATCAATCTATCTTTATTCATATAAGACCTCCATCAATGATTGGACGTTTTCGAGCACATGAAACTCTCGCGCATATTTGTATAGTTTTCGTAGATCTTTTTTTGAAGATTGAATATATCTCTTTAAAGAAGTCGAAAATATTTCCACATCTATCTTTTGTCGCTCGCGAATGAGATCGCATATCGATCTCTCCAAATCATATACCCTTACTTCATTTCCGAAGGACGTTTGTAGCTTTGTCACACCGACTTCATACAATTCTTTCTGGATGAAATGCCTTTTTACCTCCTTAGGAAATCGATGAGGATTATAACCTGTATAGACCGTCACTTCTTTGTATTTAGGGATAACATCTATCAGCCCATGGAGATACAATGCTGATAGATAAGAATAAATCACTTTTTGATGTTGGAGTTGGAAAATGGCATACTCATCATACTGAGACCAATCGGTGATATAAATCCCTCTGGCAACCTTTATGAGTTGACCATTTTCCACCATTCGATTTAGGTAAGGCTTTGGGATCCCTTTTTTAACTACATCAGATGTTCTAATAATAGACTGATGATCTAGCATTTCCTGTATTTGTTTTTGAATCATTTCAGCATTCCTATTTTTGTTACTTCTGTGCTTTTATTATATCATATCACACGCACAAAAGTAACAATAACGATTATTCATAAAAAGATGCCGGACAAATAGCTCCGACATCACTTTCCAAAATCCTCTCTCCAAATATCCTTGACGGTCACATCGTCCCAATTCTTTGGACTGAAGCGGCTGGAGTAGATGGAGGTCCAGTTCACAGTTCACCGGTCCACCACTCGCGCTTCAAAGTGGGCTGGTTTATCGTCTACATTGGTGATGGTGATGTTGTAGGGCTTTCGTTCCGTCACCCCAAATACTTCCTCTACTTCCCCTTGAATCACTATTCCATCGTTTTCTAAATAGAAACTCTTACTTTTATCATTTGGTAAGTCTTTACGATCTGTTTTGTCTTTTAAAAAAATGAGCTCCGTTATTGTTTGCTTTTCAACATTATAGACTATGTGACTATCTTTCATCCCCCAACCTTTTCGACCGGACAATTTTAACTTAGCATCATCAAATTTTTTAAACTGGAGTTCCGACCTATATTCTAGCTGATCCGTATTGGGATAAACTCTCAATTGAACACTTTGACCAGGCTGGAGGGTGTAGCTTCCATAAGTAAGGATCGAATAAACAAACCAGACTGCAAATGAAGCATATAAGAATCCAATGATCTTTCGTGAACGTTTGCTTGTAAAACGACGCAAAAGCAAGACGAGAGAAATAATAAATATCAGGGGTGTTACCATTTGTCTTCCTTTCTTACCAGCATTGACCCGGTTATGATTTCTACAGCAGCTTTTCATTTCACTCCTAGCCACACTTTCCATCTAGTATACCATAACCTGAAATGATCTAATCACAAGAACCCTACCAAACATTTGACAGCTCTTCACCGAATCCGCTATGATAAGGGTACTTGAAATTCCGAGTTTTCGTAGCATTTAAAATGTAAGGAGTCAAAAATGAAAATCTATTATTCAAAATTTGTTGGTGGTGGCTATCTACTCTTTGCATCGGCTATATTCATTCAAATTTTCTTTCTTCTCTTACATGGATTGATCGACTTTTCTCAACTAAATCTTCTCACTGTGATTCCAACCGTCCTCTTTTTCGCTGCTATCTACGCAACAATTGCAGGCATCAAAAGACTGACTAGCCACAGAGTCTCCTTTGAATTCACCTTTGAAGGTATTGAGGTCTATCCCGGACTCTTCTTCTCAAAAGAAATCTTCATTCCAAAAGAAGAATTGTTGCGAGCATCGTATGTTGAAGTGGACGTCAGCGACCCTGATCATGTCAACAGCAAGGCTTGCTATTTAGATTTTAACCTCAGAGAAGTCACCCAGCTAGAAGATATTTCTAAGTCAAACATCATCATCAATACAAGCACCTTGAAATTGCGTCTCGCCCTTAGCCTCTGTCGATTTAGAGAGGAAGAAAAAGCCGAGTTGGCGACCTATCTAAAAGAAAACTACGGCATTGATTTTTTCTATTAGCATGTAATAAAAAAGCCCTCCATTAGAACTTTAGAATAGCAAGATCTTTCCAAGCACTTGAAGGAAGAGTACAGAAGAACCATTTTATAGCAAAGAAAAAGCCTTGAGTTGTTCTCAAGGCTTTTTTAACTGCTCTTAGTTCCCCATTTTCCCTTTGGGTACGAGCAGATAGAAAAATAGCAAATTCAATCCAAATACGGCAACAAAGAGCGCTAATTGGGTGACATCAATCGTTTGTTTCTCAGTCAAATCTTGGATTAGCTTTGTATAATAATAGCCTGGGAAAGCCCGTTGTAGCTTGCCAACTAAGTCCATAAATCCTCCACTTGCGCCAAGCGTATCAAAGGGAATAATGGTCATGGCTGCTAAAATAATAACTGGAAAGCCAATGGTATCAATCGTCTTGGCATCTACCCTCACCCCAAGTACAAAGCCAATCACACTAAAGTAGATCCCCATCAAGGATAAGAGGAAAAATTGTACCAACAGGCTAGTCGTCACTGGAAAGTGAAAACCTAGGACAGCAACAACTAGCACCGCTAAAAAGATCAAGCTGTTCAGAATCAGTTGTACAATCGATTGATCCCATAAATAGTTCTTGACACTATAGCTTGTAAAGTGGGATTCAAAAGAATAAAACCCGATATCTGAGGCGATACGCTTACTAAAAGTTGCAAGGCTATTGCCAATGACCCCGATAAATACGGCAATACCTAATAAAATACTTGGCGAAACCCCTTTTTGAAGCTGATAAAAGAAGATATACCAGCCTATGGGTAAAATAATGGTGAATAATACGAAGCGCTTATTTCGTAAAACTTGTTTTAATTGAATCTTTTTCATGCTTGTTCCCCTCCTTTATTCATCTCTTCTCGGAAATACTGCTCAATGGTTTGACCAGCCTGGTGAATGTCCTCGACAGACTTTGTGGCAGCAATTCGACCATCTTTTAAAATCAAGACTTTTGTAAAAAAGGCATCAATTTGGTTAAAATCATGGGTCACCACAACAGATGTAAACTCTTGCTGCTCCAGCAATTTCCAAAAATTATCCACTGCTTCCAAGTCCATGCCAGTCGTTGGCTCATCTAAAAAAATCAACTTTGGATGATTCAAAATAGTTAGCAACAAGGACAAGCGTCTCTTTTGACCACCAGAAAGACTTCCCACCATCTGCTCTCTAGATTCTCTCAATTCAACCATCTCTAAGAGTCCATTGATATCAGCCTGCTTCAGCTGATTCATCCGGCTTTTTAATTCGACGAATTCAGCAACGGTTAGATCCTCGATGAGCAGATCCCCCTGAGGCATCATCCCAATTTCTCTTTGAAAATCAAGCGAAGTCTTTATTGTCCCCGAATCAGCCTGGAGCTGCCCTGCGATAATGTTGAAGAGGGTGCTTTTACCTGCTCCATTATTTCCCAGTAAGGCAATTTTGTCTCCTTCTTCTATCGAAAAAGACACCCCCTTTAATACAGCTTTCTCCTTAAACGATTTTGTAATAGATGCTACCTGAAACATACGATCCCTCTTTTCTTATTGATCTTGTGCCCATTATACGTCAAAGAGAAAGCCTTGGAGGCTCTCTGTCAGAATCGGTCAGAAAATCGTCGTGAATGGTCAAAAAAGAGGCTGGGACAAAAGTCCTAGCCTCTCAATTGTCTTTGGATTATCGAGCAAGACGCAGTGGTTGAGTGGGCTCTACTACGCTGATTTCATCAGCTTTTACAGCCCTACTCAACTGTGCGGAGGTGGGACGACGAAATCGAATTCTAACGAATTACCGATTTCTGTCCCAC
>CAJPKC010000125.1 GCA_905370255.1 Streptococcus oralis
ATGGGAAATCAGGTGATTTACCTCCTCGCAAAGGATTTGCAGACAAGTGGCATGAGAAAGTTCTTGCTTTAGCTCCTGATATTCAATTGACGATTTTAGTAGGTAACTATGCACAGCGTTACTATTTACATCAAAAATCGTCGGCAAAATTAACGGATACAGTTAAGCATTACAAAGATTACCTTCCTGAGTTTTTCCCTCTCGTTCATCCCTCTCCACGAAATAATATTTGGCAAGCCAAAAATCCATGGTTTATGGAAGAAGTAGTTCCAGATTTGAAGGCCTTGGTCAAAAAAATCTTAAGTCAATGATTTCTGATATATAAACTTGGATTGTCATTAGGTATTGTTATCAAATTAATGAAGCAACATTCAGAACATGTCCAAATGGTATAAAAATTTGAGCCCCTTGGGGCTTTTTTTGATGCTATAACAAAAATAGTTGCAAAAATAATTAACAAAATTTTAATACTTAGCTTATACAGTGCAATTTAATTCTAATTTTCAGAAGAAGTAACATATAAAATTAAGGTAGCTATCCTTTTAAACTAAAGAATCAATTAAATAATACTTACAAATTGAAAATGAGTGTAATTTTTTAAAAATATTAAGACAATTCCATTGACAGAAAGTTTAAAAGTGATAGACTTTAGGTGTTAAGAAAATTTAGAAGGAAATTTGTGATATGGGAAGAAAAGATTCACAACGTTTTTCAATCAGGAAGTATAGCTTTGGGGCTGCTTCTGTTCTTTTGGGTACAACCATTCTTGCGATGGGGGCAACTGGTGTACATGCAGATGAGGTTTCAACTTCAGCTGCTACTGATACACCACTTAGTGCTTCTGTACTAACAGACACTGCTGCTGATCCGGCAACGACTGTTGATCATTCAGAGAAGCAAGTTGTTTCTGTCAAAGAAGAAGGAAATACCACTGTAACAACAAGTGTTGTTACAACTGATAGTCTTGAGGATGCTAAAACTTCTGCGGTAAAAGAAGGGGTAGAAGTCGAAGAAACTGCACCTCAAACACATACATCCCTAGAGGGTGCTATTGCTGACAATCAAGCTCAATCAAAAGAGATTAACACGGTTGTTTCGGATTATCAGAAAGCAAAAGAAAACCACAAAAAAGATGTAGCTGAGTATGATAAAGCTAAGGCTGAGTACGATGCTAAAGTGGCCGAAAAAGCAGCAGCTGATAAAGCAAACGCTGCTTCTAAAGCACAGTATGATACTGATCAAGCTGCTTATGAAAAAGGGTTAGCTAAATACCAAGCTGATAATAAAGCCTATGATGTAGCATTGAAAGAGTATAATGCTCAAAAATTAACTTATGATTCTAAAGTAGCAGAAAAAGCAGCTGCCGATGCAGCTAATGCTAAGTCAGAAGCTGATTATAAGGTACAGTTGGCTGTTTATGAAACTGCTAAGAAGAACTATGAAGCTGCTATGGCTCAGTATACCAAAGACAAGGCAAAATATGATGCTGAGAAAGAAGCTTATGATGCTAAAGTAGCTGAAAAAGTTCGTACAGAAATCGAAAACAAGGCTGCTCAAGAGCAGTATGAGAAAGATTTAGCTACTTATAATGCCGCTTACGAAAAATATCAAACCGATTTAGCTGCCTACAAGACTGCCAAAGCCGCCTACGATGCTAAAGTAGCCGAAAAAGCAGCAGCTGATGCAGCTAATGCAGAAGCTAAAGCTAAGTATGACGCAGAAATGGTCACTTACGAAGCAGCTTTGTCTGAATATAAGACAAATAAGGCTTCGTATGATGCCGCTATAGCTGAATACAATACGAAAAAAGCTGCCTATGATGCTAAAGTAGCTGAGAAAACACAAGCAGAAATTACTGATAAAGCTGCTCAAGAGCAATATGAGAAAGATCTTGCTGCTTACAATACGGCTTACGAAAAATATCAAACTGATTTAGCTGCCTACAAGACTGCTAAAGCAGCCTACGATGCCAAAGTAGCCGAAAAAGCAGCTGCTGATAAGGCAAATGCGGAAGCTAAAGCCAAGTATGATGCAGAAATGGCTGTTTATAATACAGCTAAAGCACAATACGATAAAGATTTACAAGAATACCAAGCTAAGAAAGCGCAATACGATAAAGATAAAGCAGCCTATGATCAACTTGTTGCTATTAAAGCAGAAGAAGATGCTGCAAAAGCTAAGTATGAGGTTGAGCTTGCAAAATACAATGTAGACCTAGAACAATACGGCAAAGATTTTGCTACCTACCAAACAAAACTTGCTGAATATCAAACAGCTTTGGCACAGTACAAAGATGCTAAAGCAGCCTATGATAAGTACATGAATGATAATGGTTTCCAAGATCTAAAAGATGTAGAAACTGTTCAAGATTTGACCTTCCAACGTGAAGGTGGAGCAACTCATACGATCGATGGCATCAGTGCATATCTCACTCGTGATGCTCAAGCTCGTTTGAATACAAGCAATGTACATCAGTATGATTCCAATAAATTGGAAACTTCAGATATTGTAGCAACTAGTCCTTGGGCCAATAATGAAACTGAATTTATTCAAATTAAGGAAGGTGACAAATTTGTTGTAACCTATGACAATTTGAATCAGTCAAGCATGCGTGAAAATACAGATATGCATCCTATCAAGCGCGTGATTTACCGTTATGAAATTCTTACTCTTCCATCAAATGACGGTAAAGGAATTGCAGCTGTTAGCTCAGACCCAACTGTAACACTTACAGTCGGTGCTTCAACAGACCAAAATAAACCAGTTAAGGTGGCTGTAGATGTTGAATTCTATGATGGTAATGACAATAAGTTTGATTTGACACAGCACAATGCGATTGTAGCGTTGAACTCTCTTAACCACTGGACAGGTGCTTCTTATGTAGATAGTGGGGATAAACCTCGTGCCCTTACAGTAGAAGCCAAGGATAAAAATGGTAACACTGTTCGAGGAACTTGGAATCCATATGCAGATGGTTCATCAATGAGCATTGAAAACAATGCAGTTGTTGTTAAAAATGGAACAGCTGACTTTGGTGCTGCTGACGTCACTATCTCTGCTGAAAACCCAATCAAGATTGTGGCACAAAAAGCAACGTGGAATGGTAGTGAATTTACAGTTAGTGAAGAAACTGTTATTGACGCAACTTCAGTCAATGTTTCAGGTGCTGGGAATGGTCACTCTATCGGAACAGATGAGTTCACATTAGACGGTAAAGATGATGTGATTGGTTCTTACACTATTGATCCAACTTCAGGACGTATCATCTTTACTCCTAAGAAGAAATTTGAAAATGTAGAGCACCAAGAATCTGTAAATGTTGGAAACAATAAATACATTCCAATTCCAAATTCAAGTGTTTCTTATGACTCTGCTACAAAAGAGGTGACATCATTTAAAGATAACCAATACATTGAACATGGATCTATCTTTAATGGTGAATCTTCAGCGACTCTTGAAGGTTGGGACAATCCATCTTCTCCATACCTCTATTATGGTGGAGCAGGCTTGAAGATGGCTGATGGTCACTTGGTATTTACGGCCAATGGAGCTAATGCTGCTGGTCAACCAACAGTATATTGGTTTGCGATTAACTCAAATGTTGGTATTCCAAAAAATCCAGGTGAAGCGCCAAAAGAGCCAACAGCACCTGAAGAACCAAAGGCTCCAACACCACCAACGATTACATTGGAAGTTCTTCCAGCGGTACCAACAGAACCAACTCCGCCAACAGCTCCTACGGCACCAACAGAACCTAACTATACAGTTGTTACAGTTGATGCAGAGGAACCAAAGGCTCCAACAGAACCAAAAGCTCCAACGCCACCAACTCCGACAGTTGTTGAAGTTCCAGCGGAACCAAGCAAACCAGAAGAACCTAAAGCGCCAACACCACCGACAGAACCTAACTACACTGTGGTTACAGTTGATGCAGAGGAACCAAAGGCTCCAACAGAACCAAAAGCTCCAACGCCACCAACTCCAGCTTTAGTTGAAGTGCCAGTGGAGCCACGTAAGATTACGGCTCCAGTAGAACCAAAGGCTCCGACTCCACCTACACCAGTAGTTGTAGAGGTACCTGGTGAGCCAACAAAACCAACGCCACCAACAGCTCCAACAGCTCCAACACCACCAACTATGGTCACAGTTAATGTTCCTAATAAACCTGTTTCACCTAAAGAACTTGTAGCTCCTAAGGTAAAATGGCATAAAAATTATCTTGTTGAGCGCGTAACACGTCCAGTACCAACGACGCCACCAACACCTCAAAAACCAAAAACTCCTGGAACACCTACAGGACCAAGCGTTACACCAACTTCTTCTGTAGTTGCTAAGCAAGAAACAGAAAGAACTAATAGTGCCGTATTGCCAGAAACAGGTGACTCTAACCAAAAATTAGCATCTGTAACAGGTCTAGGCTTGCTTTCAATAGCCCTTTCAGGTCTATGGTCAGCTCGCAAACGTAAACATTAATAAGATAAAATGAAAGATTAGGTTGTTTTGCTATGCAAGACAGTCTAGTCTTTTTTTGTTACTTATTCTTTGCATATTATCGGCTATAAATAAGTTTAAATGTTAAAACTAATAGGGGAAACGAGATGACATGATTTAGGTGAAAGAGCTATCCAAAAGCTAAATATCACAATGAAAAGTAAAATGAAAGCTTATAGTTGATTGTTTTTCATAATCTTTTCAATAAAAAAACATTAAAGCGAATTGGACTAGATATTATAAAATTAAACCTCCTTTTTGTATCGAAAACGCTATTAATAATAGGGTTTTGTCTATCAAATACTTTGATATTAAAAAGTATTTGAATTTAAGAATCTAATAGAGTTTAAAGGAATGGGTGTTTTTATGAGATATCTCAAATTGACATGGTTCTTTCTTTTGTTAGAATATGAGCATAACTAAATATAGAAGGACGTAATTTAAATGGGGAAAAAGGAATTACAACGTTATTCACTCAGGAAGTCTAG
>CAJPKC010000126.1 GCA_905370255.1 Streptococcus oralis
AATTTGCTAAAGAAGTTGACTTCTTCTCAATTGGTACAAACGACTTGATCCAATACACAATGGCAGCAGACCGTATGAACGAGCAAGTTTCATACCTTTACCAACCATATAACCCATCAATCCTTCGTTTGATCAATAACGTTATCAAAGCAGCTCACGCTGAAGGTAAATGGGCTGGTATGTGTGGTGAAATGGCTGGTGACCAAACAGCTGTTCCACTTCTTGTCGGAATGGGCTTGGATGAATTCTCTATGTCAGCAACATCTGTACTTCGTACACGTAGCTTGATGAAGAAACTTGACACAGCTAAGATGCAAGAATACGCTAACCGTGCTCTTACTGAATGTTCAACAATGGAAGAAGTTCTTGAACTTTCTAAAGAATACGTTAACTTTGATTAAAAACATTAAAACCTTGTAGAACTAAACTACAAGGTTTTTTCTATTCTAATTTAAAAAGTCCACCTGTAAAATTTTCTAAAAATATGGTAAAATAGACAAAGGAAAAATACGGAGGCAACTATGCAAAACAGACCAATCATTATCGGAGTAACAGGGGGATCTGGTGGAGGAAAAACCAGTGTTTCTAAAGCAATCTTATCCCATTTCCCAAATGAAAAAATTGCCATGATTGAGCATGATTCCTACTATAAAGATCAATCTCATTTAACCTTTGAAGAACGTATAAAGACTAATTATGACCATCCTTTTGCTTTTGATACTGACTTGATGATTGCGCAAATCAAAGAATTGTTGGCAGGACGTCCTGTTGATATTCCTACCTATGATTATGCTGCCCATACAAGAAGCTCGAAAACCTATCGTCAAGAACCTCAAGATGTCTTTATCGTAGAAGGAATCTTGGTTTTGGAAGACAAACGTCTTCGTGATTTGATGGATATCAAGATTTTTGTGGACACTGATGATGATGTTCGTATCATCCGTCGTATTAAACGCGATATGGAAGAACGTGGTCGTAGTTTGGATAGCGTCATTGATCAGTATCTTGGTGTCGTAAAACCTATGTATCATCAATTTATCGAGCCAACAAAGCGTTATGCAGATATCGTTATTCCAGAAGGAGTGACAAATACAGTAGCAATTGATTTACTGACAACAAAGATTGAAAAGATTTTAGAAGAAGCTCGTTTAGCCCAGTAATAGAAATAAAAAACTGTATCAAGAGATACAGTTTTTATTGTTTAATTTTTTCAAGTCTTGGAACAATGGCGAGAGTTAAAATAGCCGAGATAATTAATTCTGCTATCGAATTTGTAGAGATAACAGTCGCTAATAGTTTTTGAATATTTCCATCAAAAACATTACCAAAGAGGAAGAAGATACCACCTAAGACAAATACTGTATTTGTCAGCGAGCCAAGTGCACCAGCAAAAATGAGCCCGGCTTTTCCCTTTAGCAGTTTATAAACGAAATAAGGTGTCAAACCAATCAAGATACATGGAACAATTGAAATCACAACTGAATAGAAGTTACCATTTGGTACAAATGGTGAGAAGAGATAGCTTGTTGGCAGGATTGTGAGAGTATTAACTGTTAAGCTAAGCATTCCCATCAGAAAACCTAAAGTTGCACCGATTCTTGGTCCGTAGATAATACTTGCAATAATTACTGGAATGTGAACGATGGTTGGTTTGATTGGAAAGGGAAGTACATTAAATAAAATTGAGCTTAGTAAATGAATAACAATCATAATAGCAAAAAAGATAGCGATTGGAGCAATATTAGAGCGTTTGTTCATGAATTTTATCCTTTATTTCTTGTAAAATAGTTTCGAGATCAGCGAGAGCACCACGACCTGTATCCCCACAGGCCAGTAGAGAATCTTTGGGAGAAATAATAGTATAACCATAATCTTCTAAAGTTTTAAGATTAGCTTGGGTCGCAGGATGGTCATACATCTTTGTGTTCATAGCTGGAGCCAATAGTTTGGGTACAAAGTGTGGCAAAGCAAGAGCAGTAGCAGTCACCATATTGTCAGCAAAACCGTGAGCTAATTTAGCGATTGTATTGGCTGTCGCAGGAACTACGATAAATAAATCTGTTTCTTTTCCTATTTGAATGTGATTCACTTGATCTGGAAAAGGTTCGTGCATGACATCGAGATGTACAGTATTTTGAGATAGTACTTGTAAAGTTAATGGCTGAATGAATTCTGTTGCTGACTGAGTCATAAGAACAGTAACAGAATGCCCCTGTTTTTTTAAAGAACTAACTAGGTCAACTGTCTTGTATGCAGCAATAGATCCTGTAATAGCGAGTGTAATACGGGCCATAAAATTCCTTTCTTTTAGTCATAACTTTTGATTTTCTCGAGGAGTAAATCAGCAATTTCATGTTTACTCATAGCAATTTGGAAAGAATTTTTTTCAACTAAGTAAGCCTTATGTTGCTCGCTACTAATCTGAGTAAGGTCGTTTGCGACAATTAAATCAGCTTGGTTCTTTTCAAGACTTTCCCGAGCAATTTGAATCAGATGATCCTGGCTGACATCAACCAGTAATTTAAATCCAATCAGGTGAATTTTAGGATTCCATTCTTTAACAAGAGATATGATTTTTGGATTCTTCTTAAGAAATAGAACCTGAACGTCTTCCTTAGATGAGATTTTTGTTTCCTGATTTTTCTTATCTAAAAACTCTGTTAAATCTTGACTAGCTTGAACTTCATCAAAACCAGCCATATAGACAGGAGCGTAATCTGATACAGCCATAGAATGGATTAAGACCTGGTAATCCGTAACCTTATCTTTCATGACTTGTAGCAAATCAGCTGTATTTTTTATTTCGATGATGGTCAAGTTTGGATGACTAACTGGCTTAACTGCCTGAAGAGTGGTAATCAAACAAACTTCATGGCCAGCCTTTAGAAGAGTTTCGGTGATAATTTTTCCAAGTTTACCGGAAGAGTGATTGGTAATAGAACGAACTCTATCAATTTTTTCACTTGTACCACCAGAAGTAACTAAAATTTTCATAGAACTATTGTACAAAAAAATGAGCATTAAGTAAAATGAAAGCGATGTAACAAGGGCCGAAAATAGGATGTTAATCCATAGTTAAAATCTATAAAGGCATATAAAAATTTAGATAGAGATAAAGAAAGTCTGTTATTTAGCGATATTCACGAACGTTACTAATCATAATGACTGTTAAAAATCTTGTTTTATGATATAATGAATTAACACATTAGAGGCTAGAGGAGTTTTTTATGAAAACAGATATTGAAATTGCACAGAGTATAGAGCTAAAACCAATCGTTGATGTTGTTGAGAAACTTGGTATTTCTTACGATGATTTAGAGTTGTACGGAAAATACAAGGCTAAACTTAGCTTTGATAAAATCCGTGAGGTTGAGGCAAATCCAGTTGGTAAGTTGATTCTTGTTACAGCTATCAACCCAACACCAGCTGGTGAAGGGAAATCAACCATTACCATTGGTCTTGCTGATGCTTTGAACAAGATTGGTAAGAAAACTATGATTGCTATCCGCGAACCTTCACTTGGCCCTGTTATGGGTATTAAAGGTGGAGCTGCTGGGGGTGGTTATGCCCAAGTGTTACCAATGGAAGATATCAACCTTCACTTTACTGGTGATATGCACGCAATCACAACTGCAAACAATGCTCTCTCTGCCTTGATTGACAATCATTTGCACCAAGGAAATGAGCTAGGAATCGATCAACGTCGTATTCTCTGGAAACGTGTTGTAGACTTGAACGACCGAGCTCTTCGTTACGTAACTGTTGGACTTGGTGGACCTCTTAATGGTATTCCTCGCGAAGACGGATTTGATATCACAGTTGCTTCAGAAATCATGGCTATTCTTTGCTTGGCAACGGATATTGAAGATTTGAAACGTCGTTTGGCTAATATCGTCATCGGCTACCGTTATGACCGCACACCAGTTTCAGTTGGTGATTTACAGGTTGAGGGTGCCTTGGCATTGATTTTGAAAGATGCTATTAAACCCAACTTGGTTCAAACAATCTATGGTACACCTGCATTCGTACACGGTGGCCCATTTGCCAATATTGCCCATGGTTGTAACTCTGTATTGTCAACGAAAACAGCTCTTCGTTTAGCTGATTACACAGTAACCGAAGCAGGCTTTGGTGCAGACCTTGGTGCTGAAAAGTTCCTGGATATCAAGACACCAAACTTGCCAACAGCTCCAAGTGCAGTAGTCATTGTAGCGACTCTTCGTGCCCTTAAAATGAATGGTGGAGTTGCTAAGGATGCATTGACAGAAGAGAATGTAGAAGCAGTTCGTGCAGGATTTGCAAACTTGAAACGTCACGTTGAGAATATCCGTAAGTTTGGTATTCCAGCGGTTGTTGCTATTAACGAATTTGTATCTGATACAGAAGCAGAAATCGCAGCTTTGAAAGAACTTTGTGCTTCCATTGATGTTCCGGTTGAGTTAGCTAGCGTATGGGCTGATGGAGCTGAAGGAGGAGTGGCTCTAGCTGAA
Organism: Streptococcus oralis; assembly: GCA_905370255.1. The sequence continues at coordinate 4,491 of CAJPKC010000126.1, forward strand.
ACGCTTGTCAAAACAATTGACGAAAACCCTGCTAACTACAAACGTTTGTATCACAATGACCTTTCAGTACAAGAAAAGATTGAAAAGATTGTCACTGAAATCTATCGTGGAAGCAAAGTAAACTTCGAGAAGAAAGCTCAAACTCAAATCGCTCAAATTGTTCAGAATGGTTGGGACAAATTGCCAATCTGTATGGCGAAAACTCAATACAGTTTCTCAGATAATCCAAATGCTCTTGGTGCACCTGAAAACTTTGAAATTACTATTCGTGAATTGGTACCAAAACTTGGTGCAGGTTTTATCGTTGCACTTACTGGTGATGTCATGACCATGCCTGGACTTCCAAAACGACCTGCCGCTCTCAACATGGATGTTGAAAGTGATGGAACTGTTCTTGGATTATTCTAATTGAACAACAAAAGAGAGTGGGACAGAAATCGGTAATTCGTTAGAATTCGATTTCGTCGTCCCACCTC
>CAJPKC010000127.1 GCA_905370255.1 Streptococcus oralis
TATTTTAGCTGCATCTTATCTATATTCAGAACAGAATCGTCAGAAAATTGTAGACTTTTCTCGTCAGTTTGATATATCTATCGTCAAGGACTTAATCAATGACGTTACAAAAGGAAAGGACGGCAGGAGGGTCAGTTTATTCTGAAATCTCCTTAAAGAGCGAAACAATAACTCTTAAAAACAAGACTTTTATTCATTTTTAAAAAAGGAGTTCATATTGTGAAATGGTTTGAAAAAGCAGTGGGCAGGGAAAAGATTATTCATCTGTTTGATGGTGATTTGGAATTGAAGAACGTATTTCTTGATACTGTATTATGTTACGATTACAAATTAGATCTTGTCTTTTATTTATTTGATTTGCCAACTAATTTCCCTGAAAAGTGGCAGAAAAGTGCATTTAATGCCATAAAAATTAATTTAGAGTTTTTTAATTTAGATGAAATCCATTTTTATTCTAAGGGGATTCATAAGGTGAATGGTCAACTGGAACTGCTTTTTTTAGAGAATAAGGTTGAATTCAATTTTATAAACCAAAATGATGTGATGTTATCAGGATCTTCTGACCTTATTAGAATTGCTGAGATTGGGCCAGTGAAGATTGATACTTAAAGATGTATTCCTAGCTTATTTGCAGAGATTCTGGATGATCAAAAAATCTTCCATTGCTAGGAGGGACACCGCGACTATGGGAAAAAGTGAAGGAAGAGCACAAACATTAGACCTTGACCTAAGGATAAACCTTTCTACAAGAAAAAAACTACGAGACCACGAATATGAAGTTACAGTATTTTGAATTAGATAAGCCCTATGTGGAAAATCAACAGAGGATTGAGGAGCTGATGGACTCCGCTGCGCTAACTTACGAGGAAGCTAGAATTGAGGACTATCGACAGAATTGGAAAGACCTACGAAGAGAGTTCGTATATGAATCCAAATGTATGACCTCTATGGTAGAGCGACTCTTCAAACCAGTTGTGACCAAGGATTGTTGGAAAATCATCGTAGAATGTGTAGATACGATTAGCAATCCAGCTATTATGAACCTACTTGGTGTCTATACTGTTCAGGTCTTATTTGATTTTTCTAGCTATGAAAGTTTGAGTCCATTGGAACAGAAAAAGCTGCTCTTAGAGGCCTTGGTAAAAGGGATAAAGCGCGTGTTTCAGGAGCTCTCTATTCCCTGCTCCTTGATAGAGGATGTAGTCAATGAAATAGAGAGAAACGATTATGAAAACAGCTGGGAGTGGAAAAGGAAGAAGATCCAATCCACGACCTATTCCATTCAAGTGGAGCATCAGCTGGATAAGGTGGATTTGTTTTGGAAGATAGAGCACAAGGACAAGAGCATCCGTAAGTTGATTCAATCCTGCCCTGCTCACGAGATGGATTATGGGGCTAAGCTTGGTAAACTGGAAACAAAAGGGAACTTCCTTTATCTGTTGGATAAACAGAATGAGGTTGTGAGCAGAATTTCTGTTTTAAAATGATGGAGCAAGAACAATGAGTGACGTAAAAAAGAAATTATCCTTATTAAAAGTAGAAAAACGAATCAAGGGTTTGAAGGGGAACAAGGATGTTCATTTTCTGACCGATAAACCTAAAGAAATTGCTTGGTATGCTGGTGAGTTGAATCCTATCGATTCTCCGATTCCTTGCCTTTATGAGTTTTCTATCGACCTTACTACTAAAGATCTAAGTAGGTCAATTCAAAGTCTTGTTGGCAATAGCAGTCGGTTTATCCTAGTTTTTTGGGAGTTTTCACCAGTTTACGTCTTGTTTCAAATGGAGTCTTTGGATGACTTTTTGTCCTCTTATTCTACTGAATTTTCTACCAGAGACCTGACACTTTTCTTTCAAAACCAGGAAAAAGTACTGGATTTCCATTTAGCGGAGGATAAAGTAGAAGTGAGAGTCTTGGAGAATAAGGCTAAGAACTGGTAGATTCTATAAATTGAAAATGAACATAGAATTAGTCGATGAAAGAGGCAAAGAGGAAAGAATGCCATTCTTGGAGAGACAAATGGTAAAGGAAGATTCTAATGTGTGAAAAAGAATATTATTATTATTATGGTAATAGTGAGTTTATGACAGGCCTAGGCGTTATTTATACAGAGTTTACTGGTCAGCGTGCAAGTCGACAAATTAACGTTTTGAATGGGCACTCTTATGCTTCCTCTTGCCTACAGGATTATGTTCCAGAAATAGGGTTTCTACTCTATGATGGTCGAAAAGATGAGTTGGATCTATCAGACTCCATCAAGATTAGTCAAGAGGAATTTGAACGAATTTGGACTCAGGCTGTCGCTAGCGGTCAGAATGATACGTAATCGTCAGTTGAAAATAGCCAAATATAATCCCAAAAATGTGAGAGGAGTCCAATCATGATGTTCAATTTGTTGAAGGAATTCGTAGAAGTCTATCATAGAAACAAGGGCTTAGGAGAGCTTGTATTTACTAGTGACTGTCTCCATGTCGAAAAGCCAGATTTGTCTGGTCAATTGAAAGAGTTCTACCAGCATTTAGACTTTGAGGAAGAAGCTTATTTTAGAGGAGCTCCCTATGATCTTGCTCTAATTCCTCTCCCTCTATGTGAAGCTGCATCAGAAGGATGGCAGGATCCTAGCTGGAAAGAGAGTTATGTGATTTTTGCCCACATGATGGGCGATGAGCCAATCTTTTGTGATCTAACTAGCGAGCTTAGTCCTGTATTTGGCAAGATTCCTGGAAATTCTAAGCTCTATAGCTTAAGCCCCTCTTTATCTACTTTCTTGTCTACTTATAGTCAGATGAAAAAGCTAGAAATCACCAAGTTTGAGAATGACATCTACATTGATGAGGACTTGTCGGACTATAAAGAAGGTTTTTTAACAGGAATCATGGCTATTATCGAGGAGCAACTTCCTGAAGCCTATCGAAAAGACCTTATTGAATTTATGCTTGGCTAAAGCCAAAGATGAAGAGATGAGAAGCAAATGAAAATGAAGAATTTTTTAAAATGTTGTGAGGATCTGGTCATACAAGAAAGTGGGGCCTCAGCTCTTGAACTAGAAAAACTCAAAGCCAGACAGTTTCCGCAAGCTCACCTGGATTTGCTCTCCATAACCAACGGCTTGGAATTTTATGGTGGCTATTATCGGTTGTTTGGGACGGATTCTACTCAAGCTATTACGCTAGATTCCTGGAATTCGGATGAGGTATGGAAAGACGTCTGGAGAGATTATGCATCAGACTACTATTTTTTTGGTATGTCTGCTATTGGAGATCAATTCGCTTATAGATTGAAGGATGGGAACATTCAAAGTCATCAAGTTTATTATTTAGATGGGATTACTATGGATGTTATCGAGATCTACGACAGTTTTGAAGCATTTTTCAAGAGGGAATTTGTTCTGAAAGCCCAAGGTGGGATGGAATCTATTTTTGTGTCTGCTAGGGAGCGATTTGGAAATCTAGACCTCTCCACAAGCTGTATTTATTCCCCTTCCTTAATGATTGTGAATGATCCAAGCGTTGAGAATCTCATGCTTTTACCGACAAAGGATGTCATGACTATCAATGGGGATTTGCTTGTTCAATTATCTGATTCGGAGGAGTCGATTACGAAACTGGAGCAATATCTAGACGCTTTGGGTAGAGCTAGAGTCAAGGTTATCTTTGATCGAGATTGAGCAAGCAGGATAAAGTTTATATAGAAAAGAATACTCTTGAGATTCATGATGTTAGTTTTTGAGACAAGCAATGGCTTATTCTTCTTGTAAAAGTGTCATTGTAAAAATAGATAGGTTGAACAAAGAAACAGAAGCATGATATTCATGAAAAGAGGTGAATGATGACCAGTTTAGATAAATATTTAGAGATCATTAAAAAAGGATTTTCCGAAAGAGAGAATCTAATGGCAATGGAGCCTCTGCATTCTATTGAAGAGATTGCACCATTATTGGATGAAAAATTGACTTATAAAGAATTTATCGATATCAATCGCTTATTAAGACAAAAGTACATTGTCGAAAACCCAGAGGATATGCTGAAAGATGTGGATTTTAATCAGCTTTCTTTACCTAGCAATACGAGGGTGATTTACTTGATGGGAAGTAAATCTGATGTGCTAGACTTTTCAACATACGAACAAGTAGAAAAAATTTTATTAGTTGGGGCTAGAAGAGTAAGAAAGATCATCTTACCCCAGAAAGATTGTGTGAAAGCTCTAGGGATATCTTCTATGACAAATTTGGAGACGATAGAGAACATTTCTTTTCATAAAGGCATGCGTTATCTGCACGTTGATTATGGTGTAAAGTTGCCGGACTTTTCTTTTATTAGAGATTTAAATCAGTTGCTCTATCTTTCATTTACAGCAAATAAAAATTTACCAGAATTGGATTTTATCCAGTCCTCTAGTGAGCTTCGTTTTTTAGATTTTGTTGACACGTCTATTTTTAACTACGCATCAACAGTTAGCTACTTGAAGAGTCTGAAACATCTCCGATTTTTAACAACGGGAAGAACAAATCAAAAGCAAAGGGAACTTCTTAGAAGAGAGTTACCACATGTTTGCATGCGTAAGGGGTAAAAAATGCCTTTAATACAGCTTTTTATGACCGATGTCTTCATATTTATTGCTGAGTCAACTTGTGAAAAGATAGATATCCAAGCAAAAATCGAAGAGAATATGGAGATACTAAAGAAGTATATCAAGGAGCATGAAATCTATAGCCTCTTTCCTTTTAAGGGATAAGGTAAGTTAGCGATCTTGGACTTTTAGAAAGAGTAGAATATGGAAATCAAAAAACACTTTGGTGTCTATGGCATTTGCTATGAGAATGGAAAATTGCTTTGTATTGAAAAAACAAGAGGCCCCTATCAACATCGTTTTGATCTACCGGGTGGTAGTCAGGAACTCGGTGAGGGGTTGACAGAAACCCTCAAGAGAGAAGTTCTGGAAGAGACAGGCTATACGCTTA
>CAJPKC010000128.1 GCA_905370255.1 Streptococcus oralis
GTGCACAAGTATCCAAGGTACAGTGGATTCCTTTTTCTTTTGCTTTTGTAAAGAGAGCAATTAGTAAATCAATCTGCAAGAGAGCTTCTCCTCCACTGACAGTAATTCCTCCCTTGTCTCCCCAGAAACCACGATAACGAAGCGCTTCTTCTAGAACATCATCTACTGTTCGTACACGAGATTTATTGGTTTCCATCGCCCACGTGTCAGGGTTATGGCAATATTGGCAACGCATCTGACAGCCCTGCAAAAAGACAATAAAACGAATCCCAGGGCCATCTACCGCCCCAAAACTCTCTGTCGAATGCACCATTCCTGTCACTTGTCCATAGTCAATTGTTTCTTCTGACATCACGTCACCTTCCTTGAAACCGTTTTATAATTTTATTATATCACGCTTGAAAGGAAAAACAATAGATTTTGTCTATTTTTTAGAAAACAATCTGTTTTTCACTTTCAACTTTCATGATTTTCAAAATTCCTCTATTCCTTGTCAAAGTCGAATCCATAGAGAGTTGCAAAATAGTCCTCAGGTCGCTCTGCTCTACGGATTAGTCGAGCACCACCGTCCTCTGTGTAGAGAATCTCTGCCGAACGAAGTTTCGCATTGTACTGGTATCCCATAGAGAAGCCATGGGCACCTGTATCATGAATCACTAACAAATCACCAATTTCTGTTTGAGGTAGCTCACGATTTACTGCAAACTTGTCGTTGTTTTCACAAAGAGAACCAACAACATCAACCACTTCAGTCTGACCATCAGGATGCATCATATTAGTAATATGGTGGTAAGCACCGTACATAGCTGGTCTCATAAGATTGACAGCTGACGCATCTACTCCTAGATAAGTACGGTAGGTTTTCTTTTTATGAGTTACTTTTGTGACTAAAATACCATGAGGTGCCAACATAAAGCGTCCTAGTTCTGTAAAAATCTTAACTTGACCAAGACCTGCTGGCGTAAGAACTTCTTCATAAACCTGACGAACACCCTCACCAATTAAAGCAATATCATTTGGCTCCTGGTCCGGACGATAGTTGACCCCGATTCCTCCAGAAAGATTGATAAAATCAAGGGAAATTCCTAATTTTTCCTTGATTTCAACGGCTAACTGGAAAAGCTGGCGCGCCAATTCTGGATAATAGAGATGAGTCACAGTATTAGAAGCTAGGAAGGAATGAATCCCAAAAGTTTTTGCTCCCTTTTCTTTCAAGATAGCAAAGGCTTCAAAGAGCTGTTCCTTAGTCATCCCGAACTTAGCTTCACCAGGATTATCCATAATATCCGTTCCTAGTTCAAATACGCCACCAGGATTGTAACGGCAAGAGATAATCTCAGGGATGCCTGCTGCACGTTCTAAATGGGCGATATCTTCAAAGGCATCCAAGTTGATAGTCGCCCCTAATTCACGGGCATAAGCGTACTCTTGGTCTGGTGTATTGTTAGATGAAAACATCATCTCCGCCCCTGAAAACCCGAGCTTATGACTCATTAAGAGTTCTACATAACTAGAACAATCCACTCCACATCCTTCTTCTTGCAAAATCTTCAAGATAGCTGGAGTTGGGGTTGCCTTAACTGCGAAGTATTCTTTAAAGCCTTTATTCCAAGAGAAAGCTTCATTAACTGCGCGTGCTTTCTCGCGAATACCTTTTTCATCGTAGAGATGGAATGGAGTTGGAAACTCTTCAACAATCTTTTCTAAGTCTTCACGTTTAATAAATGGCGTCTTCATAGGGCTCCTTCATATTCATTATCAAAGAAAGGCTGGGACGAAAGTTCCAACCTTTAAGCATCTTATTCTCTCTTATTTTTCTGTTTCGAAGATGTTCCCAACTTCAACTTCAATTTGTTGGTTCTTCACATCAATATTGGTAACTTTTAAGAGTGATTTGTAGTCAAACTGCTGTTCACGATCTTCCTGCGCATTATCAGCAAAGACAGCTACACCAGCTAACTCAGAATCAAACTCTGTTAAAAGGCTAATCATACCGTTAATCGTTCCTCCGCCTTTCAAGAAGTCATCAACAATCAAGACACGGCTTCCTGCTTTAAGGCTACGTTTTGAAAGGAACATTTTTTCAATACGGTCGCTAGAACCTGAAACATAGTTAACACTCACAGTTGAACCTTCTGTGATTTTCAAGTCACGACGGACAATGACAAAAGGTACGTTGAGAACATTTGCTACTGCATTTGCAAGCGGAACCCCTTTGGTCGCTACCGTCATAACAGCATCAATCTTTTGATCCATAAAGCTCTTAGCAATGATTCGTCCGATATTTTTCAAAATAGCTGGGGTGCTTAATAGGTCAGATAAATAGATGTAGCCACCTGGAAGAATACGGTCACTCTCTGAAAGTTTATCGCGTAGCTCTTCGATGATTGTTTTGGACTCAAGGGTAGAGATAGATGGTGTGAAAATAACTCCACCACCAGCACCTGTCACCGTTTGAATATGACCAATTTCAATTTCTTCAAAGGCGCGCTTAATAATGACAATATCTTCTGAAATAGAAGATTTGGCAGATTCATACTTTTCCGCAAAGGTATTGAGACTGGTTAATTTGTATGGATTGTTAATCAAATAATTGGAAATAACAACCATCCGATCACTTCTTCTTAATTTCATTAGTTATTCACCATTCTTTTTAATTAGTCTTTTTCTCATTATAACACACTAAAGCAAAAAAACGAACTTTATTGTCTAAATAAAGCTCATTTTTTTAGTTTCTAGTCTAATTTTGGCTTGTAGAAGGAACGATTGTCCATTGCAAAGACTTTATTGGTCATTTCACCCTCATCAACAAGAGCCAGAGCTGTTGACATCATCATCATACTCGCATCCAAATTATCAATCATATGAATAATTTCAGCTTCCATCACACGAGGACGAACAGGACTACCATACTCGAGTAATCCATGGTGGCTGAGAATCACATGGCGCAGAAGCACCACTTCTTCTCGAGTGTCATCAATGCCAAGTTCCATAACTGCTTTGGTAATCTCGCTATCAATCAAGGCGATATGCCCGATAAGATTTCCTCTCACTGTATACTCTGTCTGGTCCGGACCTGTTAACTCAATAACCTTAGCCAGGTCATGAAGCATAATTCCCGCATAGAGCAAGCTCTTATTGAGTTGTGGGTAGACATCTGCAATTGCCTCTGCTAAACGAACCATAGTCGCTGTATGATAAGCAAGCCCTGTTTCAAAGGCATGGTGGTTGGTTTTTGCAGCTGGATAAGAATAAAATTCTTTATCATATTTGGTATAGAGGGCCCGAACGATTCGTTGCCAGATGGGATTTTCAATCTTGAAAATCATCTGTGCCATGTACTCACGGATTTCTTTAACATCCACTGGTGATTTGACCTTGAAGTCTGCTGGGTCATTGGGTTCGCCAGGCTGAGGTAAGCGAAGGGTGATTTGATTTACCTGTGGAGTGTTGTTGTAAACTTCACGACGCCCTTGCATGTGGACAACTTTTCCTGCAGTAAAGGCCTCAACGTTATGAGGTTGGGCATCCCAGAGTTTTCCTTCAATTTCCCCACTATCATCTTGGAAGGTGAAAGCTAGGTAATTTTTCCCAGCACGCGTCTGTCTCAGATCGGCTGATTTGATCAGGTAAAAGCCCTCGAACAGTTCATCTTTTTTCATGTGACTAATCTTCATATTCTTCCTCATCTTCTTGGAACTGGAGCAAATCAAGCATAGGCTCACCTTCTGACAATTCAATATGTCGGAGAGTTCGCTCAATAGCTGAAGTACGTCGGTTTAACAATTCATCAATATTACCAGTGGCATGTTGGAGGTGTTTTTGCGCTTTAACCAGAATGCCACCAAACTTGCCAAATTCGGTTTTGACGTTGGCTAGAGTTTGGCTAATATGGTCAGCACTCTTTTGGATATTCAGAGTCTTGAAGCCGACCGATAGGGAGTTAAGAAGGGCTGACAAGGTACTTGGTCCCGCAACGATAATCTGCTCTTCCCGTCTCAAGCCATCAAAAAAAATCGGATTTCTAACGATTTCTGAGTAAAGACCTTCTGTCGGAACAAACAAGACTCCAAAATTGGTTGTCCGAGGTGGCGCCAGGTACTTACTCTTAATATCCTTAGCAAAACGCTTGACGCTTGCTAGGAGAGACTTACGACAGCGCTCAATCTCGTCCTTGTCACCTGCTTCATAGGCTTCTTCCAGACGGTAATAATCTGCCAGTGGAAACTTAGAATCAATCGGTAGATAAACATATTCCTGGTCACCTTGTCCAGGTAACTTGATGGCGTATTCCACACGTTCACTAGAGTTTTCAACCGTTGCAAATTCTCGTTCATACTGGGCAGGTGTCATGATATCTTCAATAATCTGTCCCAGTTGTAATTCTCCTAGAATTCCTCGAGTTTTTGTACCAGATAAGACCTTATTAAGAGCGCCGACATCACGGGCAACCGTCTGCATTTCTCCAAGGCCACGATTGACAGACTCCAGTTGTTTGGAAACTGTCTCAAAAGACGCTTGCAAGCGTGTCTGCAAGGTCTTTTCTAACTTTTCCTCGACCGTTTGGCGCATCTGCTCTAAACGTTGCTCATTTGACTCCTGCAAGGCCTGTAGTCTTTGGTCAGTCTTATCTCTGGTTTGGAGGAGGTTTTCATTCATCTCCTGTCGAACCTGAGTCAGACCTTGGTGCAATTCAATCCGCACCTCCTGCAAACGGTCGCTAACAGCCACTTCTAGATTTTTTTGGTCCAACTGACTAGCTTGTCGTGCTTGTTCAAATCGATAGTCTAACTGGTCTGAGAGATTATCTGCCTGATCTTCTAAACTCTTGGTCAGATATTTCTCCTGCTTGTCCTGCCTTTGCCAAATGAGAAAGAGGCCGACTAGGTTAGCAATTAATAACAGTAGTAATACAATCTCCATCCTATCTCCTGTCCTTACTATGCAGTAC
>CAJPKC010000129.1 GCA_905370255.1 Streptococcus oralis
GATAGTGGTTGGTTTCACAAGGGAGAACACAAGGAAGTCTTCGCTTATAATGCTCAGGTAGCTTGTGATAAACATGGTTGGGCCTTGGCTTATACAGTTGAAGCAGGTAACATCCATGATAGTCAGGTCTTCCCTACTCTTTTTGCCAAGCTAGAACCCTTCTCACCTGAATTCATTATTGCGGATTCAGGCTATAAAACACCTAGTATTGCCAAGTTTCTTCTAGAACAAGGGATTACACCAGACCAAGAGGTAAGAAAGATTTTTTACGTCCAAAAGACTTTGTCTATGACGAACATTTTGACTGCTATCTTTGTCCAGAGAACCAGATATTAACTTATCGTACAACGACACGTGAAGGTTATCGAGAGTATAAAAGTAATCCTAAAATTTGTAAGACCTGTCCCTTGTTAGCGATTTGTACTGAAAGTCGGCAGCACCAAAAAATTATTGTGCGTCATATTTGGAAAGATGCTCTAGAAGTCTGTGAAGATATCCGTCATCAAAGTGGGATGAAGGAACTGTACCAACACCGGAAAGAAACGATAGAACGGTTATTCGGAACAGCAAAAGAATACCATAACTTACGTTATACCAGAGAAAAAGGAAAGTCCAAAATGGAAGCTAAGGTTGGTCTTACTTTAGCGTGCCTAAATATCAAAAAATTAGTAAAAATGATGGCAGGAAATACCTATAATTTTACTCAAATACCTCAATATTATTGGATTATGGGAGAATTAAGTATGAATATAAAAAAGACAAACATCGTTTTTTGATGTTTGTCTTCATTCTGAGCAGGTTTATATCCTGTGTATTATTTTTTTGTTTAATAGGAAATTTCTTTGAAATTCCCTATTAAACAAAAATCTCTCCGAGGGATGCGCAGCTCGCGGCAGGGAAGTTTGCCTTGTGGCACCGCTCGCGCGCGAAGTGTGTGCAAGCACACACTTTTTAATGCAAAAAGTTATTGATAATTATTATAAATAAATATATTGTTAGTTGTAACTAATAGTCGTATAATATATTTACCGACGATATCGTCGGTGTGAATGGAGGTTGACGATATGACTGCTAAAAAAAGGCTTATTGCGGCTGAAAGGAAGAGAGAAATTATGAATTCGGCAGCTAAAGTAATTTCCAAAAAGGGATTGGAAAAGGCAACTATGGAGGAGATTATCGCCGGGACTACTTTATCCAAAGGGGGTGTATATCATTATTATGGGAGCGTGAATGAGATTTTTAAGGATATCATGAGGTTTGGAATTGAGTATAGAAATAACGTCATTAAAGAGTATTTAAGCGAATGTAAAAAGGGTGAGGAAATACAGTTTATGGCAAGACAGCTTGTAGACAAGATTATTGATGATAACCCTTATATGCCTCTTTATGTAGAATTCCTAATCGCTCAAAAAAGAAATCCGGAATTAAACACTATGATGCATGATTTACAGACTGAGACTATGGAAAGCTTTAAGAGAGTCTTTAAAAATGATTGGGAATGGCTATATAGCTCTAATGAAGTTCATTTTTTTACTGATTACATGAATGCATTAATACTTGCTTCTAATATTTTAGAGGCTAGGGAGAACTTTAAGAAGAACAGGAGGTATTTGGAGGACATGATTGTTTATTTATTTAAACAAGGAAAGGAGAAAGATAATGGGGGTTTATAAAAAACTATTTCGATATGTTCCGGAGGTTAAATTGCTGGGATATGTGGCAATATTGATATCAGGGATATCAGCTTTTTTGATGGTATATGGATATTACTACATATATTTATTCCTAAAAGAAGTTGTTGTAAATGGAAACTATGAGAATGCAGGATTTTATTCAACAATAACAGTCATTTGTTTAACGATAAGTGCTGCTTTATATCTGACATCAGGGCTTGTTTCTCATAAACTTGCATTTCGCCTTGAGACAAATCTTAGAAAAAGAGGTATTGACGGGCTTACAGACTCAAGCTTTAGATTTTTTGATCTAAATTCCTCTGGTTATATCAGAAAAACCATAGATGATAATGCAGCTAAGACACATATGGCTGTAGCACATATGCTGCCTGACAATTCACAAGCCTTCCTAGTTCCGATATTCACACTGGTCTTGTCATTTTTAATTAGTATCAGAGTGGGATTGCTTATTGTAATATTATCGGTTGTTTGTGGCTTGATTTTATGTATGATGATGGGAAACAAAGATTTTATGAAAAAGTATCAGGAATCATTTGATAAACTCAGTTCAGAAACTGTCGAGTATATCAGAGGCATTCAGGTTGTAAAAATCTTTGGAACCAGACTTAAGTCATTCAAGGCATTATACGAGGCTATTATGGACTATTCAAGGTATGCACTGGATTATTCTATTTCCTGCAAACTGCCCTATGTTGTCTATCAGTTGATATTTTTGGGGCTTATAGCAATCATCAGTATTCCGCTTTGTTTTTTTATTTTAGAAGCTAAGAATCCGAAGTTTATGGCAGTAGAACTTATTATGATATTCTTTCTAAGTGGCGTAATCATGGTTTCGTTTATGAAGATAATGTGGGCGAGCATGAATATTTATAACGCTAACTTTGCCATTGACCACTTAGAAGAATTGTACAAAAAGATGCAGGAAGACAAGCTCTCATACGGAGATAGGACTAATTTTGACAACTATGATATCGAATTTGAAAATGTAAGCTTTTCATACGGCGAGAATAAAGTTCTGGAAGATTTATCATTTTCACTTAAGGAAAAGAGAACCTATGCCCTGGTGGGACACTCAGGTTCAGGAAAGTCTACGATAGCAAAGCTTTTATCAGGGTTTTACAAGGTGGATAAGGGAGCTATTAAGATAGGCGGACACAGACTTGAAGAATACTCGAAAGAAGCTATTATACGAAGCATTTCATTCGTATTTCAAGACAGTAAGCTGTTTAAGAAGTCAATATATGACAATGTTGCACTTGCTGATGAAAAAGCCGGAAGAGAAGAGGTATTAAAGGCTCTAAGCCTTGCTGGCTGTGATGAAATTATCGCTAAGTTTAAGGATGGCGAGAATACAATTATCGGCTCAAAGGGGGTATATCTTTCAGGGGGTGAAAAACAAAGGATAGCTATAGCCAGAGCAATACTTAAAAATTCGCCTATTGTCATAATGGATGAAGCCAGTGCCGCTATAGATGCGGATAATGAGTACGAATTACAAAAAGCCTTCAAGAACCTGATGAAGGATAAGACAGTAATAATGATAGCCCACAGGTTGACAAGCATCAGGAATGTAGATGAAATCATCGTTTTGGAGAATGGCAGGATTGTGGAAAGAGGAGATAATGATTCGTTACTATCTGCACAGGGACTATACTGTAGGCTTTTAAACTTATATGAAACTGCAAATGATTGGAGGGTGTCAAATGAAAAACTATTATAAGAAAAGATATGCCTTATCTGAACAGGGGGCTGCCAATCTTTCAAAGTCGACTTTATACTGCTTTTTGACATATTGTATAAATATCGCTCCAATGTTTATTTTAATGGCATTGTTTAATCAACTTGTCATCGGAAAGGCATATAGTACCATTCAATACATTGTTATGGGAGTGCTTACCTTAGTGCTTATGTATATCCTGCTCTCGAAAGAATATGTAAGTCTTTATAATGCGACATACAAGGAGTCCGCTAACTTAAGAAAGGGTATAGCAGAGAACCTTGCTGACCTGCCATTAGCTTATTTTTCAAAGCACGATTTGTCAGACCTTTCACAAACAATAATGTCTGATGTGGAGAGGATAGAGCATGCTATGAGCCACTCCATCCCTAAGGTAGTAGGTATGTGGATTTTCTTTCCGCTTATGGGGCTAATGATGCTTATTGGGAACTGGAAAATGGGACTTGCAGCCATTATACCTACTCTTCTTTGTTTCTTGATTACACCTTTAGCTAAGCAAAAGGAAGTATTTGAGTACAGCAAATATTTTGGGGTGCTTAGGGAGAATTCAGAGCTTTTTCAGGAAGCCATAGAACTGCAGCAGGAAATAAGCAGCTTCAACCAGTCGGACAAGGTAAAAAAGACCTTGTATAAGAAAATGGAGGAGAGTGAGAGGGCACATTTTAAGGTTGAGCTTTTGTCTATGATTGCCGTAGGGCTATCATCGTCCCTATCCTATATCAGCGTGGCTGTAGTAATAGCAGTGGGTATACAGCTTCTTTCTCATGGTGAGATTAGTCTTCTATACCTTATAGGTTATATCATAGGAACAATCAAAGTAAAAGAGCTCTTTGATATATCTATAGAGGGTATGACGGAAATGTCATATATAGAGCCGGCAGTAAGACGAATTAAAGAGATTAAGAGCGCAGTTCTTCAGGAGGGTGAAGACACGGAGCTTAAGAGCTATGACATAGAATTTAACCATGTATCATTTTCCTATGACAAAGCTACTAAGGTGCTTAAAGATGTGAGTTTTACAGCAAAGCAGGGTGAAGTCACAGCCCTTGTGGGGGTATCAGGTTCAGGTAAAACCTCTGTCTTAAGAGTAGTATCAAGGCTTTATGACTATGATGGAGGCAGCATACTGATTGACGGAAAAGACATTAAAAATATATCGACGGATTCTTTATTTAAGAAGATATCCATAGTCTTCCAGGATGCGACGCTCTTTAATACCAGCATACTTGAAAATATAAGGCTTGGTAGAGAAAGTGCAACTGATGAAGAGGTAAAAGAAGTGGCTATTCTTGCTAATTGCTTGGACTTTATAGAAAAGCTGCCTGAGGGATTTAACACCAAGGTGGGTGAAAATGGTACTGAGCTTTCTGGCGGAGAAAGACAGAGGTTATCGATAGCAAGGGCATTTCTTAAGGATGCACCTATTCTTATACTTGATGAAATATCTGCAAGCCTTGATGTAGACAATGAGAAAAAGATTCAGGATAGCCTAAATAAGCTTATAAAG
>CAJPKC010000130.1 GCA_905370255.1 Streptococcus oralis
GAATGGAACATGATTGAAGAAGTCTTCAACAGCTTTATGGAGGAATAAAAACGTCCACTGGACGTTTTTAGCCTGACGATAAAAATAAAAACCGTCAGTAAGTTCGGGAGATGTTTTTAACCCCCACTAAAAATAAAGTTTAGCTAGTATCTAGCAAAATCAGTAAAAAGCGAAGAGAATCTTCGCTTTTTTATTAAGGATTAAGGAGATTAAGCGTGTTTGAAGTAGAAAAATGGCTTCATAGTCGAATCGGTTTGAATTTTAGATCAGGTTTGGGGCGAATGCAGAAGGCAGTAGATTTGTTGGGAAATCCTGAGGAATCTTACCCCATTATCCATGTTACAGGAACTAATGGCAAGGGGTCAAACATTGCCTTTATGAGAGAACTCTTTGTTTCTCATGGTAAGAAGGTGGGGACCTTTACTTCGCCTCACATTGTTAGCATCCAGGATCGGATTTGTATCAATGGTCAACCTATATCGGATGCAGACTTTATCCTTTTAGCAAATCAAGTTAAGGAAATGGAGCAAAGACTTTTAGAAACCCACGATCAGCTATCTTTTTTTGAGTTGTTAACCGTGATTGCTTTGCTTTATTTTAAAGAACAAGAGGTGGATCTAGTTCTATTAGAAGTTGGGATTGGTGGACTTCTTGATACCACTAATGTGGTGACTGGAGAGATTGCAGTTATTACTTCAATCGGCCTAGATCATCAGGAGACCTTGGGCAATAGTCTGGAAGAAATCGCTGAACAGAAAGCAGGAATTTTTAAGCCAGAAAGAGTAGCAGTGATTGCAAACTTAGCTCCTGAAGCCCAGCTCGTTTGTCAAAAGATAGCAGAAGATTTAGATGTAACTCTCTATCAAGCTGACCGAGATTTTTATTTCAAATCAGGACATTTTTCTTCTTCTCTAGCGGATTTGACCCGACTAAAACTGGGTTTGGAAGGAGCTTATCAAGAGGAGAATGCTGCCCTTGCTTTGCAGGCATTTCTGTTGTTTATGACAGAGAGAGGTGAAAAGATCAATGAGGAAGCTATCCGGCGTGCTCTGAAAACAACCAGCTGGGCTGGGCGTCTAGAAGCTGTTACGGAGCACATTTATCTAGATGGTGCCCATAATCTACCGGCTTTAGAACGATTGGTTGAATTTATCCAGGAAAAAATTCAGCAAGGCTATCATCCCCAAATCCTTTTTGGAGCTTTAAAGCGTAAGGATTATAGCGGAATGTTAACTTATTTGACAGATCATTTACCTGATACAGCTCTCTATGTGACGAGTTTTGACTATCAGGGATCTTTGGAGGAGCAAGATTTGAGCGACTATCATAGAGTTGCTTCCTATCGAGACTTTATAGATGATTTTGAAAAGTCTGCAGGTGAGAAAGACTTACTGTTTGTTACAGGTTCCCTCTATTTTATATCTGAAGTTCGTGCCTACCTTATAAAAACATAGTTGCTTGATTGACCTTGTTTCCTTTATTTGATATAGTATAAGTAGAATAGTTCTGCAGTTTTTCTGCCTTTAGCTCCTGAAAGAAAGGAGACATTATGTCACTAAAAAAATTTACACTTTCTCTTGCTACTGTAGTAAGTCTTAGTCGTTTAGTTGCTTGTTCGTCAACAACTAAGTCGACACCTTCATCCCAAGCAAGCCCTAGCTCTGAAGTGAGCACTAGTCAAGTATCAGAAACCAGTGCTTCTAGTTCTACTACTAGTGCAAAGACTGACACAACTACTAATATAGATGGGACCTACAAGGGACAAGACGAGGGTGATAGCATTACTCTTGTAGTCACTGGAAATACCGGAACGTGGACAGAAGTTGAAGCGAACGGAGATAAAGAGGTGAAGAAGGTGACCTTCGAACCAGAAAGTCAGAGAGTCTTTATTGGAGATGATATCAAGGTTTATGTAGCAGATGGCAATCAAATGATCATTGATGATATGGATCGCGAAATTTCTGATCGTATCGTTCTAAAAAAATAGATATCTTTTGTAAGGACTTGAATCTCGTTAACACGGATTCGGGTCCTTTTTTCTTTAATCGATTTTTGGCATAAAAAAATCCATACGATTAAGGTAGCTATTTTCTACCAAAAAAGTATGGAGGGATAGTTTTTATTAAAGGAACTGCTCTTGTAAAAAGTGAGCGACTCCGTCTTCTTCGTTGGTTAGTGGTAATTGCTCGTCTGCGAAAGAAAGTAGAGCGGGATTAGCAT
The DNA here is from genome assembly GCA_905370255.1 of Streptococcus oralis. Next base: position 2,221 of record CAJPKC010000130.1, read on the forward strand.
TTTTCATGGCATATCCTCTACCTGCAAAGGAGAGCATTTCTTGGTCATTGTGTTCGTCACCAAAGGCAATCAGGTTCTGTCTGTCTATATTCATGACATTTAGAAGGTATTCAAGAGCAAATGCCTTGTGAACACCTTTTGGAGTACATTCAAGAATGCTCAAGGGACCGCCCCAAGTATTGATATTAAGCTGATGCTTGTAAAAGCTGGTCATCTCTTCTGCTAGTGCATATTTATCGTCTGCCCTAGTTTGTAATAAAATACAGTTTGGCCCCTTAGTCACTAAGTCAGACTTGAATTGATTTTCAGGGCGAAAGTTTTCAACACCAAACAATTTAGGATCGGCAATTTCTTTGTCCGGGGCTGTAATGTAAAACTTTTTACGGTATTCACCTGCGATAAAGTCTGCCTCGATATCCTCTTTTCGTTTTACGATATCCAAGAGGTATTTTTTGTCCACAGTCAGACACTTTTCATGTTTCCAAGTCTTACCTGGCAGATGAGTGAGTGAACCGTTGAAGTTGATCATAGGGGTTTCAAGTTCAAGTTGATCATAAAAATCTTTGGCCATACGGTAAGGGCGACCAGTTGCGATAACAACTTGGTGGCCTTTTTTAGAGATTTTTTTAATCGTTTCAATAGTAAAATCAGAAAGTTTGCTTTCAGAGTTGAGCAAGGTTCCGTCCAAATCGACGGCAATCATTTTTTTAGTCATAAAATCCTCCCGAATCTAGTTTCAGATAAGATGTTTTCTATTATATCAGAAAGTGACTAGAAAAGCTGATAATAAGCGAAAATAGGAAGAATAATATCTCATAAGAATTTTTAAAATTAGAAAAAACATCTTGAAAAGATGAATGATTGGTGATATAATGGTAGTATTGTTCGTAAAATGACAAAGGAGATTAAAAATGGACAAACTATTTAAACTAAAAGAGCACGGGACAGATGTCCGTACAGAGGTTCTTGCTGGTTTAACAACTTTCTTTGCAATGAGTTATATTCTCTTTGTAAACCCTCAAATGCTTTCACAAACAGGAATGCCTGTTCAAGGTGTGTTTTTGGCTACAATCATTGGTTCTGTTGTGGGGACTTTGATGATGGCCTTCTATGCTAACTTACCATACGCGCAAGCTCCAGGTATGGGACTCAATGCCTTCTTTACATTTACCGTCGTATTTGGGATGGGTTATAAATGGCAAGAAGCTCTTGGGATGGTCTTCATCTGTGGAGTTATTTCACTAATTATTACATTGACCAATGTTCGTAAAATGATCATTGAGTCTATTCCTACAACACTTCGCTCAGCAATTTCAGCTGGTATTGGTGTTTTCCTCGCTTACGTTGGTATTAAGAATGCTGGTCTTTTGAAATTCTCAATTGACCCAGGTACTTATACTGTAGCAGGTGAAGGAGCAGATAAGGCTCAAGCGGCGATTACTGCAAATGCTTCAGCCGTTCCAGGATTAGTAGATTTCAATACTACAGCAGTTTTGGTAGCTCTTGCAGGTCTTGCTATTACTATCTTCTTTGTTGTTAAAGGTATCAAAGGTGGGATCATCCTTTCTATTTTAACAACGACTGTTCTTGCCATTGCGGTTGGTCTTGTTAATGTGTCAGGGATTGACTTCGCTAGCAACAATCTTTCATCAGCAGTTAACGACTTAGGTACTTTGTTTGGTGCTGCTCTTGGTTCAGAAGGTTTAGGATCTTTGATTTCAAATACTTCTCGTTTGCCAGAAACTTTGATGGCTATTCTTGCCTTCTCATTGACAGATATTTTTGATACTATCGGTACTCTTATTGGTACTGGTGAAAAAGTTGGTATCGTTGCGACAAGTGGTGAAAACCATGAGTCAGCTAAATTGGATAAGGCTCTTTACTCTGACTTGGTAGCGACATCAGTTGGTGCCATTGCAGGTACTTCAAACGTTACAACTTATGTTGAGTCAGCAGCAGGTATCGGTGCTGGTGGACGTACTGGATTGACAGCATTAGTAGTTGCTATCTGTTTTGCCCTATCAAGCTTCTTTAGCCCACTTCTTGCTATTGTTCCTTCAGCTGCGACAGCACCAATTTTGATTATCGTCGGAATTATGATGCTCTCTAACTTGAAAAACATTCCTTGGGATGATATGTCAGAAGCAGTTCCTGCTTTCTTCACATCTATCTTTATGGGATTCAGTTACTCAATCACTCAAGGGATTGCAGTTGGTTTCTTGACTTATACTTTGACAAAGGTTGTCAAAGGCCAAGTTAAAGATGTGCATGTCATGATTTGGATTTTGGATGCCTTGTTTATCTTGAACTATATCAGCATGGCTCTTAACTAATGATAAACACTAAAAAAAGAAGGAGGAATCTCCTCCTTTTTTATTACTAGAAATGTCGCAAAAGAAAACTTTTTGGTATAATATTTACATGTACACAAAAAATGAAGATGAACTCATTGCTCTTGGACAAGAGCTAGGCTCTTTACTAGAGGAAAATGATGTATTGATTTTGACCGGTGAATTAGGTGCTGGTAAAACAACGCTAACCAAAGGCCTGGCTAGAGGCCTAGGCATTCATCAAATGATTAAAAGTCCTACTTATACTATTGTTCGAGAATATGAAGGACGTCTACCCTTGTATCACTTGGATGTTTATCGTATCGAAGGAGATGCAGATTCTATCGACTTGGATGAATTTCTTTTTGG